>CBFDTC010000010.1:0-25577 GCA_965612785.1 Candidatus Bathyarchaeota archaeon
GGGTGAGGAGTTCTCAAAAAGCGATCAGTTCAAGGAAAGCCTCACCAAAATCGGAAGCAAAACCGAGGGAAACGTCATAGTGGCCGACGGATCCATGTCCATGGTTCCGAGCATCAGGCTGGGCTCATCCTTCGGGATATACACAGCAGGCTACATGGCCTTTGAGGGCAAGAGCCTAACCGACGAGAACTACTATGCGGCTTCGCTCAGCTGGACCGAGTCCCTCAAGGTCTTCAAGTTCCTGCTCAAGCTCGCCATGGCGTTCGCCGAGAGAAAGGCTGCCCTTGAAGCTTATTACAAGCATAAGAACGTGGATTTCGTGATCCTGGACGGCCCGTACTTCTACTTCGCCAGCTTCTGCAGGTACATACACGGTGTCGAGTTCAAGAAGCCCATTGAGGGGTTCTACAGCAACAGGGAGATAAAGACCGGAAAGGATCTGGTGGAAGAGATCAGGGACATGACATTGGAGCTGATGGAAACTGGCAGAGCTGTGTGCGTGATAAGGCGCAGCAGCGGAAGAGCCATAGACGGCTGGCTACTGTATAACCTGGGCTGGGAGAAGTGTCTCAGAGACCGCGACAAACACATTTTAACGATGCTTATGCCCCCCATGACCATATGGTCGTACAAGAAGTTCCTGCGTGGTGAAAGTCCGTTCGTGTACACAAGGATGTACCGACTGTACATGCACGAAAAGTATAGGGGCAAACCCATAGACAAGAAAAAGATAAAGCGCCTTATGGTAAGGGCAAGAAAAGCCCTGAAGTCCATATTCGAAAAGGACCTCCTGATGGACCCAAACGACATACCTAAGCTGGAGAGATACTACGTGAGGTACTCCAAAACGACACCCCCGTTCGAGGTAGAGGTGGTTGAAGGAACAGATGTCAAAGAGTTTGCAAGACTCTTCGTAGACTTCCACAACCCAGCCACAGGCCTTCCGTTCCCGCTTGATCTCATAGATCAGGCGGTGTCGCTTCCAAGGGGTTCAACAACCGCTTTCACACAGGAAGTCGAGGCACACCTGATACACGACAAGGACATAGAAGACAAGTCAGCCATATCGGACTACTTCACGTACCTGAACCCGCAGAAGGAGGAGTACATATAGAAGATCAAATCAAACACAAGTGTATGGATGAAGTTTTTAGTTAAGAGGATCAGGGAGCTTCCGCACAAGAGGTTGATCTTCGGAATAACGGTGGTTTTGGTCATTCTCTCTATTCCGATGATCCCAGTTGAAGTAGGGTATGAGCGCAGCGTCGAGTACGAAGTCACTTACGGGTATCTTAGGACTGTCGACGACGGAAACGTCGTCGGCTGTGTTGTGATTAAAAATGTCGATGAATATGGGGGAACATTTACAGTCGAGTATCAAGTGCTCGAGATATTCCACTCCCCGTCATCACCTCCATCCCTCAACACCGGGAAGATAAGCCGTTACGTGGGTCCCGGAGAGGAAAAGGCGCTTAAGTTCTCTTTTCACCTCTCTCGAGACATTCACATAGACACTTCCTTCGGGACAGGACCGCCGGCACTCATAGTTGAAACGGGACCTGAACAAGGCGTCATTGAGTACGAAGTGCACATCTCTTCCGAGGTCGAGCCACCAACAGTCACGGTCACGAAGGTGGTCTACAAGTCCTTAATAGAACTTTTGATCCATCAACTCGCAGCGGTCTGTAGGCTCATCGTCAGCTATGTCAGCTCCTTCACCCCATAACCTATCCACTTGAGACAGCCCAAAACTATGAGAGACCATTCTCCATGGAGCTGTTTGTGTAGGCATTAGCAAATGCTGCCCCACTTTCAAGCGAGGCGGAGGCGTAGCCTCCTATGAAGCCTCAAGAGGCTTGAACCCGGAGGTGTTCTCCAGAAGCCCCCTCAGCCAATCCGACTCTAGGATATCCTTCAGAGACGACATACCCTTCTTGCCGAGCCTGTCGTTCAAGGCTATGTACTCGAACCTCTCCCAAGCCACGTGCGTACACTTCAGGCCGTAGTACTCAGCGGAAGCCCGCAACATCAGGCCCACGTCAGCCCTCCCAGCTGCCACTGCCCTGGCGGCGTCATCGTGTGTGTTGACTTGGTACCCGTAGCCTCTTATCTTTTCGAAGAATCTTCCTTCGGAGAACTCTGAGAGCAAGTGGTCGAGATAGACTCTCGTACCCGACCCCACGTTCCTGTTCACAAGCCTAAGCTTACCATCCAGCAGGGCCTTAACGGTCTCCTCAACATCCATCGGCTCCACGTCTGGGCTGAAAGCAAACACTAACTCCCTCATGTACCCGCCTATCACGGATGTCCTGCCGTCCAGCCAGTACCTGTGCAGGTAGGGGACGTTATACTCGCCTGTCTCAGGGTCGTACAGGTGTGAGGCGGCCACATCCACCTCCCCAAGGCTTAGGGACGCCAGGGCCATCCCAGACCCGACGCAAGCGTCCTCCACATCCAGTCCCTCCGACCTTAGCCGCTCTAACAACACCGTGAGTATGGGGTCATGGCTGTGTGCCAAGGTTAGGTCAGGCTCAGCGAGCTTTCCGACGGCCCTAGGAGAAACTGCCACCCTAACCTTCCTCTCGTACCTAGAGTACTTGTCGAGCAACATTCTCCCGTACTCCGTGAGCCTCATCCCACCTCCCCGGCCGCCTCTTCTCGAGTGTACAACCCTTACTCCCAGCTTCCTTTCAACTCTAGAAATACGTTCCCAAGCCCTAGAGTAAGGCATGCCAAGCAACCGGCATGCAGAGAGGAGGGACCCCGTCTCGTCCACAAGCCTCAGGAGATCCGCAAGCTCGCTGTCCAATATGATCTCGCCCTTAAACTTCAGCACCGCCTGGACTTCCCCCTCCACCTGGTCTATGAGGTTGTTCATCACGATTCTATAGGTCGGCGCTAAGATTTATATTATTATCCGATATCCGATAATTGATAATGAAGCGCTGGACGTACGCGGCGATAACCATCGTCATAGCAGTAACAGCAGTCGTAGGCTTCTGGACTTGGGGAGCCAAACAGACCAGGAAGCTGATAATCTTCCACGCTGGAAGCCTCACAAAAGTGGTTGAGGATATGGGGGCAGTCCTGAGCAGGGAGTATGGAATCCGGGTTGTGAACAAGCCGAGCGGTAGTGTTTACGCCGTCAGAATGGTCACAGATTTGGGACGCCCATGTGACGTGCTCATGGTGGCCGACTATAGACTTGTTAGGGACATGATGTTCGACGGAGGATACGCCGGCTGGGTCCTCGTATTTGCCTCCAACGAGATGGTGTTGGCGTACACGGACAAAAGTCTCTACGCAGATAAGATAAGCTCCGAAAACTGGCTCGAGATACTGTTAAGGGACGATGTTCGAGTAGGCTTTTCGAACCCCAACAGAGACCCATGCGGTTACAGGGCCCTCATGGTTCTCGCCTTAGCCTCAATACACTACGGCACAAAGAAGCCACTCAGAATGCTTGAAGAGCACGCATCCATAACCTACACGGACAACGGAACATGCCTCCTCATCGATGCCACGAAGCTTCAACCCGACTCCCCCAAGGTGTTCGTGAGGGATAAGTCGGTGGACCTCGTCTCGCTCCTAGAGGCTGGGGTTCTGGACTACGCCTTCGAGTACAGGAACGTTGCACAGACCAAAGGCCTGAAGTTTGTGGAACTCCCAGATGAGATAAACCTAGCTAACCCCGACATGGACGACCTGTACTCGAGGGTTGCCGTAAAGATCGTTGGGGCTGGGGGCTCCACCCAGACGCTACCCGGGTCTTCGATAGCGTACGGCGTCACGGTTCCAAACTGCGCAATCCATCAGGATGATGCGATCAGGTTCGTGGAACTCCTGCTGAGCGACGAGGGGCGGCAGATACTCATAGAGGACGGCTTCAGGCCCTTGGAAAACCCGTTCGTAGTCGGAGCCCCTCCCCAATGGCTTAAGGAGCTGATTGGGGGTTGAGCAAGAAAGCGGGTCTCCTGTCTGGAGCGAGGAACTTCCTACTAGCTCTCTCGGGCTTCGCAAGCATAGTAGTCGCCATGCTGACCATACCCATACTCTTCCTCGCCCTCAAAGGAGCTTCAGCCGTCTCGGAGGCTTTGAGGACTGAGGCCCTAAAGGCCGTGGCTCTATCACTCGAGGCTGGAGCTCTCTCAGCCACACTCTCCACGATCTTCGGTGTACCCCTAGCCTACATACTAAGCAGGCTCGACTTCAAGGGTAAGGGTCTCGTGGAAAGTATACTCGACCTACCACTGATACTTCCACACACAGTCGCCGGCATAGCCGTCCTCCTCGCATTCAGTAGCAGAAGTCCCCTAGGCTCAGCCCTGACACCTCTCGGCCTAAGGATCGAGGACAGCTTCTGGGGGATCGTCCTCGCCATGACATTCGTATCCGCACCTTTCGCCGTGGACTTCTCCAGGAGGGGATTCGACTCTGTGGACGTGGACTTAGAACTCGTTGCCAGAAGCCTAGGAGCATCTCCAACAAGAGTCTTCCTAACCGTCTCACTTCCACTGGCCTCCAGGGCTGTGGCAACGGGCTGGCTTATGAGCATGGCCAGGTCGATAAGCGAAGTAGGCGCCATAATGGTGGTCGCCTACCACCCAACAGTTGGAAGCGTCCTCGTCCTCGAGTGGCTTGCCATTAGGGGCCTGAGAGCCGCCGCAGGCCTCTCGCTCATACTCCTAGTAGCCAGCCTCGCAGTCCTGGCAGGCCTGAGATTTCTGAGGTGGTTTAGGTGATCGAAGTTAGAGGTCTCCACGTCAAGGCTGGAGGCTTCGACGTCAAGGTTGAGCGACTTATGATCGGCAGGGGCGAGTATGGAGTAATAATGGGTCCGAGCGGAGCCGGTAAGACCATCCTGCTGGAGACGATCGCAGGTTTCTGGAAGCCTCTGGAGGGTAAGATAGTCATCGACGGCGTCGATGTCACAAAGCTTCCACCTGAGCGTAGAGGCCTGTCATTTGTGCCTCAGGACTACGCTCTGTGGCCTCACCTGACCGTGTTCGAGAACATAGCCTACGGCCTCAAAGCTAGACGTGTTCCGGAAGAGGAAGTTAAAAGAAGGGTTCTGGAGGTGTCGGAGGTAATGGGTATAAGGCACCTGCTCCAGAGAAGTCCGAAAACGTTGAGCGGCGGCGAGATGCAGAGAGTTGCGTTGGCCAGGGCACTTGTAGTCGAGCCAAAAGCAATCCTCTTAGATGAACCCCTCAGTAGCCTCGACGCAAAGACCCGAGAGTCTATCAAGGATTTTCTCAAGGAACTCCACGGACGCCTCGGGTTCACAGCTCTTCACGTGACCCACGATCCCATCGAGGCTGCGGAGCTCGGGGACAGAATAGCCGTCATGGCAGAAGGCAAAATAGTCCAGGTCGGAAAGCCCTCCGAAGTTTTCGGAAGACCTGAGAGCCTCGAAGTTGCTTGGCTTACGGGTAGACCCAACGTCATCAAAGGAACCGTGTCAGACTGGAGAGGCGGTGTGGCCGTTGTACGGGCGTCGCCGGGTGTGGACGTGGTCGCCATACATCGGAGTCCTTTAAGGGAGGGAGAGAGGGTTCTGGTCTTCGTCATGCCCGAAGACATCGTCGTGTCCAAAACACCTCAGCAGGGAAGTGCGAGGAACGTCCTGGAGCTCCACGTCGCCTCAGTAGAGGATAAGGGACCCCTCAAGCTTGTCAAGGCCCGCAAGGACGGAGTCAAGCTGAGGGCCCTGATAACCCGAGGAGCGTACGAGGAGCTCGGCCTCACGAAGGGGGACAGAGTCTACATGCAGTTCAAGGCCTCAGCGGCCCGCGTGGTTCCGCTGAAGGCTTAGACGACGACCGCCGATACTATCGCCAGTGTGGCGGGGGCGACTTCGCCGTACCTTTCCAGGAGCTCCGAAGCCCTGTCGGGTGTGACTCTCTCCGCAAGCTTGGGCAGGAGGTCGAGGTACAGCAGGAACGGACTACCCTTCCCAGACATTATTCTCCAAAACCTCTTCTTGTCGTCCTTAACCTTCTTGACCCTCTCCTCCACTAGGTCGGAGACGTCAAGACCTCCGGAAACCTTCCTCAGGGCTTCGAGGGCTCCCGAAGTGGCCCACCTGTAGAAGTCTAGGACCGTGTAGTCGGCTATCCTCATGTGGAGCTTGTAGTCCCTGTCCGTCAGCGGCCCCTTGACGAGAACCCTGTCCACGGTTATCGGCTCCAGGTCTCCGAGGCATCCACCGTCCAGGACTATCATCGGGGACACGTACATCGAGGCGTAGCAGTAGGCCTCCACGACGGGGACGGGCAGATCCAGAAGCTCCGAGTAGGTCTCCACAAGCTCCGTGAGGCCCTTGACGGGGGGCTTAAGCTCTAGGAGGGGTTTACCGAGGAACCTCTGGACGACCTCCCCGTACGTGGACAGGACTGTAGGAGTTAGGCCGAGGTTCCTGTACCTGAACCTCTTACCGAGCCACGTCAGCCTCTCCTCGAACTCGCTCGGTTTAAGCCTGGAGTATATGACGCCCCTCAGGTTCTTGACCACGGCGGCGTACTCGTGTAGGCTCAACCCAATAAGTTGTTCTGGAGAGTTTTAGGGAAAAACCTATCAGGCTTCACGGAAACTTCAGTTCGGTGGTGATGAGCGTCGGAACATGGTAGGCCTCTAGGCCGATGACCTGAGTTCAGAGGTTCTGAACCATCACTCCCCCCTCAGCCCAAGTGTCTCTTCATGAAGGCCTCCAGCCTGTCGAAAGCCTCGTTCAGCACGTCTGGCGGTGGTAGGAACACGGCCCTGAAGTGGCCTGAACCGTACTCGACCCCGAAGCCTGAGCCGTGGACTACCAGGACACCCTCCTCGTGGAGGAGGTTGAGCACGAAGTCCTTGTCCGTCTTCCAAACCCTGCCGACGGCGTCCACCTTCGGGAATATGTAGAACGTCCCTTTAGGCCTGACGGCTGATATGCCGTCCATCTCGTTGAGCCTCTTGTAGGCTATGTCCCTACGCTTCCTAAGCTTAGAAACCATCCGGTCCACGTGGTCCTGCGGACCCCTCAAAGCCTCCACAGCCGCCACCTGGACAGGTGTGTTGGCGCACAGCCTTATCCTGGCCTCCTTGACCATCGCCTCCTTGAGCTGCGTGAGCACCCCCTCAGGGTCTTTGAAGTACACGTACCCGAGCCTCCACCCGGTCATCAGGTAGACCTTGGAGAAGCCGTTTAGGCCTATGACTGGGACATCCTCCGTCAGAGAGGCCACGCTCGTGAAGCAGTCCTCGTAGACTATCCTGTCGTACATCTCGTCCGCCGCCACGGGTATGCCGTGCTCCCCGGCCACGTCTAGAACCTCCTTAAGCCTGTCCGCCCCGTAGACGGAGCCGACAGGGTTGTTCGGGTTTATGATGACGATCAGCTTCGTCCTGTCCGTTATCTTGGACCTGAGGTCGTCCACGTCCACCTCCCAACCCTCCTCCTCGATCGTCCTGTAGGCGAAGACCTTGGCTCCGTAGAACCTGGCGAACGATATGTAGGGCTGGTAAGTGGGGCCTGGGAGCAGGACCTCGTCTCCAGGCTCTACGAGGGCTCCGAACAGGAAGTTTATGGCTTCGGATACCCCCGCCGTGACTATGACGTCGTCGGGCGTTATGTCCACGTTGTTGAACCTCTTCTCCTTCTCGCATATGGCCTCCCGAAGCTCCGGAAGACCCTCGGAGGCGCTGTACCAGTTCTTCCCCTCGGCCACAGCCTTGTTCAGCGCCTCCTTTATGTGGCCCGGCGTGTCAAAATCGTACTTCAGGGGATCCCCTATGTTGAGGTACAGTATCCTCCTACCCTTCTTCTCCAGCTCCCTCACCGGTGCGATTAGGTCCCTTATGGCGTACCGTACCTCGGAAACCCTTTTAGCAACCCTAACCTTCCTGTTAACTCGTTCCACCAAGACGCTATCACCTGTATGGGGCTAGGGGATTGCCCCCAGGATGAGCGCCAGCAACGCCATCCTGACGAGCAAGCCGTGTCTGACCTGCCTGAAGTAGGCTGCGTGGGGGAGGGCGTCCACGGAGGGGTCTATCTCAGCCACCCTCGGGAGAGGGTGCATTATCGTCAGGTCCTCCTTCGCCCCCCTCAGCGTCTTCAGGTCTATCCTGTAGGAGCCCTTGACCCTCTCGTACTCGGTTGGGTCCGGGAAACGCTCCTTCTGTATCCTCGTCACGTACAGGACGTCGAGCTCCCCTATCACCTGGGAAAGGTCTTCGAACTCCCTCACCTCTATACGGTCCCTGATGTCCTCCAAAACCTCACGGCGCATCCTCAACATCGGAGGAGAGATCAGGTACAGCCTGACGTCGTACATCGCCAAAGCATACGCCAGGGAATGAACAGTCCTACCGTACCTCAGGTCGCCTAACAGCCCTATAGTCAGGCCGTCTATACGACCCTTCTCATCCAAGATGGTGTGGAGGTCCAGCAGGGCCTGGGTGGGATGCTCCTCACTACCGGACCCGGCGTTTATCACGGGAACGTCGGCAAACTCCGCGGCGAACCTGGCGGCCCCTTCGAGAGGATGCCTTATGGCTATGACGTCGCAGTAGTTCTGGACCGTCCTGACCGTGTCGGCCAGCGTCTCCCCCTTGGCCACTGAGGAAGTCTTGGGTTCGGAGAAGCCTATCACGGAGCCTCCGAGCTTGAGCATGGCCGCCTCGAAGCTGAGGCGTGTCCTCGTGCTCGGCTCGAAGAAGAGGGTGGCGAGTATCTTGCCCCTGAGCATGTCGGAGCCCTTCTCGGCCAGGGGCTTCATGTCCGAGGCTGTCTTGAGTATGTGGTCGATCTCCTCCCTCGTCAGGTCTTTTATCGAGATTATGTCCCTGCCCTTAAACGGCCTCAACAGGGCACCCCAGATAAGAGGTTTCGGGGCGCTATGGATAAGCCTGACCTCACTCCTCCACGTCCTCTACGCCACGCTCGGTTATGACGAACCTGGCCTCAGCCTCCGGCAGGTACGGTGAGTCGAGTATCCTGGCTATCCTAACACCCTTGCGGGCCTTCCTTAGGTAAACCCTGTGGGTGCAGGCGTGGGCGAGGACGTGGCCCCCGGCGGGCCTCGTCGGGTCTCCGTACATGACGGACGGGTTTGCCTGAACCTGGTTCGTCAGGACGACGGCCATGTTGTATATCTCGGCCAGTCTGAGCAGCTTGTGGAGGCAGCTGTTCAGCTTCTGCTGTCTTTCGGATAGGCTTTCACGCCCTATGTACTCGCTCCTGAAGTGGGATATTATCGAGTCCACGACGACGAGCTTTACGTTCTCCCTGGGACACAGGTCGAACAGGTGGTCTATCAGAAGCATCAGGTGGTCGCTCGTGTAAGCCCTAGCCACGATTATGTTCCTGAGAACCTCCTCAGGCTCCAGGCCCATGGAGGACGCTATCTGCGAAATCCTCTCCGGGATGAACGTCCCCTCCGTGTCTATGTACACAACCTTACCCCCCAAGCCCCCATCCTCCTCGGGTAGCTGGGCCATGACGCTGAGCGTCATGCAGAGCTGCGTCTTCCCGGCTCCGTACTCGCCTATGAACTCCGTCACGGCCTGCGTCTCAACCCCTCCGCCGAGTATCTCGTCCAGACTCCTGGAGCCCGTGGACAATCTCCTGAGGGACTTACGTCTCTCCCAGACTTCGAGGGCGAGGACGAAGTCCTTAGCCACAAGCTTCCTTGCCTCCATGCTCAGCTTCAGAGCCCCGTCGTACCCCAGCTTGGCCTTCTCCATGAGCTCCCTAACCGGGGCTGTGGCCACGGCCTCTATCGTCGTGTAACCAGCCTTCCAAAGCTTCTCGGCGATTGACGGACCGACGCCCTTAATCTTCTCCAGCTCGTGTATACCCTCAGGGACCTCCATGCCTCGGAACCCTCCTAACCTTGAGCGTCGGGGTTGGGGAGTCTGCGGACCACCAGACGGAGATTATGTTCTCACCTTCTTTGACGCAGAAGCCCCACCCTAATATCCCAGGCAGGGGGCTGGTCTTACAGTCGCCCATCAGTGGACGGCTTCCCGGGACGGTATTTAAGGGGTGGAGGGCATCACGGCCTAAGGGGGACCCCAAAAGTATTAGAGTGGTATCACGTATTACGGAGTTCTAAGGAGCTCCCTCAGGGCATCCACGAGCCGGCCGACCCTCTCGTCGTCTAGGTTGAGCGAGTAGAGGAGGACGTCGCCGTGGACCTTCCTCACGCATACACCGCAGGAGACCAGCGTCTCCAGGTGCTTCCTGAGGAGCGTCCTCTTAACGCCCGTCCAGGAGGAAAGCCTGTACAGGGTTGCCTCCCGGAGCTCGTCGAGGGCCAAGATTATCCTGAGCCTCACGGGGCTGCCCAAAGCCTTCAGGAGCTCCTGAACCTTAGAGCGTGTATCCACCCCCAACCCTCCTGACCAGACCTGTGGAAACAAGGTTCGAGAGGGCTTCCGACACCTCCGGCTGGGAGAACCCCCTGGACGAAAGCTGCTTGACTATCCACTCCTCGCTGTACACGAAGCCCGGCATCCTGACCAAGTTGAGTATCTCCCCCTCGCACACACCGACCCTCCGGAGACCCCTCCTCAAGACGAGGCTCCGCAGGTCCCTGAGGGGGGCTCCGTAGACGCCGAGGTCCTCCATGACCTTCTTCGAGAAGGACCTCTCGAACCCCCCTCCATGGAACGTGAGAACCATCTTCGGGCTGGACCTAGAGACGAACTCCATCAGCTTCTTGAAGTCCGCATGGTCGCTGAGGGGAAACGGCCTGCCGAAGCATCTGAGGACGCTGGCCCACCCCGACACGAACGCCCACTCAAGCCTGTCCAGCCTCGATGGCCTTACGAACTTTGGAGCCACGTAGACGCACTTACCGGACTCGAGGAGCGCCTCACCCTCGCTCGAAGAAGCGTCCACGTACCTGAGACGGACCCCGTGGGCCTTGTAGGCCTCGCACACTCTGGACACGAGGGGGTGGGCCACGACGGGTACGGTCGTGTACCTGTTGAATATGGATATCACTTCCTGGGCGTTTCCGACGTGGTCGGCCCTGAAGGCGGGTATCTTCCCTGTGGGGAGGACCTCCTCCAGCGCCCAGACCACCATGTCTATCGCAACGCTGCGTCTGTTGGGGAAGTTGAACACAGGTGAGCCGAACGTCGCCTCGATTATGAGCAGGTCGCACTCCACGGGCTCGGCTGAGGGGCCCAGGTCGCCCGTGTACAGTATCGTCCCCTCAGGCGTCCTGACCTCGTACTCCACGGAGCCGAGGATGTGGCCTGCGTCGTGGGCCACCACCTCGAAGGGGCCCACCGTGACGGATTCGCCCACGCTGAGGAGCTCCACCCGGCCCCTGACAGGCCTTCCGCATCGTCTGGTTATGTCCAGCGTTTCCTCGGTCAGGTACTTCGTAGGCCACCTGTAGCACAGGGCCCTGGAGTGGTCTGTGTGGGCGTGGGTTATGAAGACTTCCCTACAGCCCGGTGGGGGTCTCTGGGGGTCGAGGGCTATCCTCTTCCCGTCACACTCGACGACGACGCCCCTATCCCAGACCACCCTGACCGGCAGGTTCCCCACCTCCGAGTATGGATGAAACCACCTTCTCCAACACCCCAACCTTCACGCCGGGTATCCCCACGGACCCACCCTCACCGTAGGAAACCAGTCCAGTCAGCTCAAGCTCCCTGAGGAGCTGCCTCAAGACGGGTTTCTCCACGGGCCTGAGGCCGTACTCCTCGCATACGAGGGCGTAGGTTTCCAAGACCTCCCCCAACGGAACGTACGCCGCATCCCTCCTGTCCATAAGGGTCCTAGCCAAAGCCAGCAACAGAGCCTTGCCGTCCTTCGAAAGCGACAGGATGTCCTCCTCCCTGACCCTCGGGTCCGTGGCCTCCTGGGCCTCCCTGACGTGCTCCGGGAGGACCTCCCTGCTTCCATCCCTGTCGGCGGCGAGGCCTGCGACGAGGAGGAGCTGTATGGCGTACCTGGCGTCCCCGTACCCGAACTCCGCTGCGTTCTTGGCTACGAACCTGATAACTTCCTCGGAGACGGCTCCGTCCACGAAGGCCTCCTCGACCCGTTCGGACAGTATGTCGTAGAGCTCCTCGGCTTTGTAGGGCTTGAACCTGAACCTGAGCTGAGGCCTGAACCTGGAGAGGGTGGCCGGGCTGAGTTCGTCTATGAACTCCTCGGACCTTGCTATGAATATGAAGCTCATCCTCTGTCGGCCAGGCTTGGCGTCCATCACCCTCGTGAACTCGTACAGCAGGTCCTCACCCCTCACCCGGACGAAGTAGTCGAGCTCGTCGAGGACTACGAGCAGGTACCTGTCTCCGTCCTCCAGGTAGTCCCTCAACGCGTTGAGGAGCTCTAGGGAGCTGTAGCCTCTGAGCGGGAGCTCGGGGGCTGAGGCCCTGAGGATGGATTGGATGAGGGCGAACTCGCTCCCGACCATGCGGCAGTTTACGTGGACGCATCTGACGTCCACGCCGCTCCTGGAGGAAGCTCTGAGAAGTTCCTCTTCGACCCTCCTGGCTGTGACCGTCTTGCCCGTCCCGCTCCTGCCGACTATCAGAACCCTGCCCGACGTGGAGCCGGGCTCGTCCACCATGACCTTCTTGAGGAAGCCGAGTATCTGGGAGACGTACTCCTCCCTGTGGGGGAGGTGGGGTGGAACGTATTCGAAATCCAGCTTGGCTATGCCACCCTCCCTGAAAACGGTCATGCCACCAACAGATACTTCATGTGTTAAGGGCTATAAATAGCCGTTCAGACAGGCTTTCATGGAGAGCCCGGGGTTGAAGCTCACCACAGGATGCAGGGCCATGGACGACGCACTCACAGGAGGCCTTGAGACAGGCTCTGTCACGCTGGTCTACGGAGAGGCCGAAACGGGTAAGACGACACTCGCCATGCAGTGCGTCGCCATATGCTCCTCGCTGGGCATGAAGGCCCTCTACGTGGACGCAGGAGGGGGCTTCTCACCCCTCAGGTTCACGCAGATAGCGGAGGCTTGGGGGGCTTCGCTGAACAGGGTTGTCGTCCTCAGAGTCGAGGACTTCTGGAGCCAGGACAGACTCGTGGAACGTATGGACTCGATGCTCGAGGGGTTCAGGCTCCTGGCCTTCGACACCGTGACGACGCTGTACAGGGCCGAACTCGCCGGGGAAAGGGCCTTCACACTCAACAGGGTACTGAACAGGCAGGTGGCGGAGCTCGTGGAACAGGCCAGACGGCTCGACCTGGCCGTCCTACTGCTAAGCCAGGTGACCTCGGCGCCCGGTGAGGGGGAGAAGCCTGTGGCTCAGAGGATACTCCGGTACTGGTCGGACGTGACGGTTAGGCTGAGTTTAGAAGACGGGATGAGGTACGCCTACACCGAGAAGCCTGACTTAGGGAGGAGGTTCCCGTACAGGATATCCAGGAGGGGCATAGTTGACGTGGAGTGACATGCTCGTCAACTGCCTCGTCACTGTAGGAGAGGCTATATGGTTCTTCCTGCCAGCGTACTTCGCCAACGCCACACCCGTAGTACTCGGAGGCGGCACGCCCATAGACTTGGGCAGGAACTTCGTGGACGGAAGACGCATACTCGGAGACGGAAAGACGTTCAGGGGATTCTTCCTAGCCCTGGCCGCCGGGACGCTGATAGGGGCCCTCCAGCAGAGGCCGTTCATCGGGTTCATCATGTCCCTCGGAGCCATGCTCGGAGACATGGCGGTGTCGTTCCTGAAGAGACGCCTCGGCCTGAAGAGGGGGGATCCCCTCCCGGTGGGGGACCAGCTGGACTTCGTGGCTGGAGCCGTAGCCTTGACCGCCCCTGTGGTGAGCATACCGCTCAGCTACGTGATAGCCATAGTCGTCGTCACACCACCGATACACCTGGGGACGAACGCCCTCGCCTACCTGCTAAAGCTCAAGGATAGGCCGTGGTAGTGAGGATTCACTTGAGCCATACCATGTAGTATAACCCAGCCAAACTCAAAATCGAGAGCAACACGCCGACGGTCAAGAGCATCCTCGCCACCCTCGGGTTGTAGGCCACCGAGGCCCTGTAGCAGAGCAGCAGGCCGGAGAAGACGGCTCCGTAGAGCATGGCCGATATCACACCCTCATACACCGTCTGACCCGTCCTCTGCATCACGGGTCTTATCCTGCCACCGCTGGAAAGTGCAAACGGAGGCTTGTCGACGAGCATGTAGACCCCACCCGCCATCAGGAATATCGAGAACACCACTAGTAACACCACGGCCAGGTCCCTAGGTACTCTGGGTACGAGTTTCTTAAGCCTCCTCAACCGGCGCACCTACAAGACCATATCCTCCAAAGACCGTTAAAGGCTTTACCGTGACCGAGCGGGGAAACCCTTATCAACGGCCGAGCGGTCTCATCGTTGATGCCCCAAAGAATCATCTGCTCGGGATGCGGCTACGTGTTCTACGAGGGAAACGCCGTCAAGCCACCCAGCGACGTAATAAAGGAGTACGGGGGCAAATGCCCCAAATGCGGGAAGAACCTGAAGTTCACAGTGGACTCCGTCGAGGTTAAGGGCTACCGGAGACGTTGAGGGAGGCCATGTAGAGACACAAGTCCCTCGGAACGGTCATCTCCGAAGCGTCTACGGGGTACTCCACAACCTCGACCGGCGCCCCCCTTATCAGGACTGCTGGAACCATCTCACGGCACTCGCCCATGAGCAGGTGGGCTGCGGATGCCAGGTCGTCCGCCAGGGAGTGTAGCGTGTACTTCAGGACGTTTCCGTAGAGGTCTCTGCTTCCCCTGAAGTCCCTGACGGGTCTGAAGCCCGAGACGGCTACGGCCACCCCCACGGTTCCACGTCTCATCGGCATCACCCTGCTGTCCACGACGATTACACCCACGTTTCGGCCGGTCTCCTCCACCAACCTACGCCTAACCTCATCCGCAGTCCTGAAAGGGTTCCTCGGAAGCAGGACGACGTGCCCCTTCATGACGTTCGACGTGTCCACGCCTGCGTTGGGCATCAGCATGCCGTCCTTGACCGTGAGCAAGATGCCCTCGATTCCTCCGAGGACCTCGTCAGCCTCCCTGAGGACCACCTCGACGAGCCTCGGGTCCATGCCGTACCTCTCAGCGTATTCCAGCGCCCTCTGGGAGGGCTTCACGTCGGACAGGCGGATTATGTTTCCGCTCGCTATGGACAGAACCTTGCTCGAAACCGCCATTATGTCTCCGTCCATCAGCTGCAGCCCGTTATCCTTGGCGGATTTGAGAATCAGGGAGACGATATCGTCTCCTGGGGATATGAGAGGCGTTTTTATCGGGTATAATGTGAGCATATCGAACAACAATAATAGGTAATGTTTCGATAAACCTTTTTGTGGTATCGGGTTTGAAGAGGACGCACCTGTACGACTACCACAGAAAATACGGAAAGATTGTCGAGTACGCAGGGTTCGAGATGCCCGTGTGGTACGAGGGCATAATCCCCGAACACATGGCCGTCAGGGAGGCCGTCGGGGTCTTCGACACGACGCACATGGGAAGGGCGCTGATAGAAGGGGCTGAAGCCGCGGAGTTCCTGGACTACGTGGCGACGAACGACATGGAGGGGATGGAGACCCTCCAGGCGAGGTACACGGTCATGTGCAACGAGAAGGGCGGCGTCGTGGACGACATGGTCGTCTACAGGCTCGAGGGAGACAGGTTCCTCGTAGTATACAACGCCGTGAACAGGGAGAAGGACTTCAACTGGCTCCGGAAACATTCCGGCGGATACGACGTGAGGCTGAGGGATGTCTCGGACAGTGTTGTCATGATAGCCGTCCAAGGACCCATGGCTGAGCGAACTCTCCAGAAGGTCTCGAAGGACGACCTAAGCCAGGAGTCCGTCGGCAGGTTTAGGTGTCTGTGGACCGAGGTGGCTGGCTTCAGGGTTCTGGCGTCCAGGACGGGCTACACGGGTGAGGACGGTTTCGAGCTGTTCCTCTGGGACGTGCCTCTAGAGAAGCCCGACAAGGCTCTGAGGCTTTGGAACGCCGTACTCGAGGCTGGGCGGGAGTTCGGCGTGAAGCCCTGCGGCCTGGGTGCGAGGGACACCCTTAGGCTTGAGGCTGGGATGTGCCTCTACGGGAACGAGCTCACGGAGGACGTGAACCCGCTGGAGGCTGGGTTGAGGTTCGTAGTCAAGCTGGACAAAGGGGAGTTCATAGGCAGAGAAGCCCTCCTCAGGATAAAGTCTGAAGGCTTGAAGAGACGACGCGTCGGCCTGCTCATGTTAGACAGGGGTGTGCCGAGGAAGGGATACAAGGTTTACAGGGATGGCTTCGAGGTGGGCTACGTCACGAGCGGGACGTACTCGCCCCTGTTCAGGCGTGGGATAGCCATGGCCTACCTAAGCAGGGAGGTCAAACACGGCGAGACTGTCCAGGTGGACATTCGTGGGAGGCTCTGTAGGGCTGAGGTCACGAGCTACAGGTTCCTGAGGATGTGGAGGGAAAAACAGTTTTAAACTAAGCCCAAGAAGGTTAAGAGGTGAGTGGGATGTCGGAGGAGTATGAGGTTCCAGAACAGCTGTACTACACGAAGGAGCATGAGTGGGTGAGCGTCAGCGACAACACGGCCACGGTCGGCATAACCGACTACGCCCAGAAGAGCCTACACGAGGTAGTGTACGTGGAGCTCCCGGAGGTAGGAAGGGAGCTGACCCAGGGAGAGGTTATGGGGTCCGTGGAGTCCGTCAAGGCTGTGTCGGACATATACGCACCCGTCTCCGGGAAGGTTGTCGAGGTGAACGAGAAGCTTCTCGACGAGCCTGAGACGCTGAACAACGACCCGTACGGTGAGGGTTGGATAGCGAAGATAGAGCTGACGAACTTCGAGGAGGACAAGAAGAAGCTGTTGACAGCCGAACAGTACAGAAACTTGTTGAAGGAACTCTAAAACCAGCCCAACATTCCCCAATTCTTTGGACAAACCCCACAAACGTCCTCGGGTAAACTTGATTAGAAAGCTCTGAGAAACCCATAGTGGCGGGGGTTCCCGAGCGGCCAAAGGGGCGGGACTCAAGACCGGGCTCGGTGGGGTATCCCGTGGCGTAAGGCCTTCGTGGGTTCGAATCCCACCCCCCGCACCACCGGGTTTTGGCCTTAGCCCGAGATGCAAGAAAAACGTTTATATTCAAACCACTAAGTGGATGCCGAGAACCCCTCTGCAGGATGGTGTTCTATGAACGAGGGAAGGAAACTCCTGACCTTGACCATCATCCTCCTATGCTCCATAACAACCATCACCGTCTTCAACAGAGCCCTCGACCGATACTTCGTGTGGGTCCACCTCTCCGACGAATCCCTGATGGTCTACTGGTGGAGGGGAACCATCCTAATCCCAAACCTACCGTTCAAAACAGGGTCATCCGTCTGGATCCCAGTGGTTCCGCTCGTGGCCGTGGTCGCTTACACGGTCCTGATGGAGAGGGTTCTGAACATCAGGGTCTTCGTCAGGGGTGTGAGGATACACCACTACCACATGGGACTTCTGTCCCTAGCTCTCTCCGCCCTTATGACATCCATTTCGATGAGCAGTCTAGCCAAACATGGAGTCGTGCAGTTCGGTTGGAAGGATGCAGCGATCTACGAAGTAACCAACGGCTTGAGTCTCATCTTCGTGGTCGGAGGCGTCCTCCTCATCCTACTGGACGTGGAGGATGTGGCCGAAACCCTGACGAAGATCATCTCCTGCTTGAGGGAAGTCTTAAGGAAGTGAGCCGGGTTCTCACAGGCTAATTAAGGGCTATTGCACAAAATTTATTACAGGGGGCTCGGTTTTTCTCCGTGGTGAGAGGTTTGGGCGGATACGGATACCGCAGGAGAATGAGGTGGTGGTACATGTTCCCACCGCTCCCACCACCGCCTCCAGCCCCGGCGACTGCACAGCCCACGCAACCAACACAGACTCAGCAGGCTCAGCAACCTCAGCCTCAGCCATACTACACGCCGTACCCGTACTACTATCCGCCGTTCTTCATGCCGTTTCCACCATACCCAAGGACGCCTGAGGAGGAGCTTGAGTTCTTGGAGGATTACAGGGAGGACTTGGAGGATGAGCTGAGTGCGATCCAGGAGGAGCTGGAGGAGGTTAGGAAGCGTATAGAGGAGTTGAAGAAGGTCGTGGGGGAGCGAGGAGGGTAGGCCACCCATTTTTTTTATCGATGCACCTGTCGCAGAGTAAGGTTTATATTTTTTGAGATAATGAACAAAAATGGAGGTGACGTGGATGGGATGGTTCGGATGGAGGGGTAGGGGAAGGGGCGGATGGGTAGGACCGTGGCCTGGACGAGGACCTTTCAGCCATCTACCTCCATGGCAGAGGCCTGGATGGCTTTTCGGCAGGGGAGCCTGCTGGTGGCTGTTCGGATACCCATGGTGGGTATACAGGTTCTACGCGCCGTACTACGCCCCCTACACACCGTGGCCTTGGTTCTACCGACCGTACCTACCGTGGCTGCCCTACTGGTACCCGTACTACTGAGGAGGTGAGTGTGGGATGGCGTACCCGTACTACGCCTACCCACCGTACTGGTACCCGTGGATGCCATTCGACCCGTTTGCAGCCGTCTACTACTGGATGGGGCTGATGTACTACTTCTACATGTTCAGGGTCTGGATGGACATATGGAGCAAGCTCGCTGAGACCATCCCAAGCTTCTTCCCACCACCCAAAGAGACTTCGTAGACCGTCTGGCACGACCGAGTGGCAGAGCCCAACTTTTATTTTTAGCATACGCATAATTTTCCAGGAGGCCATAATAGATGAGCTACCCACCCTACGGTGGAGGATACGGACGAGGATACGGATGGGGAAGGGGCGGCAGATTCGGAGGCTTCGGATGGGGGCCCCCAACACAGCCCATGCAACCCATACCGCCACCGCCTCCGGACATCCTCAGAGTCGCAACGTCCACAGATGACAGCGGAGGGTTGAACGCCAGGATATCGTTCAGGTTCGCCAGAGCCCCGTTCATAACCGTGGTGGACTTGAAGGAAGGAAAGCCGGTGAACGTACAGGCAGTGCAGAACACGATGGCAATGGGAGCCAGGGGGGTTGGAATAGCCGTCGGACAGTGGCTCATATCCTCAGGCGTCCGAGTCGTCTTGGCCCCGAGGGTCGGGCCTAACATAATGATGGTGCTGTCCCAGGCCGGTGTGAGGGTCGAAACAGTCCCGCCGGGAGTCACCGTCGAGGAGGCTCTCAGGAGGGTCGGACTGCTCTACTAGGATGAGCCATGGAGGTCGTGGTGGCCAGCGGTAAGGGTGGAACTGGGAAGACCTTCGTAGCCTCAAACCTGTCCGTCTACATAAGGAAGAACCTCGGCGGAGCGGTCGCCGTCGACGCAGACGTCGAGGCCCCTGACCTACTCTTAGCCCTCGGAGGATCCGTCAAGGAGCGGGGGCGTGAGGAGTTCTACGGGTCGTACACGCCGGTCATAGACCTTTCCAGATGCTCGAGGTGTGGTAGGTGTGTGGAGGTCTGCGAGTACAAAGCCATAAGCATGACCGAGGATGGGCCTGTAATAGACTACGCAAAGTGCGAGGGGCTCGGAACATGCGTGGTCGTCTGCCCCAGTGGGGCCATAAGGCTCGTGGAGGAGAAGACGGGTGAGATATACGTCTCAGAGACGAGGTACGGGATACCCGTCGTAACCGGGGAGCTGGAACTCGGGAAGGGGAACAGCGGCAGACTCGTCTACGAGCTGAAGGACAGGGCCTACAAGCTGGCCTCGGAGGACGGAATACCCTTCAGGGTCGTCGACGCAGCCCCTGGAATAGGGTGCCCAGTGGTCTCCAGCATAGCCGGTTCAGACCTGCTCCTGATAGTCGTCGAGCCCACCCCCCAATCCCTCAAAGGCTCTAAGAGGCTGCTCGAGGTGGCTGAGAACCTGAGGACAGACGTCGCAGCGATCGTGAACAAGTACAACCTAAACCCAGACTACGCTGCCAAAATAGAGGCGGAGCTGGGTGTGGAACTCCTCGGCCGCATCCCGTACGAGGACGTCGTCGTCGAGGCCTACACCTCTGCAACCCCCTTGTTGGAGTACGCCCCGGACTCCGAGTCGTCGAGGAGCTTGATGGACTGTTTCGAAAGTCTTAGGGATGGGTGGCTGAGGTGACTGTCTACACGGTCACAGGGGGTAAGGGTGGGACGGGTAAGACCGCCGTGGCCGTGAACCTGGCGGCGGCCATGAGCTCCATGACCGGGGAGAGGGTGCTGCTCGTGGACGTGGATGTGGACAACCCGTGTACGTACACGCTGCTCCGGGTGGAGCCCACAGTCGTGATGGAGGTCAAGTCCTTCAAGCCCGTCATAGACGACGAGGCGTGCACAAGATGCGGCAGATGCGTGGAGTACTGTCCAGCCCACGCACTCGTCCTCATACCCGGCTCAGGCTTAACGTTCGTAGAAACCCTGTGCGAAGGATGCGCCATATGCATGTACGTGTGCCCCGAGAAGGCGATAACTCGTGGGGGGAGGACGACTGGGTGGGTTAAGGAAGCCGAAACGGATTCTGTACACCTGATTTTGGGTGAATTGAAGCCTGGGGACAGGAAGTACCACGACGTGATGGAGAAAACCCTCGAACACGCCAAGGAAGTCTGGAATAAGTACAAAATCGTGATCATAGACACACCTCCCGGAACGGGAAAGGGGATACGCATGGCCCTGGAGGCGTCCGACGTGGTCGTGGCCGTAACGGAGCCTACGAGGCTTGGAATCCTCGACCTGAAGAGGCTCGACCGTCTCATCAGGACGGTCGGCAGGAGGGAGGTGGTCGTGGTCAACAAGTATGGTTTGCCTGGCGGAGCACACAGGGAACTCGAGGCGTACCTCAGGGAGAGCGGGGTTAGATGGTTCAAAATACAGTATGACAGAAGCCTCATGGAGGCCTACATGTCTGGGAGGACGGTCGTCTCGTACGACCCGGAGGCCCCATCCTCGAGGGACATACGGGTCTTGGCTGAGGAGTTGCTGAAAGAACTGCCTTAGCCGTTTAGGTTATCGGGCTTTTAGCCCACTCTCCTCCAGGAACTCCCGTATGACGTCTCTGAGAGTCGGCGTTCCTATCTCCCTTACGTCGAACCTAACCCTCACGACAGGCTTGTCTATCTCTATAAGCCTGTCCAGGCGGCACGACGTTCCGAGGACTACAGCGTCGCAATCCACAGCCCTTATCGTCGCCTCTATGTCCCTGAGGTGTTCAGGCCTGTAGCCGACCGTTGGGAGAACCTCCCTCATGTGCGGGTACTTCTCGTACATGGCCTTCACGACCCCGACGGCGTGGGGTCTCGGGTCGACGACCTCCCCAGCTCCGAACTGCTTAGCCGCCATGTACCCGGCTCCGTATCCGAGGCCTCCGTGGGTCACGGATGGGCTGTCCTCGACTACGAGGACTCTGCGCCCCTCTACGAGTTCAGGCCTGTCCACCGTCAAGACGGACTCCGCCTCGATTATCCTAGCCCTCCGGTTGAGCTTCCTCAGGTTTGCCTTCACCTCCTCGACCGCCTCCCTCGAAGCCACGTTCACCTTGTTGACAACCAGGACGTCGGCGGTCATGACGTTCAGAGTTCCCGGGTAGGAGTGGAGCTCCGACCCCGGCCTCAACGGGTCTGCCACGACTATGTGTAGGTCTGGCTTGAAGAACGGTAGGTCGTTGTTCCCGCCGTCCCAGACTATCACGTCACCCTCGGCCTCAGCCTCCCTCAGTATCTTCTCGTAGTCCACGCCCGCCATGACGGTCAACCCCATCTCGATTATCGGCTCGTACTCCTCTCTCTCCTCCAGCGTACAGCCAGCCCTGTCCAAGTCCTCGAAGGTCCTGAAGACCTGACAGACCTGCCTGCTCAGGTCTCCGTACGGCATCGGATGCCTCACGTCCACGGGTTTCAACCCCTCATCCAGCAGTATCCCGGCGACCCTCCTAACCACGGAGCTCTTCCCGGCTCCCGTCCTGACCGCACACACAGACACGACGGGCTTCTTGGACTCCAGCATAGTCGAGAAGGGGTTCACGAGCCTGAAGTCCAAGCCAGCCATGAACGCCTCGTACATCTCGGACGCCAGGGCGTCGTACGTCAGGTCGCTGTACGCCAGGACAACCTCGTCAGCCCCGGTCTCCCTGGCAACCTCGGCCAGGCTCTTCCCGTCCCTGTCGTATATCGGTATGCCGTTAGGGTACCTGGGGCCAGCCAGCTCAGGCGGGTAGGTGCGGCCTCCTATCCCTGGAAGCTGGGAGGCGAGGAAGGCGACCACCTCGGCGGACGGGTCGTCCCTGAACACCATGTTGAAGGTGTGGAAGTCCCTGCCGGATGCACCCAGAATGATTATCTTCCGCGTCATCTCATCATACAGACCTAACGGTTCCCTATAAGTCATCGGGAAGACTTTAAATCGGCCGGGTGGGTTTAGAACCGATTGGCATGCCCTTGTTCAAGCACTGTCCAGGCATAAGGTCGCTCGTGAGACCTAATATCATCGTCAGGACATGCCCAAACTGCGGTGAGGAGGTCGAGTTCTTCGAGTACGAGACCGAGCAGACATGCCCAAACTGCGGAAAGGTGCTCCACAGGGAGGCCACGGAGTCCTGCGTGGCCTACTGCAAGTACGCCGAGAAGTGCATAGAAGACCTCGAAAAACGGGGTCTCATAACCCCCGAGAGAGCCGCGGAGCTCAGGCGAATAATGCGCAAGGCCAGGTCGAGCAAACAGAATATATAGCCTGAAGCGTACAAAACGTATTGGCCGCCGTAGCTCAGATAGGTAGAGCGTCGGGCTGTTAACCCGATGGTCCCCGGTTCAAGTCCGGGCGGCGGCGCCACGCTGGACTGCTCATTTCTTCAGCTCGTACTCGTATTCCGTCAGTCTCTTGGCTCCGTCTTCCTCGATGACGTACGTGTCTTCCACCTTTATCACGCCTGTCCCTGGCAGTGTTAGGGGTGCGTGCAGGGACGCCAGCACCATGCCCCTCTTGACCTGGTATCTTCTGTGGGGTGGGACTATGGTCGTTATCGGGTCCTCCTCTACGAGCAGGCCGACTCCGTGGGCGAATCCGATGACCATGTTCGATCCGTAGCCCTTCTCGTGGAAGAGCCTTTCCAGGTCCTTCTGGACGTTTGCCAGGATCGTTCCAGGCTTCAACCCGTCCTCGGCGAGGGAGTGGGCCTCCATGAACACGTCGAAAGCCTTCTTCGCATCTTCAGACAGCAGGCCGACGAAGACCGTCCTCGTCATGTCCGCGTAGTAGCCTCCGTAGTCTGCGGCCACGACCACAGTCACGGGATAGCCCCTCCTGACCCTCACGTCCGGCAGGGGTTCTGCGTGTATCCTCACGGACGGACCTGCGTCCACGTAGACGAGTGGATGCCTGGAGCCGGCCTTCATCAGGGTATGGTACACCTCGGCCGCCACCTCGAGCTCCGAGACGCCTGGCTCCACGGCGTCCACAGCGGCTTCCATGCCCCTGGAGCAGAGCTCCGAAGCCCTCTTTATGAGCTCTATTTCATGTTCGTCCTTCACCATCCGGAGTTCCATGATGAGTGGGTGGACGTCCCTTACTTCGACTTGCCGGTTTACCTTCTTGAACAGCTCGAAGAACAGGACGTAGGCGTCCCGTTCTAAGCTGTAGTCGAACCCAACTACCTTGAAGCCTCCGTCCCTTATGGCTCCGCTTATGCCCGCCATGAGCTCCCCCACCCTACGCCACGTCCTCACGTCCCGTATGCCCGTCCTCTCCTCCACCTCCTGAGCCTCGTCCTCGAAGGCGAACACGATGGGGTCTCCTTCGCTCGGTATCAAGAGGGCTGGCCTAAGCCACTTCACGCCTGTGAAGTAGGCAAAGGACGACAGTGTCCTTATCATGGCGGCGTCTATGCCTTTTTCCTCCAGAAGCCGTTGGAAACGCCTCACCCTACTGCGGTGTAGTTCAGGCTGACCCATAACGTCCCCTAACGCACGTTACGTCCAGAGCATAAGGATTTTCTGGTCGGCAAAACGTGGGGAAGATTTAGAGATGAGCAGAAGTGCCACGGTACGACGAACACCATGACCAGTGTCATCACTGCGGAGGCCATCAGCTTCGAGACCAGAAAGCAGCCGAAAAATCCCGTTTCATGCCAACCGTTTTATCCAACCGACGGCAATAGTCTCATGGTGTCCTGGTTTGCCGTGCAGGATTAGGGTTAGGGTTGCATCCGTCAGGAGCGTCAGAGACCCCGAGGGACGTGAGGGTGTGGCTGTGGAGTTCGTGGAGGTTCGTGAGAGGCCTCCACCGGCGGTGTTCATGAGCCCCACGGGTGTTCCGAGGGAGGTTGGGGAGGTTGTGTCTCAGATAACGAGGAGCATCCAGAGCGTCATGCCCATCCCGAAGCAGTACGAGCTGAAGAAGCTCGTCGTGATATTCACAGCTGAGGAGCTTGAGGCCTTCGGACTCAAGCCCTACCCGAACCAGGTCTACGAGGTCGAGATATCCAAAGGCAGCCTCAAGTTTAGGTCTGTTTAGCCCACTTCTCCAAAGCCGCCCTGAGCTCCGGGTGGGTTTTGGCGTACTCCTCCAGAGGAATCCCAGCCATCACGGCCTCCACCGCCTGCCTCATGGCCTTAGCTCCGGCCCTTGTCCCCATGGGGTGTCCGTGTATGCCCCCTCCCGCCTGGATGACTATGTCCCTACCCAGCACCCTGACGTTCTCCGGGACGAGCGCCGGGTGTATCCCCCCCGACGCCACGGGGAAAACGGTCTTGAGGCCGTACCAGTCGGATCTGAGGAAGCCGTTTATCTCTTTGAGCCTTTCGACGTCGCTCTCCATCTTACCCGCAGCCGTTCCCGTGTGGAGCTGGTCTCCGCCTACCAGCCTTACGAGCTTCGCTATCACCATCATGTCTATCCCGTGCTTGGGGTTCCTGGTTATGGCTGCGTGCATAGTCCTGTGGACGTGTATCGGAACCCTTATCGACGGGTCCTCGGCGAGCATCCTTACGGCCGAGAATCCTGCCGTGAGGACGTCCACCATCAGCATGTTGGCTCCGTTCTCCACCGCCCAGTCCGCCGTGTCCAGAAGCCTGTCCGGTCTGGCCGTTATGTTCAGAGCATACAGGACAGTCCTACCCGTCTCCTCCCTCACCCTGTCGAGGGCCTCCATAACGGCCGGGAGACGCTCCTTTATCGGGCAGAAGCTCTGGTTCGTCAGCGTCTCGTCGTCCTTCACCAAGTCCACACCTCCGACCGCTGCCTCGTAGGCCACCTCTGCGGTCTCCTTGGGGTTAAGACCCACCTTCGGCTTGACTATCGTCCCTACGTGAGGCCTCCTGTCCCCGAGAGTCCCAACTATCTCCCTGACACCCTCTATCCCGAACTTTGGTCCAGGAAACTCCCGGACGAAGTCCCTCGGGAACTCCACGTCCAGCAGCCTCACGTTTCTGAGGGAGCTTAGGCCGAACAGGTTTCCGGCGACTACTGAGAGCACGTTCGGGACACCGCTCTCCAGGTCGAAAAGCTCCAGTGGGTAGGCGACCCAGACGAGGCCTGAACCGGGCGACTTCTCGACGGACTTGAAGACCTTCGCAGCCAGCCTCTGGGCACC
>CBFDTC010000011.1:0-24478 GCA_965612785.1 Candidatus Bathyarchaeota archaeon
AATGTGTAACGTGATAACTTTGGCTCGTCTGTCGTTGATGAAGTCCGAGTACGAGGAGAAGTACCCGGAGATATCTGCCTCCGAGGGACGGTACAAGGGAAGGTATGGAATAGATGACTACGTGGACGAGCTCGGGATGACAGTCGGGGAGGCCATACTCAGCCCGACAAGGGTCTACGCACCCATAGTTCTCAGAATACTCAGGGAGTTTGGGCCTTGGATTAAGGGTCTCGTCCACAACACCGGCGGAGGGCAAACGAAGTGCCTGAGGATAGGGCGTGGAATTCACTACGTCAAGGACAATCTTCCGGAGCCGGATCCAATATTCAGGCTCATCCAGAGGGAGGCTGAGGTAGAGTGGAAAGAGATGTACGAGGTGTTCAACATGGGAATAGGCTTTGAGGTCATAGTAGACGAGGAATACGCGGATGAGGTTATAGATATCTCTGAGAAGTTCGGCGTGGAGGCCATGGTTGTGGGCAGGTGTGAAAAAAGCTCTGAAAAAAGAAATATGGTTACCGTGAGGAGTATGTACGGTGTCTTCAGATACCCTTGAGGGTGGTTTGAGTTGCCCAAGTTCAAAGCCGTTGTGGAGGTGAAGCTCAAGCCTGGATACCTGGACCCAGAGGGGGAGACTGCCAAGTTCTCTCTCAGGGAGCTTGGATATGACGTGGAGGACGTGAAGGTGAGCAAGGTGTACGAGATAATGTTGAACGCAGACTCCAAAGAGGACGCTAAAAGGCTCGTAGAAGAGATGTGCGTAAGATTGCTGTCGAACCCTGTTAAGGACAACTACAGCTACAAGGTGGAGAAGGCTTGACCTCCAAGCTTTACATAAAACGAGACGTACCGTTCCCCCTCTACGAGATAAACGTACTCGAAGCCAGCGACGAGGAGCTGCTGGAGATAAGCCGAGAAACCGGGGTAGGCCTGGACCTCAGGGAGATGAGGGCGGTCAAGGAGCACTACAGGAGGGAGGGTAGAAACCCGACGGACGTCGAGCTCCAGTGCATAGGCCAGACGTGGTCGGAGCACTGCTACCACAAGACTTTCAAGGGCAAGATAGTCTCAGACGACGGGGTGTACGAGAACATACTGAAGAACTTCATCGCCAGGGTCGTCAGGGAGCTCAACCCGCCGTGGTGCATATCCGTGTTCGAGGACAACGCAGGCATAGTCGAGTTCGACGACAGGCACGCAGTCGCCATAAAGGTGGAGACCCACAACCACCCCTCAGCCATAGAGCCTTTCGGAGGGGCGGCTACGGGCGTGGGAGGTGTCATCAGGGACATACTGGGCGTGTGGGCTGAGCCGATAGCGAACACGGACGTCCTCTGCTTCGGACCGCTAGACTACGAGTACGAGAAGCTCCCGAGGGGTGTCAAGCATCCCAGGTTCATATTCAAGGGCGTCGTCGCCGGGATAGGCCACTACGGGAACAACATGGGCATCCCCACGGTGAACGGAGCGGTATACTTCGACGAGGGGTACGTGGGCAACGTCGTCGTCTACTGCGGATGCCTCGGCATCATGCCCAAGGACAGGTACATCAAAGCCCTGAAGCCCGGACACGTCATAGTCCTCGCAGGAGGCAGAACCGGACGGGACGGAATACACGGCGTGACGTTCGCATCTGCAGAGCTCACCGAGGAGTCCGAGATCGTTTCGAGGCCCGCAGTTCAGATACCAAACCCGATCGAGGAGGAGAAGCTCAGGAGGGCCATAATGGCCATAAGGGACGAAAAGCTCGGCTCCGCCATAACAGACCTCGGTGGAGGCGGGATATCCTGCGCCGTCTGCGAGACGGCCCACAGGTTTGGGTGCGGGGCCCACGTGGAGCTTGACAGGGTTCCGCTCAAGTATCCGGGCATGGCCCCCTGGGAGATATGGGTGTCCGAGTCTCAGGAGAGGATGCTGATAGCCGTTCCGAAGGAGAACCTCAGGAGGGTTCTGGAGATATTCGAGGACGAGCGTGTCGAGGCGACTCCGATAGGGCGGTACACGACCACGGGGAGGGTGAGGGTCGAGTACATGGGGTACGAGGTAGCGGACATAGACCTGGAATTCCTGTTCGAACCGCCTAAGACGGTCAGGAAGGCGGTATGGAGGGAGCCGGACATCCAGGAGCCCAGCTTCCCCCAGCCGAAGGACCTCACGAAGACCCTGCTGTCCCTGATGGCCTCCCCCAACATATCCAGCCGAGAGGCGGTCATAAGGACGTACGACCACGAGGTCAGGGGATGCACGGTCATAAAGCCCCTCCAGGGTATGCGGGGTGGACCCAACGACGCAGCCGTCCTCAAGCCCGTCCCGGACTCCTGGAGGGGTGTGGTCGTGTCCAGCGGCATAAAGCCCGGGTACGGGAAGATAGACCCATACTGGATGGCGGCCTCAGCGATAGACGAGGCCATCAGGAACAACGTTGCCGTCGGAGGTAGGAGGATAGCCCTGCTCGACAACTTCACCTGGGGAAGCCCCGAGAAGCCGGACAGGCTTGGAGGCCTCCTGAGGGCCGTGAAGGCTTGCTACGTGTTCGCGAAGGCCTACGGAACCCCGTTCATATCTGGGAAGGACAGCCTGTACAACGAGTCCCCGCTCGGGCCTGTGACGCCGACGTTGCTGATAACGGCCTTGGGCATAATACCCGACGTCAGGAGGGCCGTCACGTCGGACCTGAAGGAGGCTGGAAACCTGTTGTACGTCGTGGGGTTGACGAGGAGGGAGCTCGGGGGGTCGGAGTACTACAGGCTCATGGGCTTCTTGGGGAGGAGCGTGCCCAAGGTCTACCTGGATGAGGGGCCGAGGGTGATGAGGAGGATGGTGGAGGCGATAGACTCCGGCTGCGTGAGAGCCTGCCACGACATCTCAGACGGGGGCCTCGCCGTAGCCGTGTCCGAGATGGCCATAGGAGGCGGACTCGGGGCGGAGATAGTGCTCTCGAAGGTCCCAGCCGTCGGGGAGATGAGGGAAGACCACATACTATTCTCGGAGTCGAACAGCAGGTTCGTCGTCGAGGTTCCGGAAGACAGGGCCGGAGACTTCGAGCGCATAATGGCGGACGTACCCCACAGGGCCGTCGGCAGGGTACTCCGGGACGGCGTGGTCAGGTTCATAGGTCTCCGAGGAGGGGTCGTCGTAGAGGCCGGTGTGGACGAGTTGACCGAGGCGTGGAAAGGCTACCTGGGGTGAACCGTGTTGAGGGTTGAGGAGGTGAGGGTCTGCATAGCCAGGGTTGGGGGGACGAACTGCGACCTTGAGACGAAGCTGGCGTTCGAAGACCTGGGAGTCAGGGTCGACGTGGTCCACATGAGCCGCCTCGTCGGGAGAGGCCTGTCTGACTACCACATACTCGTCTTCCCAGGCGGCTTCTCGTACGGGGACCACATAAGGGCCGGAGCCGTCTGGGCCAAGGAGCTCCTGGCCAAGCTGATGGGGGAGCTGAAAGGCTTCCTGGAGGAGGGCAAGCCCATACTCGGGATATGCAACGGCTTCCAGGTCCTCGTCGAGGCCGGCCTTCTACCGGGGTTCGAAGGCATAAGCCCCTACCCAGAGGCCGCCCTGGCCACGAACAACTCGAACGTCTACGAGTGCCGGTGGGTGTACCTGAAGCACGAGAACAGGGGGAACTGCGTGTTCACGTGGAAGCTCGACCACGGAGCCCTGGTGAGGATGCCCGTAGCCCACGCTGAGGGGAAGCTCGTCTTCCCGAGCGGGAAGGCTGAGAAGGTTCTGGAGAAGCTCTACGAGAACGACCAACTCGTGTTCAGGTACGCCAAGCCGGACGGAACGTACGCGGAGGGGGAGTACCCGTACAACCCAAACGGCTCGTTCCACGACATAGCCGGGATATGCAACCCATGGGGAAACGTGTTCGGGCTTATGCCCCACCCGGAGAGGGCTTACTACGGGTGGCAGCTTCCAGACTGGACACGCCTGAGGGAACCTCCAGAGTACGGCGACGGGAGGCTGATATTCGAGTCCGCCGTCGAGTACGTCGCCAGGAAGTTCTAACGCCTCGACAGCCGTCTCCTGTACTCCGCCAGCCTCGACCGAACCTCTTCGTACTTCAGGCCGAGCACCTCAGCCGCCAGTAGGGCGGCGTTCTTGGGGTTGTCTATCCCCACGCAGGCAACAGGCACCCCAGTGGGCATCTGAACCGTAGAGAGCAGCGCATCAAGGCCTCCGAGCTTCACGCTCCTCGGAACCCCTATGACGGGTTTGAGAGTCCTGGAGGCTATGTACCCTGGCAGGGCTGCGGACAGGCCTGCTATGGCTATGAAAACCTCGGCATCCGACTTGGAGATGTACTCCTCGAGTTCCTTGGGGTTCCTGTGAGCCGAGAGCACCCTGACCTCACACTCTACCCCAAGCTCCCTGAGAACCTCCACGGCCTTCTCGGCGAGCTCCAGGTCCGACCTGCTTCCGACCACCACGGAGACCTTCGGCAACCCTACCCACCGTACCTTATGGCCTTCTCGGCGAAGTGGGCTATGTCCTCCGCCACCCTCCTGGCCTCCGAGAGCTCCTCGTGGAACCCGACTGCCAAGCCCATCCTCCTGTGCGGGTAGGCGGTTGGCTTACCGAAGTACCAGACCTCGCCCCTGTACCCCTTCCGCTTGATGTAGTTCCTGACTGCGTAGGCGTCCCAGCCCACGACGGGTGTCCCCTCTCCGACGTCGTCGGGTGCCAGGACGACGTGGGCGACCCCGTAGACATCTGTTCTGGAGAACGCCAGGTCTGAATCGGTTATGGGCAGCCCTATCGATGAGAGGAGCTGTAGGGCTCCCTCGTCCGTGTTCAGCATCCACCTCGTTATCATGGCCGTGTCGTGCGGTCTGTTTGCGACCTCGTTGTTGTACACGGTGTCCCCTATCACGAACTGCTCCACCGCGAACACGCCGAGGCCGCCTATGAACTCCGCTATCTTCCTGGCGCCCTCCTGACACCTCTTGACCGCCAGGTCGGATATGGTGGCCGGAAGCCAGCTCTCGTGGTACGTGGCTGCGGGTCTCTGGTGCTCCACGGGTGGTGCGAGGGAGGTCGTTATGTTCCCGTTCTCGTCGAAGTGCCTTATGACGAGCTGGGTTATCTCGGTTCCACGTTCCTTGAGTTCTGGGAGGAACTTCTCGACTATGACCTCGGTTCCACGGCCCCTGGCGTGTTTGACGGCGTGTTCGTACACTCCCTTAAGCTGGCGCTTGTCCCTTACTATGGACGTCCCGTGTCCGCTGGAGGTCATGACGGGCTTCACGATTATCGGGAGGTTGAAGTCCTTTGCTATCCGCTCTATCTCCTCCTGGCTTGAGGCGTACTCCCACTCGACCCTGGGTATCCCAAGCCTGTCGAACATCAGCTTCGTGAGGTGCCTGTCCATGCATATCAGAGGCCCGTAGGGAGTCGACATCACACGGTAACCCTCCCTGACGCCGAGCATGCAGGCCCTCCTCGTGTCCGCCTTCTCTATCTCCAGGTATATCGCATGGGGCTTGGAGGGGTCTGGGATGTACTTCCTTATCCGCTCCTCAAGAAGGTCTCCGTCCATCATGTCGAAGCACTCGAAGAAGTCGGCGGAGTCTTGGGCTGGACAACCCTCGTACCTGTCGAAAACCACCGTCCTGACCCCTCCTGAAGGGCCTCCGAGCAGCCTCTTCGCCGCCGTGACCGCCAGGTCTCCGAGCTCCCCTCCGCCCACGGAAACGAACGTAACAGGGTTCGACGGGTCCAGCGTCTCAAGCGGCTGCAGCGTCCGTTCGAACTCCCTCTTGAAGGATTCAGCCTCCCTCAGGAATTCGAGCCTCTTCTCCAGCATGGACATGTCTAACCCACCTCTATCAGACCCTTACCGGGCATCCAGATCATCCTCTTCCCGAGGATTCCCTTACGCTCCTTGTACTTGTATATGTCCCGGGCGAGCTCCGCCAACTCCATACGCCTCCTGAGTGAGGTCGGGGACCCTATGTCGCTCCTGTGGAACAGCCTCCAGCCGTCGAGGAGCTTCACGTACCCGACACCCCTCTCGGCTATCTCGCTCGCAGTCGGTATGTCGTCCGCCACTCCGAGGAACTCGACGACCCTCGAACCCGTAGAGACTATGCTCCCGTCTTCCCTCAGGTCCACCGAAGCCCAGTACACGCCCACACCCTCCCTCCTGGCCGCCTCCTCATCCAGCCACACGGGGTGGCCCTTGGAAAGCTCCCTCTTCTCCGGGTAACCCTCTGGGGCGACCGACTTGACGACCGTCGCCTTCTCCTCGAACTCCACCTTGACCTTGGACAGCCTCTCGTCCACGATGGCCTCGCATATCTCGACCATGTCCGACTTCATTATCGGAAGCACGTTCACGCCTTCGGGATCCCCGAACCTGGAGTACATCTCGATTATCGTGGGACCCCAGGTGGATGTGAGCATCATCTGGCCGGCCACGACGCCGTGGTACCTCTCCCCGGTCTCCCTCTGGATGGCGTCTATCATCTTCCACACTATCTCAGCGGACTTCTCAACCTCCTCCATCGTCAGTATGGCCTCGTCGGAGTCCACACCCCACCTCAGGTTCATCCCGCAGGATATAGAGCCCATCCCACCCGTCTCCGGTCCGAGGTCGCTCTCGAAGGCGTGTTTGTTGTCCTGGACGACGGGCATGGGCTTGACGCACCTGCCGTCCGTGAAGCACTGCAGGGTGTACTCTGGACCCCAGACACGCTCCTCGATGAGTAGCTTGTACTCCATGTCGTCGTACTTGCTCATGTACTTCTCGACGATCGTCTTGGCGTGCTTGTACTTCAGCTCCCTCTTCTCCTCCTGAAGGTAGACCTGGAAGTCCTCTATGACCTTCACACCCTTACCGCCAGCCTGCCTCGCAGGCTTGAGCGCCACGCTCTCAGCGTACTCCTTCAAGTACGGTATGGCCTCCTCGAACGTCTTGAACTTCTTGTACCACAGCCTACCCGGAATCCTGTACTTCCACTGGAGGTCCCTCATGCTCGCCTTGGACATCTCTATCTCAGCCACAGCCCTCTTGGCGCCGACGCAGGCTATGCCCCTCCTCTCAACCTCGTCTGGGATGCCTCGGAAGTTCGGCTCCTCCGGTCCGACGAACACTATGTCGGCGCTTATCAGCTCAGCGTGGTCGGCCACGACCTTCGGGTCGGTTATGCTGCCCCTGAAGTACTTCCCACCGGTCTCCTTGCAGATCCTGTGTATCCCTGGGTTGACGAACGGGCCTATGCAGTACAGCCTCGGCTCGTGTACGCTCCTCCTGAACGCCTCTGCGATGGCCATCTCCCTGGAGGCGCAGCCGACGAGTAGGACCTTCATCCAGCCACCTCCGGGTACTCGCCCGTGAAGCATCCGAGGCAGAGTTGGCTCTTTGGGAGTCCTATGGCCTTGACGAGTCCTTCGAGGCTCAGGTAGTGGAAGCTGTCCGCTCCGACGACTTCGGCTATCTTGTCCTCGGAGAGGTGTCTGCCTATCAGCTCGTCCTCAGGCGGCACCTCGGTTCCGAACGGGCAGTGGGATACGATGTGGGGGCTCCCTATGCGTACGTGGACTTCCTTAGCCCCCTTCTCCTTCATCAGGTAGACTATGTTGGCCATCGTGTTCCCCCTGACGACGCTGTCGTCTATCAGGATCACCCTCTTGCCACGCACGGCCTCGGCTATGACGTTCAGCTTCAGCTGGACTCCCTTCAGCCTCTCGAACTGCGTGGGCTTCATGGCGCTCCTGACACGCCTACCCGTCTGCTCGAACCCCTTCTCGATGGGTATCCCCGTGGCGTTGGAGTAGGCCATGGCGAACGGTATGGCCGTGGCCGGTACGCCTATCACCACGTCTGCGTCCACAGGGTTCTCCTCGGCCAGGAGTTCCCCTATACGCTTCCTGACCCGGTATATCGGTATGCCGTTCACGTACGAGTCCGGCCTCGCCAGGTACACGTACTCGAAGCTGCAGTAGGCCCTCCTGGGGCAGGTGGCTATGGTCTCCATGCGGGCCGAGAGGGGTGTGAACACCATCACCCTTCCGGGCTCTATGTCCTCAGCCGGGCTTACAGGCGTCCTTTCTCCGATCGTGTCCATGACGCAGGTCTCTGAGGAGACGATGCCGCCGTCGAACCCCATCTTCCCGAGGGTGAGCGGCTTGACTCCGAGCGGATCCCTCCCGGCCACCATGTTACCTTCTTCATCCAGCGTTATGAACGAGAAACCTCCCCTACACTTCTCGAAGAATCCTTTAACCGCGTCTATCGGGTTGTCGTACCCGGAAAGGTCTTCCGAGAACGCCTTGACAACGTTCCTCTCGTACGAGAGCTCCGGGTTCCACCTGTAGCCCTCTATGTCGGTTATCTTCCCATCCAGGGTCAGGGCAACCCTCCAACGCCCCTCCACCATCAGGGGCGCCACGTCTTCGGGGGCGCACTTGTAGGGTGAAACCTGCCCGAGGCAGAGGTGGCCACCCAGCTTCCTCACACGGCTGTCCGAGAGAACCTCATCCACGGTTCCGAAGCCCCTGATGGACTCGAACCTCTCTCCGAGCGTCACGAGGCCGGCCGTCTCCTCACCCCTGTGCTGGAGGGCGAGGAGCCCGTACCTCCCGAAGCTTCCAACCCTCCACCTCTCGTCGAACATGTACAACCCGAGTATGCCCGTCATGGTCTCTCACCCAACCGGATGGCCTCGTATATCCTACCCTCCTCACTCCAACCCGACTCGAGGAGGCGCCTCGCCTCGTCCGCCATCCTCTGGGCGGTGGGCGTCGGGTACCTTCCGGTTACGCATCCGAGGCAGAGCTCGTCCATGCGCATGCCCGTCGCCCTCACGAAGTCCCGTATGGGCTGGTAGTTTACGCTGTCGGCTCCGATGAGCTTGGCGATCTCCTCAGGCTCGTGTCTGAAGCCTATCAGCTCCTCGTACGTGGCCATGTCGATCCCGTAGAAGCAGGGGCTGATTATCCTCGGAAACGTTATGAACAGGTGGACCTCCCTCGCACCTGCGGCCCGAAGCTTCTTCACTATGACCCTCGTAGTGTCCCCCCTGACTATGCTGTCGTCCACGACGCCCACACGTCGACCCCTTATCTTCGAGGACAGGACGTTTATCTTCTTGTCTATGATCTCACTCCTCTCCTTGGGGCTGGATATGAAAGCCCTGTGAGTCACGTACCTGTGCCTCCTCAGAGCCCTCTCCCACGGAACACCCGTCTCGGCGTGGAGGCCGTAGGCGGCGTCCGAGGCCGTCTCAGGTATGTCCAAGATCACGTCAAGCCTCTCCGCGATCTCCGAGTACTCCCTCCCGAGGTTTCTGCCAAACTCGACACGAGCTTCGTAGACGTACCTACCGTTGAGTATGGAGTCCGGCCTCGCAAAGTAGGCGAACTCGAACGCGCATAGGGCGCGGTTTCCGCATGGCCTTAGCTTAACCCTCTCCACGTCTCCCTCTGAGACCTTTATCAGTTCTCCGGGCTCGACTTCACCGAGGTACTCTATGGAGTTTATGTTCAGCCCGACAGACTCTGAGGAGAAGGCGTACACGTCCCCGTCGTTCCCGTGGCAGAGGGGCTTTATGCCGTGGGGATCTCTGAACGCGAAGAGAGTCCCGTCGGAGGTCAGGCCGACGGCCGAGAAGGCTCCCTCGACCTCATCCATGCACGCCTTCACACCTTCTTCGAGCTCTCCAGCCTCGGAGAGAACCTTCCCCATGACCTCTACGTCCGAGCGGGTGGATCTCTCCAACGGCCTCTTGCACCACACTACGTTCCCGTTGTAGGCCAAGGCCAGCTTCAGCCTCCCCTCGAAGACCGCTGGCTGAGCCCCGTGTCTGAGACTCTCCACATCCGACAGGCCTGAGGTGGCGTACCTCACGTGTCCGACACCGACGTTACCCGGGAGCCTCTTAAGCCACTCCTTAACCTCCCATCCGCTCACCTGGGGTATCAGACCGAGGGCCTTGACCTCGTGGAAGCCTCGGTCGAGGGTTAGGAAACCGTATGACTGGTGTCCCCTATGGTTCTGAGCTAGGAGTCCCCAGTATATGTAGGGGAAAACCGCTCCGCTCCTGGCGTAGGCCCCGAAGACCCCACAGGCCTCCATCATCTCAGACCCAGCTCCTCCAAAACCTCTTCCAGCGGCCTTATGTCGAGGGAGGCGACGGACATCTGGCCGCTTATGACTCGGTAGGAGTAGACGCACCTCTTCGAAACCTCCACGACGACGGGCCACGGGATCTCAGGGGGCCTGCCCTCACCCTTAAACCCTATGCTCCTGAGGTATGCCCTAAGGAACTCCTTGTCGAGGCAGTGGGCCTCCTGAGGCTTGCCGACTTCGTAGTACTTCTCGACCCAAAGCCTCGCCGAGTCGTGGGTCGGAGGCTCGTCTATCTGTATGAGACCCTCCCGGGTTCTCCCGTACTCCAGCTTGAAATCCGGGATTATTATCCCCTTCCGCTTTGCCTCGGTCGCGTAGAACTCGTAAAGCCTGAAAGACGCCTCCTCAAGCTCATCCCACTCATCCTTGGTCACCAGCCCCTTGGATACGGCCTCGCTCTTCGTTATCTCCACGTCATGCCCCACGTCGCTCTTAGTCGTGGGCGTCAGGATGGTGTCCGGAAGCTCTTCAGCCATCCTGAGCCCGTTTGGAAGCTTCACACCGGATATGACCCTGACGCCTCGAGCGTAAGCCCTCCACGCAGAGCCGTAGAGGTACCTGCGGACGACCCACTCGATGCCTATGCGTTCGGCCTTGACGACCTTCATCGTCCTGTCGTCCAGGGATTCGACGTAGTGGTTCGGGAATATGTGCCGCGTCCTCTCGAACCAGTACACGGACGTGAGGTGTAGGCTCCTGCCCTTGTGGGGTATGGGAGTCGGGAGGACGACGTCGAAGGCGGACACCCTGTCCGTCGTGTAGAGTATGAGGTGGTCTCCGAGGTCGTAGACGTCCCGGACCTTGCCGCGTCTCATCGGAACCTTCGAGCCAAACAGGTTGGAGAACCTGACGACCCTGACCTCCCCTGTGCCGAGGGGGTCTGGGACGGTTATGGACGGCTCGGACATACGCCCCAACCTTGTACTCACTTTATACTATTTCCAACCTAAATATAAGCTGTTCTTTACAGAAATGTGTACAATTTACACGCCCAGGAACCTATTCGCCCCTCTGGGCTTCCAGACACATCTCCATTATGGCCTTGAAGACCGCCTCCACGTGGGAGGGGTTTAAACCCCTCTCAGAGGCCATCTCCCTAACCTTCCCCAACACCACACGCTCCCGCTCCTCATCTCTCAAAGGCCTTCCAAGCATCATCTTGATGAGCCCGACTGCCCTCGCCAGCTTGACCCGGAGCTCCAGCATCTCCATTATACCCCTGTCCACCTCGTCTATCAAACCCCTAAGCCTGTCCAACTCGTCCGTCAGGCTCACGACTTCACGCCTCCCTCCTGAGAACTCTGGGTATGAGACCCGCCGCTATGGCGTGGTCCACGAGGACTATGGCCGTAACCGCCTCGACTATGGGGACGGCCCTCGGAACTATGCACGGGTCGTGTCTGCCGGGCACGGATATCTCGACTTCCCTCATCGTCCTCAGGTCCACGGTCTTCTGTGGTTTCCTTATGGAGGGGGTCGGCTTAAACGCTACTCTGAACACTACGGGCATACCGCTGCTTATTCCGCCCAGTATCCCACCAGACCTGTTCGTCTCAGCCCTGACTCGACCGTCCACGACCGTGAACTGGTCGTTGGCCTCCGAGCCCCTCATCCTCGCCAGGGCGAAGCCGTCTCCGAACTCGACCGCCTTCACGGCTGGGACAGCCATCAGGGCCTTGGCGAGGTCTCCGTCCAGCGTGTCGAAAACGGGGTCCCCAAGCCCTGGTGGGACGCCGAGGGCCACGCACTCCACGACCCCGCCCACGCTGTCGCCCTCCTTCTTTGCCCTCAGGATCGCCTCCACCATCCTCTCGGAGGCCTCAGGGTCCCCACACCTGACGGGGCTTTTCTCCACGTTCTTCACGGCCTCCTCTATGGGCAGCTTCCTGGCCTTTACGCCAGCTATCTCGACTGTGTGGGCGAAGACGGTTATGCCTATGCGCTTGAGGAGGAGCTTGGCGAGCGCTCCAGCCATGACGTATCCGACTGTTATGCGTCCTGAGAAGCGTCCCCCACCTCGGTAGTCGTTGTAGCCTCCGTACCTGACGTAGGCGGTGTAGTCGGCGTGTCCGGGCCTCGGCGTGTACCGCATGGCCTCGTAGGGCGTGGAGTCCACCTCCCTGTTCCACACGACCATGCATACGGGGGCTCCCGTGGTCCTTCCCTTGAAAACCCCGGACAGTATTTCGACCCTGTCTTCCTCCACCCTCGGTGTGGACAGAGGGCCTGAGGGGCGCCTCCTGTTCACCTCGTTCTGGATGAACTCCATGTCCACCTCAAGCCCGGCTGGACATCCGTCTATGACGACGCCTACGCATCTTCCGTGGCTTTCTCCGAAGCTGACGACCCTGAAGAACCTTCCGATTATGTTTCCGGACAAACCTTAACCCCCAACATGAAACTCTAACCTTGCCCCTAAATTCTTAAGGTCTCTCCAAAAGTTTGGGTAGGATTTCGAAACGCATTCGGCGTCGAGTATCGTGGACACACCGTCAGCCTTCAGGGAAGCCACCGCAAGCGCCATGGCCACCCTGTGGTCGCCCATCGGGTCCAACACAGCCCCCCTCGGCCTCCCACCCCTTATCCTCATGGTGTCACCGAACACGGACACGTCCACACCCATGGCCCTCAAGGCCCTCTCCATGGCCCTAACCCTGTCGGACTCCTTGAACCTAAGCCTGGACACACCCCTGAGCACGCTCACACCCTCCGCATACGAGCAAAGGGCGGCCAGCACGGGAAAGAGGTCCGGGCAGTCCGAGAGGTCCACGTCCACGGCCCTTAGGTCTCCGGATTCGACCACGACGCGCTCACCTGAGACGTGTACGGAAGCACCCATCTCGCGGAGGATTTCAACCACCCTCCTGTCGGGCTGGGGGGACTCTGGGTTCAGTCCCTCGACGATCACCCTGCCAGCCAGGGCGCCTGCGGACAGCATCACGGAAGCCGAGGACCAGTCCCCCTCGACCCTGACCGTCGTCGGCCTGTACTCCTGAGGCTCCACGAGGAACCTGCTGAAACCCCCAGACGCTTCAACCCGAACTCCGAACAGCCGTTGGACGTGCATGGTCAACTCCACGTAGGGCCTCGACACGAGCGGGGTCGTGAGCTTTAGATCCACACCTTCCTCAGCCCTCGGGGCGGACAGGAGGATTGCCGAGACGAACTGGGAGCTCACGTCCCCCGGCATCCGAGCCGACCCCCCGGGCAGGCGTCCCCGCCCGTCCACGAAGACGGGTGGGAGGCCTGCCCTGCAGGTTACGGAGGCTCCAAGCATGTTCAAGGCCTTGACGAGGGGGCCGACCGGCCTCCTAAGAAGAGACCGTCCTCCAGTGAGCGTGCACCTGCCCTGGGCGAGTGTGCAGACCGCCGTCATGAACCTCATCGTCGTCCCGGACTCTCCACAGTTGATCACGTCCAAGGCCACCTCAAGAGGTCCTCCACGGACCCGTAGGAGTCCGGGAGACTCCTCCACTTCGACTCTCAGGGCCCTGAGGGCCTCCACGGTCGCCCTCGTGTCGTCGGATTCGAGGGGGTTAAGCACGGTGCTCTCGCCGTACGCGAGGGCTGAGCATACGAGGGCTCTGTGGGTCACGCTCTTGGATGGTGGCGCCCTGACGGCTCCGTCGAGTACACTCCTACTCACGGTCACCCTCACTCAGGACACCTCTGACGGCCTCGATTACGCGGTCGGCGACCTCCGTGGGGGTGAGTCCGTCCGTCTCGACGACGATGTCCGCGGAGGACTCGTACAGAGGCTCCCTGGCTGAGAGGAGCTCCCTTATGCGCTTCATCCTGTCCTCGACGTTCAGTAGGGGTCTGCCCTCGTCTCCGGCTGTCCTCCTGTAGGCCTCCTCCGGGGATGTCTTGAGGTACACCACCACGCAGGTGTTCCTCAGGGCCTCGACGTTCTCCCTCCTCAGAACCACACCCCCGCCGCAGGATATGACGACGCCCTCCATGGACGCCGCTTTCTTCACAGCCTCGGTCTCCAGTCTCCGGAACGTTTCTTCACCGTCCTCCTCGAATATCCTCGGTATGGTCTTCCCAGCCATTCGCTCCACCAGGTCGTCCGTCTCGACGAACCTGAGGCCGAGTCTCTCGGCGAGTATCCTACCCACGGTCGTCTTGCCAGCTCCCATGAACCCTATCAACGCTATGTTCCTACGCATCCCAGAGCCTCCATGACAGTCCTCATCATCACCTCGGTTGGGGCGGGGACGCCTGTCCAGAGCCTGAAGGCCTCGGCGCCTTGGTAGACGAACATCAGGACTCCTGAAACCGTCTTGGCTCCAACCTCTTCGGCCTCTCTCAACAGCCTCGTCTTAGGCGGGTTGTAAACCACGTCGAACACCAGCATGTCGCTCCTCAAAAAGCGCTTGGGGACAGGTGTCTCAGAAACGTTGGGATACATGCCCACAGGGGTGGCGTTCACGAGCACATCAGCCTCAGAGAGGTGTCTGGACAGGCTTTCAGGCGTGAGGGGAGCCCAACTGACAGGGCATCCACCCCACCTGGACGCATCCTCCACGATCCTCAAAGCCCTCCCCGGAGTCCTGTTCAACACGGTTATGGAGGACGCCTCCCTGCAGAGGTGGTACACTACGGCCCTCGCCGCTCCGCCGGCTCCGAGTACGACTACCCTGACGCCGGACAGGGGTCCGTAGGCCTCCTTCAGGGCCCTCAGGGCCGCCGGCCCGTCCGTGTTGTACCCCCTCAGCCTTCCGTCGACGTTCACGACGGTGTTGACGGCCCCTATCTCCGACGCCTCCACGTCCAGCTCGTCCAGCAGGCGGATGATCTTCTCCTTGTAGGGCATCGTCACGTTTCCGCCGGCCGTGTCCGGGCTTCGGAGCACCCGCTGGACGAAAGGCTCAAGCTCGTGCGGCTTCAGGGGCTTAGCCTCGTACCTGTACTCCAGCCCGAGCGTCCTGAACGCTGTGTTGTGCATCAGGGGGCTTAGGCTGTGTTCGAGTGGGTACCCCAGCAGGTAGCACATCCTCAACCGAGACACCCCAAGGCCTCGTACAACTCCAGGAGCCTCCTGACCGGGAGCTGGCCTGGAGCTACGGCCATGTCCTCCCTCGGGCTGGCGTACGTGTAGTACCCGCCGAACAGGGGGCACAGCACCCTCGAGACGACTCCGAGGGGCCCCATGCCGAACGAGACGAGCCTACGGCCCCCAGACTCCTCGGACAGAAACTTCAGGTACGTCAGGTTGTCCTCCATCCTCCTGGCGAAACCGACGACCTTCGCCACGTCCGCCCCCCGGGCCTCCATCCGTCTCAGAGTCTCCCTCAGCTCATCCAGGCTTGGGGTTCGGTCGAACTCGTGGACCGAGACTATGACCTGGACTCCGATGGACTTGAGCTCCTCCACCGTGGAACTCAGGGCGGGGGAGCGGAGCTCCACGTCTGCGTAGTCGAAGCCCAGGCTACACGCCTCCACAAGCGTCTTGAGCCTGTCCTCCTCCGAACCATTGAACCGCCCCCCCTCCCACGTCGGCCTGTTGGTGGCTATCATCGGTCTGCTGGAGGCTTCCACCACGTCTCCGAGGCCCTCGAGGCTGGGCATGTGGTCCAGCCGTATCTCGAACATGTCCGTGTAGGGCTCCACCTCGTCCAGGAGCCTCAGCGCCTCCGACGGGTCTGGTAGGGCTATGGAGACGCAGACCCTCGGCTTCATCCCAACACCTCCCCCAGACACTCCTCCACGACCTCTTCAGGAACCACCTTCAACACGGGTTCGACGCCTATGCCCCTCGGAAGCGTCATCCTAACACGGCCGTGCAGGACCTTCTTGTCCCGCCTCATCGCCTCCATCAGCCCATCGGCGTCCACCCCACGCCACTCGACCGGAAGTTCGACTCGGTGTAGGACTTCCACGAGCCTCTCCAGGTCGGATTTCCCCATCAGCCCAAGCCTGCGGGATATGTGGGCCTCAGCGACCATGCCCACGGAGACGGCCTCCCCGTGTCGGATTCTGAAGCCCTCAACAGCCTCGAGGGCGTGTCCGACGGTGTGCCCGTAGTTCAGCCAAGCCCTTATGCCTTTGGTGTCGAACTCGTCTTTTTCAACGACCTCAGCCTTTATTGAGGCGCACCTGACGACTATCTCCTCAAGAACGTCCACGTCCATCCCGAATATCCTGTCGGCTTCTGAATGGATGAGTTCCAGGAGCTCCTCGTCGGCTATGACGCCGTACTTCACCACCTCAGCCAACCCAGACCTAACCTCCTCCCTCGGAAGCGTCCTGAGCGTCTCAACGTCTGAGACCACGAGCCTCGGCTGGTAGAATGCGCCTATCAAGTTCTTCCCGAGCGGGTGGTTTATAGCCGTCTTGCCTCCTATGGAGCTGTCCACCTGGCTCAGCAGGGTTGTCGGGACGTGTATGAGGTTCACACCCCTCAGCACGGTGGCGGCGACGAAGCCTGCCACGTCTCCGACAGCCCCGCCTCCGAGGGAGGCCACCGTGGAGCCCCTCTCCACACCCAGCTGTATGAGCCGTCCGTAGAGGTTCTCCAGGGTCTTCCAGGACTTGGCCTCCTCACCTTCAGGAACCTCCAGGACGTGTACCTCGAAAAGCTTCGAGAGCGATTCTTCGACGGGCTTTCCATACAATCTCCTAACCGTCTCGGTGGTCACGAGGAAGCACTTCCCCGGTTGGATGTGCCTCGAAGCCAGGTCCCCGACCTCGGACAGGAGACCCTCCCCCACGTATATCGGGTAGCCTCTCCCAGGAAGCTCCACGAGGACCCTCACCCAACCGTCAGCCCTCTCAACCCTCAATCAGACCTTCCTCCCCACAGCCTCGACCACGGGCCTAAGCTCCTCCATCAGCCTCCTGAACTCCTCGAACCTGAGCGACTGAGGGCCGTCGCTCAGAGCCTCCTCCGGACGGGGGTGGACCTCGACCATTATCCCGTCAGCGCCTGCGGCGGCCGACGCCTTTGCCATGGATGGGACGAGCTCCCTGACGCCTGTTCCGTGGCTTGGGTCCACTATCACTGGGAGCGGGCTGACGTGCTTCAGCAGAGCCACGGCGGAAAGGTCGAGGGTGTTCCTCGTGGCCTTCTCGAACGTCCTTATACCCCTCTCGCACAGGATGACGTCGAGGTTTCCCTCAACCATTATGTACTCGGCGGCGCAGAGCCACTCCTCAACGGTTGCCCAAAGACCACGCTTGAGGAGGACGGGCTTGCGACATCTCCCAACCTCCCTGAGAAGGGGGAAGTTCTGCATGTTCCTCGCACCTATCTGCAGCACATCGGCGTACTCCGAGACCACCCTAACCTGCTCCGGGGCCATGACCTCAGTCACAACCGGGAGGCCCGTCTCCTCCCTAGCCTCGGCGAGCAGCTTCAGACCCTCCACACCCAGCCCCTGGAAGCTGTACGGCGAGGTCCTCGGCTTGAACGCCCCACCCCTCAGCATGTGGGCGCCAGCCCTCTTGACCTCCCTCGCCGTATCGAGTATCTGCTCCCTGCTCTCGACGGAGCATGGACCCGCTATGACGACGAAGAGGTCTGAACCCACCTCCAGGTCTCCGACCGTGACCACACGGCTCTCGCCGTCTTCCGTCTTCACGGAGAGTTTGAGGCCTTTTCCTATCCTCATCGCATATCCACCACCCTCTTGACCGCCGCAATCAGCCTGTCCACGGTCAGGCCGTACCTTTCCATCAGCCTCCAGTAGTCCCTGCTCGAAGCTCCGAACATGTCCATGACGCCGACCCTGATTATGGGAACGGGATAAGTCTCGGATAAGGCCTCTGCAACGGCCCCTCCCAGACCACCGTACACGCTGTGCTCCTCGGCTGTGACGACTGCACCAGTCCTCCTCGCATACTCGACCACCAACCCCCTGTCCAGAGGCTTGACCGTGTGGACGTCCACGACGGCCACGTCCAACCCGTCCCCCCTCAGCACGTCGGAGGCCTCGACGGCCTGGGACACCATGACGCCGCACGCATATATCACGGCGTCAGAGCCGTCCCTGACGACGTTCGCCCTTCCAAGCCTGTACTCCAAGTCCCACCCGTACACGTCTGGGGCCTCGTCCCTGCCGACCCTCATGTACGCCGGTCCATGCGACTCCACCAGGGCCTCGAGGGCCTTGTACGTCTCGACGTAGTCTGCTGGGACGACGACCGTCATCCCTGGGATGACCCTCATCATCGCTATGTCCTCTATTATCTGGTGCGAAGCCCCATCCGTGTGGTTCGACAGTCCTCCATGCGTGACGACGACCTTCACGTTCAGTCCTCCCCTGGCGACGACGTTCCTGATCTGCTCCCAAGCCCTGCCCACCGTGAACATGGCGAAGCCGGTGACGACGGCTATCTTCCCGGAGGACGCAAGGCCGGCGGCCACTCCAACCATGTCCTGCTCGCTTATGCCCACGTTTATGAACCTGTCCGGAAACCTCTCGGCGAAGTAGCAAGCCCTCGTGGACCTGGACACGTCCGCATCCAGGACGATGAGGTTCTCGTACCTCTCACCCAGGTCCACCAGAGCCCTCCCGACGGCCTCACGGTACGACGACACGGCTGGAACCTCCCGGTCAGAGCTCCACCCTCGTGTAGGCTATTATCACCGTGGGCCTGCCGTCCCTCCTGTCAGCCTCGTCCAGCGCCTCGAGTATCTGCCTCACGTCGTTCCCGTCTATCTCCAGGACCCTCCACCCGAAGCTCCTCCACCTCTCAGCCAGAGGCTCGAGCGACTTGACGACCTCAGTCTGACCGCACAGCTGAGACCGGTTCCGGTCCACGATGGCCACGAGGTTGTCTAAACCCATGTGGGAAGCCGTCATGGCAGCCTCCCAGACCTGACCTTCGTTCAGCTCTCCGTCGCCGAGTAGGACGTACACCCTGTACGGCCTGTTGTCCATCTTCGCTGCCAAAGCCATGCCGACAGCTACGGAGAGCCCCTGACCGAGGGAGCCTGACGGAGACTCCACTCCAGGCACGTACACCTCGGGATGGCCTTGAAGGACGCCGTCTATGTCCCTGAAGTCGATAAGCTCGTCCTTCCTGAAGTACCCGCACTCGGCCAGGACGGCGTACAGGGCTGGGGCTGCGTGACCCTTGCTCAGCACCAGACGGTCCCTGTCGGGCATCCTCGGGTTCCTCGGGTCGTGCCTCATCTTCGCGAAGTAAAGGGCGCAGAGTATCTTCACACACGAAAGCGAGGACCTCAAGTGTCCGGTCTCTGCGTCGGTCACCATCGCCATGACCGTCTTCTTGACAATGTCAGCCTTCCGCTCCACCCTTTCCACAAGCCTGTCCAACTCGTCGCAGTCAGACCCGCACAACCCGAGGACGAGCCTGCCGGCCTCGGTGAGGGAGACCCTGCCGTCAGCTCCGTACCTCAGCAACCCGAGGGACCTCAACGTCCCGACGGATTTCAAGAGCTCTGAGATGGACTCCCCTGACTCTCTGTGGAGGCTTTCCAGGAGCTCGTTTAGAGTTTGCCCAGATTCCGATGCCTTTCGGAGGATTTGTCTGTCTCTTTCAGTAAGAGCTCTCTGAACAACCTTTAAGAGGCGTTCCAGGAGGTTTTGGCGTATTGGAATTGGCTCACCATCACCACCACACTACACATAACCCAAACAAACTGGTATTTAAAGAAATCGGTCCGAACGCTGTAAAGGGAAAGCCTATTTAACCGATGAGCTGAAAATCTTTCAAAGGGCTGGTCGGGTTGAAGAGAGTTGCCGTAATAGGCGGAGCAGGCGACATGGGACGCTGGATGGCCAAACACTTCGCCAGAATGGGCTGCCGGGTAACCATATCCGACGTGAGGAGGGACCGAGCGGAAAGGGTGGCTGATGAACTCGGCGTCCAGACAGCGCCGAACAACGTGGAGGCGGTGAGCGACGTGGATGCGACCATCCTGTGCGTCCCGCCGGAGGCCGTCCCAGCCGTGGTAGAGGAGACGGCGGACCACCTGAAGCCGGGCTCCACGCTCGTGGAGATATCGTCGGTAAAGACGGGTATCTTCGAAGCGCTCAGGAGGGTCTCAGAGAGGGGTGTAAAGACGGTGTCGATACATCCACTCTTCGGGCCTGGAGCCCCCTCTCCAGAGGGGTTCAGGGTAGTCCTCATACCGGTCAGGGATCCGGAGGCCGAAAGAAGGGAGGTGGAGGCCATGTTCCCCGGGGCTGAGGTCGTTGAGGCGACGTTGGAGGAGCATGAGGAGGCGATGGCCTACACGCTTGCACTGAACTACGCCGTGAACACAGCCCTCGCCCTAACATTGAAGGGAGTGGACCTGAAAAGGCTCAGGAAGCTCTCAGGCCCCACGTTCGCAGCCCAGCTGAGCCTTTCCGAGGCCGTGACGAGGACGAACCCCGACATATCCGCCGCAATCATGACTAGAAACGCCTACACATTGAAGACGCTTTCCAGGTACGTGCAGAACCTAAAGGCCCTGATAGACGCAGTAAAAGAGGGAAAAACAGAAAAACTGATAGAAATGCTCAGAGAAGCAAAGGCCACACTGACGAAGGACCCGGAATACGAGGAGGCGTACAAAAAGCTCTACAGGATGCTCCAACCGCAAGGTTCACAAAGTTTATAGCATCCACGACGACACATAACCTGAAAGCCGGGTTGGCCGAGTGGAATAGGCGGCGGGCTGCAGACCCGCTTCACGGGGGTTCGAGTCCCCCACCCGGCTCCACCCTGGGAGAGGAAAGTTTTGGGGGTTTCGGCAAACCTTAACCTTCGAGCCATTATAATGGCTATTCGGGGGTTCTCCGGTTTGATCGCCCCGATGGAGGAGTTTGAGAGGAGGGTGAAGAACGTCAGGACGAGGATGGAAAAGAGGGGTATAGACATCCTAGTAATCTACTCGGCTCCTGGAAGTATGCGCTTCGGCCAGAGGGGACACGTCATGTACATTTCCGGCTACGAGCCGTACTTCGGGGACACGATGGTCATCCTACCCTACGACGAGGGACTCGACCCTGTGCTGGAGATAGACGCAGCAAACTACTTCCCGACCGAGTGCACGTGGATTAAAGACGTCAGACCTCCCAGGGACTTCGTGAAGACGCTCAGAGACTACCTAAGGGAGAACGGCCTCAAAGGCGTCAGGGTGGGCTTTGTGGGGGAATACTCGATGAGCCCCTGGCTGTACAACCGATTCCTCACGGAAGTCGAGGCCGAGTTCGTGAACGCCTCAGACATACTCGAGGAGGAGAGAGCGGTCAAGTCGAGCTACGAGATAGAGTGCATCAGGAAGGCCTCGGAGATAGCAAAAAAGGGCTTCGAAGCAGCGGCGGAGTTCGCCAAGCCGGGTGTGACCGAGGCCGAGATTCAGGCAGAAGTCGAGAAGGTCTGCAGGATAGCTGGATCCGAGTTCTTCCCCCACTACACGATGGTGACTTCGGGGACTGAGCCCACGTCCGAGTCCTGGTGGTACGGGTTCAGGGAGCTCAGGCACGGAGACCCCTGGCTCCTAGACTTCGGAACGATGTACAGAGGCTACTGCTACGACATATGCAGATCGATGAGCATAGGACCCCCCATCCCAGAAGCAGAAAGACGTTGTCGGCATCCTCCTACAAGCTCAGAAGGCTGGGGAAAGGGTAGCGCGGGAGGGTGTGCCTGCCTTCGAGGTGGACAGGGCGGTCGCCGAGGTTCTCAAGGAGGCCCTCGGGATAGACTGGTAGGAGACGGGGCCATGGAGTAGGTTTGGAGGTTCATGAGTGGCCGTTCGTGGGATGCAGCCACATACTCCACTCCCAGGCGTACAGAGACATGATTCTCAAGGAGAACGTGGTAATCTCGATAGAGCCAATAGTATACCGACCCGAGGTTGGGGAGATGCAGATAGAGGACGAGTTCAGGATAACGAAGACGGGTTGCGAGAGACTAAACGACATACCGAGAGAGATCATTCAATGTTAGCGGAGGGCGCTTGTCAGGTGAGTCGGAAAACAAGACTAAACCCACAGTTATAAAAAAGCCGACTGGGATAGTGAATCCGACCGCCTACTGCCCAGGCGCACAGTATCGAGGACCGGGGAATGTTTAGACTGTATTTCATGCCACCCGGGGCTCGGACTAATGTCTTCTCCATGGAGTACGAGGACGAAGGAGAGAGTAACCTGTAGGAAGTACCCTCCCCACCCACTTTTTCCAAAGCAAGCTTGCACAAAAGCTTTTAAGCCATAATCTCAGACGAATACCGTAGCCTTTATTTAGGAGGATGAAAAAATTATTGTGTGGACGTCCTTAAACCACCGAATCAACGGACAGAATTTGCAAGTTTTTACCACCAATTTTACGAGGGAAAAATTCAGGTTATGCCTAAATGCCCAGTAACCGGTTTGGAAAGCTTCGCGGTGTGGTACACTCCAGGCGTGGCCGAGCCCTCGAGGGAGATACATAAGGAACCTGACCTCTCCTTCGTGTACACAAATAGATGGAACTACGTGGCGGTGGTCAGCGACGGCTCTAGGGTGCTCGGCCTCGGAGACATAGGGCCCGAGGCAGCCTTGCCCGTCATGGAGGGAAAGGCCCTTCTCTTCAAGTACCTTGGTGGTGTGGACGCCTTCCCCCTATGCATTAAGGCTGAGGAGCCGAACGAGATTGTGGAGTTTCTGAAGAATATAGAGCCCACGTTTGGCGGCATAAACCTGGAGGACATATCCAAGCCCAAATGCTTCAGCGTCCTCGAGGAGGCGAGGAGGAGGCTGGACATACCCGTCTGGCACGACGACCAGCAGGGAACAGCCACGGTCGTCCTGGCAGGCCTCATAAACGCCCTCAAGATAGTGGGTAAGAAGATGGATGAGGTATCTGTCGCCATGGTAGGTGTGGGCGCCGCCAACACCCGAACGGCCATAGTTCTTATGAAGGCTGGTGTGAAGCCTGGTAACATAGTCATGGTCGACAGCAAGGGAATACTCCACGCAGGGAGGAAGGACATAGAGGAGAAGAAAGATGTTGAGACGTACAAGTGGAAGTTCTGCGTCGAGACGAACACCGAGGGGAAGACTGGTGGGATACCAGAGGCACTCGAAGGGGCCGATGTCTGCATAGCTATGTCGAGACCCGGGCCCGGGGTGATAAAGCCTGAGTGGGTCAGAAGGATGGCGGATGACGCTATAGTGTTCGCCTGCGCAAACCCGACTCCGGAGATATGGCCTTGGGAGGCTAAGGAGGCCGGTGCGAGGATAGTCGCAACGGGTAGGTCGGACTTCCCGAACCAGGTTAACAACTCCCTTGGCTTCCCAGGGATATTCAGGGGCGTCCTGGACGTGAGGGCCCGGACAATATCGGACGACATGTGCATAGCAGCCGCCAGAGCTCTGGCCAAGTTCGCTGAGGAGAGGGGAATAAGCGAGGACTACATAATACCCAGGATGGATGAGTGGGAGGTCTACCCGAGGGTTGCTGTCGCATGCGCCCTCGAGTCGATAAGGGAGGGGGTCGCTAGGATAAAGCTTAGCAGGCAGGAGCTCTGGGAGAGGGCTGTGACGATAATAAGGAACGCCCGCGAGAGTCTACACGCGTTGATGGAGAAGGGGTTGATAAAGCCCGTCCCAACTCAACCCAGAATTAAGTAGACATACAGAATGGGTAATGCACAAGACCTAAACTAGCAGGAACCCACTCCAACCTACTTTAAGAAGACACTGTTAAAGGGCGGAGATCTATCCGAACACAAATGTCCACTGAGTCCCTCAGCTTCCACGTAGCAATCGTTCGGCCACCATCCTACCGAGGGCTCTCGCAGCCTCTAACTGGGCTTCTGAGACAGGACCGACTCTGACTATGGAGACCCCACCTACTTCCTTCATCTCGTGTAGCTGGTAGAAGCTGCTTATGGTGTTGAGGGCTTCATTCTGCCCGCTTTCCTCGGACACGGATATGGATGCCCCAAGCTTTCCCTTCAGACTCCCGGTGTAGTAGAGAGGTAAAGAACGGTCTATGAAGTTCTTCAACGTCCCACTGACAGTCCAGAAGTAAGTTGGGGTCCCTATGATAAGGGCGTCAGCCTCCAGCATCTTCCTGTACAGCTCCTCCATTCCATCCCGAATCCTACACGTGCCAGCCTTCTCACAGTGTTCACTACATCCTTGGCAAGGCTTGATCTTGTACTCGCCTAGGCAAACCAGCTCTACCTCGACACCCTTTTCCCTGACGGCCTCTGCCGCCGCCTCGACAAGTTTGTAGGTCGTCTCCTTCCGGGGACTGCCCACCACCGCCAAGACTTTAGCCAAGCAGCATCACCCGATAAAGGTTGGATGAAGTACTGGTAAGGCTTTCGGTTTCTCCACACTGTGGACGGCTAATACTTCGGAATTACACGCTGGGCGTAGGGTAAGGCCA
>CBFDTC010000012.1:0-23424 GCA_965612785.1 Candidatus Bathyarchaeota archaeon
CTGCCATTCGTTCGACTTGTATGTAGTGCTGCTCAAGAACCGTCCTCGGCTTCTCGCCTGCGAGTAGCCTTATGACGTCGAGTGTGAGGCCGGCGGTGTGCATGGCGTTCATGGCGAACTTGCGGACGTATTTGAGGGGCGTTATGCCGAAGCGTTTGTAGTAGTTGCTGAGTGTGCTCTTGTTCGCTGTTATCCTGCCCCTAACCGCCTCTCTGATGAGTTCAATCGTTTCGGGCGTTATGTGCAGCCTGAAGCACGCCTTTGTCCTCTTCACCATCCCGACATCGTATACGTAGAATTCTCCGAACCTCGACTTTCTGAGCCTGTCCTCATCCCAGGTCTTGAGGACTTCGATGACGTGCATCGGCCGGGAAGGGCTTTCGAGCACTATGTTGAACAGCGCCTGGTACTCTGTCGGCAGCTGCCTAACCTTCCTGAAGGTGTCGATTATCTTGTCCTCAGTCGGCACGTACCTGTCCGCCCTCGTCTTCGTAGTCGGTATCGCCCCCTTCAGCTCCTCGTAGACGTCCTTCGGAAGCCCGTAGTAGATGTGGTAGACCTTCAGGAAGTTTCTGAACGCCGCGGCCAGGTGGTGCTTCCCGTGTTCGCAGGCTGTGAACATGTCGAGCACGTCTTTCGGCGTCCTTATGGGCTTCGTGAGGTGGCGGTCGAGCATGCCGACCAGATCCCTGACGTAGCGTGGGTCTCTGTCCGCCAGATGCTTCTTGAAAGTTTCTCTGACGTCCTCGTTCCAGACGAGTGCGTTTGCGCACGGCTTCGCCTTAACGCCCGTGAGTTCTTCGAGCGCTATCTGCATGGCCCTCGCAAGTATGTTCGCGTACATGTCTGTGTTAAGAGCCTGTGGCAGAGGGTTATTAATTGTCTCGTTCGTGTGCTGTGTCTCGAGTCCGGCCCAATCGACCACTCTGGCACCGCGGCACCATTCTACCATCGTTTGACTTGAAGATTAATGTTTTCGAGTGTTTGGTTGAGGGGGTGGAACGAACTTATTTTATTGCCTCTCTCCCCTTTCATTTTAGGGCATGGCAGGGCTTCTGCTGAACCTCGCTGCACTGCTAATAGCAGCCTTCGTAGGCGGCCTCATCGTGAGGAGGTGGGGCTACCCAGCTGTGGTAGGGGAGCTCCTCGTCGGCAGCGTAATAGGCCCCTACGCCTTGGGAGTTGTCGGAGATGTCGAGGCTCTGAGGCTGTTCGCGGAGCTCGGCGCCATAGTGCTACTGTTCTACATAGGTCTGGAGGTTGAGCTCACTAGGTTTATCAGGAGTTTGAAGGGGGCCTTTTGTGTAGGTGTTCTCCCACCGCTCTTGGGAGCCGTCTTCGTGTTACTGGTCTCGGTAGGCATGGGCTTCACAAAACTGGAGTCGCTTTCGCTGGTGGCGATAGTGTTCCCGACGAGCGTCGCCATAAGCGCCAGAGTTCTAAGAGATATGAACAAGCTTCGCACAAAAGTTGGGGAGCTGGTGGTCGGAGGGGCGGTAGTGAATGACATCTTGGGCGTAATCATGGCAAGCGTCGTCATGGAGATGTCAGTTGCCACGCTCAAGCCCTTAACCGTAGTGTCACTGACGTTTAGGGCGATAGTGTTTCTGCTAATCGTACTGATAATAGGGTCCGCATTGATCGTAAGGGTGCTGACCAGCATCTCCATAAGCCCGGAGACGCTTGCCGTCGTCATGATAGCCCTAGCATTCGCAGCCGCTCACTTTGCAGAAGACGTGGGTCTCCCCACGATCATAGGAGCTCTGGCGATGGGTATAGCCCTTTCGGGTTTAGGCAGGGCCAAGAAAAAAACCATAACGTACCTACAAGCCCTGTACGCTTTCTTCGTTCCGATATTCTTCGTCTCATCCGGCATGATGGTTGACTGGAGAATGTTCGGTTCAAAGGCGCTTCTCCCAAGCCTTGCGCTGACCGCTGTGCTCGTCGCGGGGTCGTTCGTAGGCTGCCTCATATCTGCCTACATCATAAAGACTTCGCTAAGCGACACTCTGAGAATCGGAGTTGCTATGATGCCCAGGGGTGAGACATCGTTGGTTATAGCTTCGGTGATGATGGCTCGAGGTCTAATCGGGAACGTCTGCTACTCGATAAGCATCATAATGATAACCTTGACGACTGTTGTCGCTCCCATAATGCTCAAGTACATGTACAAGTTCGAGCCGCATGAGATTGTAGGAAGATTTAAACTGCTCCTGTCACGATATGCCTTGAAGGTGAGGGAGTTGAGGCGAGAGAGAAGATGATGGTCCCAGTCCGATACCGCCCTTAGCGGCGGCGGAAGGCTTCTCGTGCGGGGCGTTGATAGGGGACAAGTGGGAGGAGTTCGCCAGGAGAGTTAAGGCTGGGGAGGACCCTGGGAAGGTGTTGGACGAACTCGGGGTGAAGAGGTACTGCTGTAGGAGGATGCTCCTCTCCCACGTCGAGGTCATAGACGAGATACTCAGGTACTACGAGGTGAGGGGACGTGTCAAAGGGTGACGCAGATCTCCTGCTACCGAGGGAGGTCCTGCTGGCCTCGGGGGTCCACATAGGGACTCGTATAAAGACGGGTTTCATGGAGCCCTTCATATACAGGGTCAGACCGGATGGCCTGTTCATACTCGACCTGGGGAAGATGAGCGAGAGGATAAGGGTTGCAGCGAAGTTCCTGTCCAGGTTTGAGCCCTCCAGGGTCGTCGTGGTAGCCTCCAGGAGGTACGCAATAAGGCCCGTCCAGAAGTTCTGCGAGCTCACCGGGTTCAAGCCGATAGTCGGGAGGTTCACAGCCGGAACCTTCACGAACCCCATGCTGCCGGGGTACGTGGAGCCTGACGTGGTGTTGGTGACCGACCCCGTGGCCGACAGGCAGGCCATAATCGAGTGCGTGACGGCGAGGATACCGGTTGTTGCCATATGCAGCACGGAGGACACCACGTCGAACATAGACCTGGTCATACCGGCAAACAACAAGGGCCGTAGAGCGCTCGCCACGGTCTACTGGCTCCTCTGCAGGGAGATCTTGAGGGAGCGGGGTGAACTCGGCAGGGAGGAGGACCTGGCTGTCCCGATAGAGGAGTTCGAGTCCCCGCTGGAGTGACCTGAGATGGCGACCCGTTTCCCAGCCGTGGCGGGAACGTTCTACGCCGCCACCAAAGACGGCTTGGTCAAGCAGATCAGGGAATGCTTCCTCCACAGGCTTGGCCCAGGCTCCCTGCCGGAGGTTTCCGAGGACGGTGAGAGACGCATAACGGCTCTTGTGTCACCCCACGCAGGCTACATGTACTCTGGGCCTGTGGCGGCCCATGGGTACCACAGGCTCGCCTCGGATGGGAGGCCTGAGGTTTTCGTCATAATAGGGCCGAACCACACCGGCTACGGTAGCCCCGTGTCGATGGTGGACAGGGGTGTTTGGGTGACGCCCCTCGGAGAGGCCGTCGTGGACGAGGACGTGGCCAAGGCCGTGTTCAAGGCCTCGGGGATAGTGGACGTGGACCCGGTGGCGCACAGGTACGAGCACTCCATAGAGGTCCAACTGCCGTTCCTACAGTACCTCTACGGGCCGTCGATAAGGTTCGTCCCGATATGCATGGGACTCCAGGACCTCGAGACGAGCAGGGAGGTGGGGGAGGCGGTCGCCGAGGCCCTGGAGGAAGTGGACGGGGTCGTCATAGCCTCCACAGACCTCACCCACTACGAACCCCAACGCCTCGCAGAGGAGAAGGACAGAGCGATGATAGAGGCGATCGTGTCGATGGACGAGGCCCGAGTCATGCAGGTACTGGAAAGCAAAGCCGTCTCAGCATGCGGCTACGGACCCGTCTGCGCCTCCATCGTGGCCTCGAAAAGGCTTGGAGCAAGCGTTGGGGAGCTGCTGAGCTACAGGACCAGCGGAGACGTGACGGGAGACTACTCGGCCGTGGTCGGCTACTGCAGCATAGCGTTCATAAGGGAGCGATGAGGGCCGTAGCGAGGGCTCCCGGGAAGGTGATCCTCCTCGGCGAACACGCTGTGGTCTACGGTAGGCCTGCTCTGGCAGCGGCCATCGAGCTGACGGCTGAGGCGTACGCTGAGGAGAGGGCTGACGGCGTGATGGAGGTTTCATGCCCAGACTTGGGCGTCTCAGGGGCCTACGTGGACGGGGTGTACGAGCCGGCTGAGGGGGGGCCGGAGGGGGAGGAAGCCGTGAAGCCCGTCGCCGCCTCGGTCGAGCACATACTGACAGCCAAGGGCGTACGTAGAGGCGTGAAGGTGGAGGTCAGGTCGCACATACCGCCATCCTCAGGCCTCGGCTCCTCGGCCGCAGTCTCCGTGGCCGCTGCGGCCGCCGCCGCCTACGCCGTCGGGTTGGACGTGGAGGCTGGGGATGTCTGTGAGGCCGCCTACGCTGGGGAGAGGGTCGTCCACGGCCATCCGTCCGGTATAGACAACACAGTCTCGACGTACGGCGGCGTCCTCCTGTTCAGGGCTGGAGGGTTCAGGCGGGTGGACGTCAAGGTATCTCCGACCGTGGTCTTGGGGGACACGGGCGTGAGGCGTAGGACCGGAGACATGGTCGCCAGGGTTAGGGAGCTCCGCTCCAGGATGACCGACGTTGTCGAGGCGGTCATGGACGCCGTATCCGCCATGGCTCTCAGGGCCTCAGATGCGCTGAAGCGTGGGGACTTGAGGGAGGTTGGGGAGCTGATGACGATGAACCACTCGATGCTTAAGGCCCTCGGCGTTTCCTCACCCGAGCTCGACAGGCTTGTGGAGGCTTCCATGGAGGCTGGAGCCCTAGGGGCGAAGCTCACGGGGGCTGGTGGAGGGGGGTGTATGGTGGCCCTCGTCGAGCCGGACTTGGTCGAGGACGTCTGCGACGCAATCAGGGAGGCTGGAGGTAAGCCCATACCGACTTCCATCAGGATGCAGGGGTACGAGGCGAGGCGTCTACTATTTTAAATCCCCCATGCTATGGGTTTAAATTGGTGTCCAACCTGAACGCCGTGGTGCTTAAGCTGGGAGGCTCCGTCATAACCTTCAAGGCCATGCCGGAGAAGCCGAACATCGACGCCGTAAGACGGCTGTCCCGTGAGGTCGCTGAAGCAGGGGTCGAGAGACTCGTCTTAGTACATGGCGGAGGCTCCTTCGGACACCCGATGGCGCAAGCCTATGCGTCCAGACCCCGCTGTGAGAGGCTGGCCGGCTTGTCGGCCACCCATGTCTCGATGCTCAGGCTCAACCAGATCGTCGTCTCATCCCTGTTGGAGGCGGGCGTCGAGGCCTTCCCGCTCCACCCTTCATCCCTCCTCAGGGTCAGGGGAGGAAGAGTCGAAAACCTGGGCCTCGACCTCATCCAGAAGCTACTGGACGTGGGTTTGACACCCGTCCTCTACGGGGACGTGGTCCCAGACCTGGAGGGAGACCTTAGGGTCGTCTCGGGAGACGTTATCGCTTCCACCCTGGCCGTGGAGCTTGAAGCCGAGAGGCTCATATTCTGCTTGGACGTGGATGGGATATACGTGAAAGAGGACGGCGAAACCAGGGTTCTGGACAGGGTCAGGCCGGAGGAGTTCGAAGCCGTGCTCGAGGCCGTGTGGCCTCCCAGGTCTTCGGACGCCACCGGCGGGATGAGGGGGAAGCTCCTCGAGGCTTTCAGGGCTTCGAGGAGCGGGGTTTCGGTGCTCTTCGTGAACGGATTGAAGCCGGGTCTCCTCCTCAGAGCCCTGAGAGGGGAGGAGGTTCCGGGGACGGTCGTAGGGTGATGTAGGTTGGGCGGTGTCGAGTGTAGGAAGGCGAACCACATAAGGATATGCCTGACCAGGGACGTCGAATCCGGGGGGTGGACGGGCTTCGAGGACGTCTACCTCGTCCACAAGGCACTGCCGGAGGTGGACTTGGAGGACGTGAACCTGCAGGTGGATTTCCTCGGACACAGTTTCAGAATCCCCCTGATAGTCTCCGCCATGACCGGTGGAACAGCCGAGGCGCTGAGGATAAACAGCGTCCTGGCAGAGGCCTGCGAGGAGCTGGGCGTGGGCATGGGTGTGGGAAGCCAGAGGGCGGCCATAGAGGACAGAAGCCTCGAAAAGACTTTCAGGGTCGTCAGGGAGAAGGCGCCCAACGCTTTCATAATAGCCAACCTGGGGTGTCCCCAACTCGCCTCAGGATACGGCATAGAGGAGGTCCTCAGGGCAGTGGAGATGGTGGACGCGGACGCGATGGCTGTGCACATGAACCCGCTCCAGGAGGCGGTTCAGGTGGGTGGGGAGGCCAGGTACAGGGGGGTTCTGGAGAAGATACGTGAGATAGCCTCCGAATGCCCTGTTCCCGTGATAGCCAAGGAGACGGGATGCGGCGTTTCCATGGAGGTTGCGAGGATGCTCGAGGAAGCGGGTGTGAGCTGCATAGACGTGGCTGGGGCGGGTGGCACCAGCTGGGCGGCTGTGGAGAGGTACATCGCCGAGGAGGAGGGAGACCGAGTCAAGGCGGAGGTGGGCAGAACCTTCACGAGGTGGGGTATACCCACCGTCGTCAGCCTGCTCGAGGTTCGGGAGGCGGTCGGAATACCGGTCATAGCCTCAGGGGGAGTCCGAAGCGGCTTGGATGCGGCTAAGGCCCTGTCGCTCGGGGCTGACATGGTGGGTGTGGCCCTACCGCTCCTCAAAGCCGCAGTGGAGGGTGTGGAACGGGTGAAGGAGTACATCCGGGTTTTCGCTGAGGAGCTTAGGACGGCCATGTTCCTGACGGGCTCCAGGTCCGTCGGGGAGCTCCGGAAGACCCCTGTGGTCGTCCTCGGGAAGACGCTGGATTGGCTGAGGCTTCGGGGGATAGACGCCGAGCGTCTCGCCAGGAGGGGTTTGGGATGAGCGGGTTCGAGGAGCTGTTGAACGAGGTCAGGCGGTGTGCATCCACGGTGGACGAGGCCATGCTGAGGCTCCTGGAGGCTGAGGGACACGAGGCCGTCTTGGAGCTGTACAGGGCGTCGAGGCACCTGATAGAGGCTGGGGGGAAGAGGCTGAGGCCTTTCCTCGTCCTGAAGTCATGCGAGGCAGTCGGGGGAGAAGAGGAGGAGGCCCTCCCAGCGGCGACGGCAGTCGAGCTCCTGCACACGTTCACCCTCATACACGACGACATAATGGACAGAGACGACGTGCGCAGGGGTGTTCCGACCGTCCACGTGAAGTGGGGCTTGGACACGGCCATAATGGCCGGCGACCTGCTGTTCGCCAAGGTCTTCCAGTCCGTGGCGGGAGGCGTCTCGAGGGGGAGGGCCGAGCGGATGCTGAGGGTTGTCAAGCTTCTGGCCGAGGCGGCCGTGGAGATATGCGAGGGTCAGGCGATGGACATGGCCTTCGAGGCCTCTGAGACGGTGTCGGAGGAGGCTTACATAACGATGGTCTCGAAGAAGACGGCTGCCCTGATGAGGGCGTCCGCCATGTGCGGTGGGGTATGCGGTGGGGGAGGCGACGTGGAGGTGGATGCCCTCGGTAGGTACGGCCTGAACGCTGGGATAGCTTTCCAGATCGTAGACGACGTGCTCGGCGTGGTGGCTGACGAGAGAACGTTGGGTAAGCCCGTCGGAAGCGACTTGAGGGAGGGTAAGAAGACGATAGTCGTCATACACGCCCTGAACAACGCCCCAGAGGACTTGAAGAGGAGAATCGCATCAGTCCTCGGGAGGAGGGACGCCTCGAAGGAGGAGATCCAAGAAGCCCTGGAGGCCGTCAAGGAGGCCGGCTCCGTGGAATACGCCAAGCGTCTCGCCATGGAGTACGCGGACAGGGCTAAGCAGGCCCTCAACGTTCTGCCTGAAACCAGAGCCAGGAAGCTGCTGACGGACTTGGTGGACTTCTTCGTCGCCAGGACCTACTGAGGCTGGACGAACAGGCTCACGAACCTCTTCTCAACGGTGTCCACGAGGCCCATGTCGGTTATGCGTAGCTCGGGTATCGCCGTCAGGGGTAGGAAGCTCATCGTCATGAACGGCCGCCTAAACCTCACCCCAAGCCTCCAGGCCTCATGAACCGCCTGTTCGAGGCTCTCGCAGACCTCCACGAGAGGCCTGTCCGAGACGAGGCCGGCTACGGGTAGACGAACCAACGCCCTAACCTCACCGCCTGAGGACACTGTGAAGCCGCCGCCACACCTCCGGAGCGCCTCCACAGCCAACGCCATGTCGGCCTCGTCCACGCCGACGACGGTCAGGTTGTGCGCATCGTGTCCGACGGTGGAGGCCAGGGCTCCACGCTTGATGCCGAAGCCCTGGACGAACCCCACGGACATCCTGCCTGTCCCCCTGTGACGCTCTATCACGGCCACCTTTGCCACGTCCATCCCAGGGTCGGCCGGGACAAACCCCTCGACGGCGTTCAGGGTCAGTATCCTGTGCTCCGTCCTCGGAACTCCCTCAACCACTCCGATGACCCTAACCCTCACGGGGCCCTCCGGCACGGGGGCCTCGACGAGGAAGCTCTCCGGCTTTACCTCCGGAACCCTCACGGTTTCGAGCATACGCCTCGGGTACTCCGGCCTCGGAACCTGAACCTTCAGGACGCCACGCTCCGCCACGACCCTCCCGCCGAAGATCACCTTGTCGACCCTGAACTTCTCAAGGTCTTCCACCAACACCATGTCAGCGTACCTTCCAGGAGCCACGCTTCCGACCACGTCGGAGACGCCGAACCTCTCAGCCGTGTTCAGCGTGGCCATCTGGACGGCTCTGACCGGGTCCAGGCCCTCCTCAACAGCCCTCCTGACCAGGTGGTCCATGTGTCCGAGGGTCGCCAGGTCCACGGGGCTGACGTCGTCTGTGGCGAGGACGCAGTGCCTCGTGTCCAACCCGTACCTCAGGACCGTCCCCAGGAGCGTGGAGAGGTTCTTGGATACGCTTCCCTCCCTGACCTCGAGCCACATGCCTGCCCTCAGCCTCTCGACGGCCTCCTCCGGCGACGTGGCCTCATGGTCTGAGGAGACGCCTGCCAGGACGTAGGCGCTGAGCTCCCTCCCCATCAGGCCTGGGGCGTGTCCCTCCACGACTCTGCCAGCCTTCAGCGTCTCGGATATCTCGGCCATGATGGACTCGTCTCTCCTCAGGACCCTGTGGAAGTCCATGACCTCGGCCAGGGCGACCACGCCGTCAACCCCAACCCACCTCGCCACGTCCCTCGGCGTGACCTCACCGCCGGACGTCTCGAACCCGGGAGAGGCTGGGACGCATGAAGGGACTTCGAGGAAAACCCTGACGGGAAGCCTGGCAGCCTCCTTCAAAAGGAAGTCTATGACGTCGGGACCCAACACGTTCACTATCTCATGGGGGTCCAGGAAGACGCCAGTCGTCCCGTGTGGGACCACCGCCTTGGCGAACTCCGTCAGCGTGAGCATAGAACTCTCGAAGTGTGTATGGGCGTCCAGAAGACCCGGCACGATCGTCATTCCGCGGGCGTCGATGAGCTCGGTTTCATCCCCACGCAGTTCCCCACAGTCTCCGACGTGGACGATGCGTCCCTCGTAGACGGCCACTTCGACGTCTTCGACGACCTCGCCTGTGTGTACGTTCAGCAGGTCTCCCCTGACTATCAAGTGGGCAGATCTCTCCCCGAGGGCCGCCCCTACGAGCTCCTCCCTCAACCCGTCATACCCTCAGCGGAGGGAGACCCTCGGCCTCCCTTATGCCCATGGCGGCTATTATGCCCGTGGCAGCTGCTCCGACTATGCCCCTCGAAACCCCGGCTCCGTCTCCGGCCACGAACAGGTTGGGTATGGCCGTCCGGAGCCTCCTGTCCGTCACGACCCTCATGGCGTAGAACTTTATCTCGGGTGCGTACAGCAGCGTGGATTCTGAGTTTATGCCCGGTGCGACCTTGTCGAGCATCTCCAGACCCTCCATCAGGTCCTTGAGTATCCTGTTCGGGTAGGCCATGGCTATGTCGCCTGGCGTGACGTCCTTGAGCGTCGGCCTGACGTAGCTCCTCTCAAGCCTCTCCCAGGTCGAACGCCTGAACTTCTTCAGGTCTCCGAGCCTCTGGATTATCGGCTTACCGCCTCCGAGAGTGTTAGTGAGCTGCGCTATACGCCTGCCGTAGTCGGTCGTGTTCTCCAGGGGCTTCGTCAGGCTCACACGGACGAGGAGGGCGAAGTTCGTGTTCTCGGACTGGCTGTTCTTGAGCGAGTGTCCGTTCACCCCGAAAAGGGAGTTTCCGTAGCTTTCCCTGACGACGAACCCGCTTGGACAGACGCAGAATGTCCTGACGAAGTCGTCGTAGCTGGGCGTCCTTATGTGGAACTTCGGGTCCCAACATCCATAACCCTTTATTATCTCGTCCATGACCTCGTTCCGAACCTCCACACGGACGCCTATGTCAATCGGGTTGAACTTGAGCTTGAGGCGGAACTTCTCCGCAATCTTCCTCAGCCACTCGCTCCCAGACCTGCCCGGAGCCAGGACGATGTAGTCGCACTCTATCTTCTCCCCGTCCGCCACTGCGTACCTGATCCTCCCGCCCGACGCCTCCAGGTCTTCAACCCTCTTACCGAGGACGAACGTCACGCCTGAAGCCTCAAGGCGCCTCTTAAACCTCTCCATGATCTGCGGGAGGACGTCCGAGCCTACGTGGGACTGCCTTATGGCTATGAACTTCATCCCAACCTTCATGGCTCTGGCCTCCAGCTCCGAGAGACCTACACCGTTGAACTTCGGCTCCTCGACTCCGAGCTCCCTAAAAACTTTCTCCACGATCTCGACGACTGTCCAGGCCTCACTCTCGGACAGAAACTCGAAGAGGTCTCCCCCCACCCTCGGGTGGAAGTTGAACTTTCCGTCGGACCTCAGGCCTGCCCCTCCGACAAACTCCGCCTGCTCCACCACAGTCACGTCGAAGCTACCGGAGAGTTGCTCAGCGGCGAACAGGCCGGCTGGGCCAGCTCCGACCACGACGACCTTCTTCAAGCCTCCCCCAACAGAGGGTTATTTTCATGGTGGTATTAAAGTCTGTTATCCGTAGGAGCCCACCAGCCGTGTGTCGTTCGTGTATATTTGACATGTACGCTCCAAAAAAGGTTTTAAACCGGCGTTAAAATACACACTTTGGACTCATGCCAGCCATAGAGAGGGAGGAGATGCAAGAGGTTGTCAGGGGCTACACCGAGCCCGTTGAGCTCATCATCGGAACGCATTCGGCCCTCGACGCATGGTCCGGAGCCAGAGACTACGGCCTCAGGGCTATAATATACACGACGCCGGGTAGGGCGAGGATATACCTGCAGAACCCGATAGCGGGCATGCCTGGAGAGGCCGTCGAGGACTTACCGACGCTGGCTAAGAGGGACATAACCGTCGTGTTCGACCCCGCAGACCTTAAGGGCAGGGCCTGGAGGTTCGCCATACTCGTACTCGACAGGTACCACGACATACTCAACTACGTGGACGACCTCGTAGACCTGAACTGCATCCAGGTTCCGAACAGGGCCTTCGCAACCTACGTGGGCGGGGACGCCATGTGCAGCTGGATAGAGCAGAAGTTCTCCGTCCCGATAGTGGGCTCCAGAAAGCTGCTGAAGATAGAGAACCGCGGTGAGGTGGAGAGGGACTACTACTGGTTCGCCGAGAAGGCTGGGATACCGTACCCCAAGTCCTACGAGTTCGAGGTTTACAGCAAGGGCATAAGGTTCAAGGAGTTCATAGACGAGCCCCTCCTCCTCAAGGCCAAACACGCCAAGAGGGAGTACGAGAGGTGCTTCATATTCGCAGCCGACTCCCACGACCTGGAGGAGAAGGTTGAACGTGAGGTCGAGGCCGGGAACCTCGACGAGGAGTCGCTGAGGGAGGCGAGAGTCGAACAGATAGTCCTTGGGCCTCATGCGAACTTCAACTTCTTCTTCTCCCCGCTGAACGCCAAGAAGGAGTGGGGGGACATAGACGACGCCTACGCCAGGATATACAAGGTCACGTTGGAGGAGGCGAGGGTCTGCCTGGCGAACGAGCTCCTGTCGATAGACGAGCGTAGAGAAACCATACTCGACGGCCTCAGGAGGCTGCCCGTGGACGTACAGCAGAAGATCAAGGAAACCCCGTCGTTCGAGGTCACCTGCCACCTCGCCATGACGCTGAGGGAGTCCCTCCTCAAGGATGTTCACAGGTTTGCAAACGCTTTCCTGCTGGCCACCAGGAAGTACGAGCCTCCAGGCCTCATCGGAGCCTGGTGTCTCCAGACGCTGATAACCTGGTCTAAGGTTCCGGGCAAGGCCGTCGAGTACGGCCTGTACGACGTGCCTGAAGGCGCTGAAGTGTGGATGCACGTACCCGTGACGCAGGACGTCGCTGTGAGGCATGGGGGCGGTACGAACGTCCACATGGGTGTCGGAGGACAGTACGCCAACGCCAAGTACGGCAGGAGGATGAGCATGGGTGACAGGATAGCGTTGGAGGTCAAGAGGGCGTGGATGGAGGACTCCCTCGATGAAATAGTGACCTGATTGGAGGTGGGAGGAGGTGGATGAGAAGATAGAGTACGAACGGCCTGGAGCCCTCAGGGCGATAGCCTACATGGCCGTGTCCGCGGCCGTGACCGGTGTAGGGTTCCTGTTGACCGCCCCTATACCTCTGATACCCGGAGCCATACACTGGAGGGTTCTGGCGTTCCTGCCGTGCGTGTTCGGGATACTGTTCGGGCCGGCTACTGGCTTCGTGGCTGGGGCCATAGGCAACACGCTCTGGGCTGTCCTCGGCGGATACTTCAACCCAGCGACACCGGTGTTCGACCTCATAGGCGTCGGCTTGACAGGCCTCATACCCGGGCTCTTCTGCAAGCCCGAGGACACGAAGAGTGGCGCCGGTTTGGCGAAGATATCTGTGGTATCCTTCATATCCGGCATGATAATGGTTCCGATAGTGGCTGTGGGCTTCGACCTCGTCGGCGCAGCCCCGTTCTGGCCTGCCGTCACGTTCCTGATACTCAGCGACATACCCCCGATAGTCATAGGGACGCCGATAGTCGTCAGAGCCGTTGCTCCGTCGCTGCTCGCCAGGGGACTGCTCAAGTGGAGGCTTTAGAGGGATGGAAGGTATACAGGTACGGGGCCTGACCTGCGACTACGGCGACGGCCCCGTGCTAAAGAACCTCTTTTTTTCAATCTCAAGGGGTGAGGCAGTGGGCATAGTCGGGCCGAGTGGTTGCGGTAAGACCACGCTCGCCTACTGCCTCACGGGAATAATCCCTAAGAGGGTTAAGTGTGAGGTGGAGGGGGAGGTCCTCCTCGACGGGGAGAACCTGTTCGAGAAGAGCCTGACGGAGGTGACTGGGAAGGTAAACATCGTGATGCAGAACTACGAAATTCAGATATTCGGCCTGACGGTCGAGGAGGATATCGTGTTCGGCCTCGAAAACCTCGGCCTCCCGGTGGAGGAGATAGGGAAGAGGCTTGAATGGGCCCTCAAGACCTTCAACCTCGAAAAGTACAGGCACTACAGGATCTCCGAGCTCTCAGGCGGACTCAAGCAGAGGGTTGTCGTGGCCTCTACGGTTGTCCTGAGACCCGACTTCATAGTCATGGACGACCCCACCTCAAACCTGGATTGGCGTGGGGTTAAGAGCCTAAGGGACACCGTACGCATGCTCAAATCCCAGAACAGGGGGGTCGTCATCCTCGCCAGGAGGATAAAAGGCCTCAGGGAGGCCTTGGACAGGGTCTACGTGCTCGAGGAAGGGAAGTTGAGGGAGGCCGAGGTCCGGGAGACGGAGAACACGGTCGTCAGGACGCCCGCCAAACGTAGGGTCGGTGGGGAGCCTGTGATAGAGGTCGAGAACCTGTGGTTCAGGTACCTGCAGGAATACGTTTTGAGAGGCGTGTCTCTGAGGATAAACTCCGGCGAGGTCGTCGCAATAATGGGCCCCAACGGCTCGGGCAAGACCACGCTGGTCAAACACTTCAACGGCCTCCTCAAGCCCACGAAGGGCTCTGTGAAGGTCCTGGGTGTGGATGTGAGCAAGACCACGGCGGCTCAGATGGCGAGGCACGTGGCCTTCGTGTTCCAGGACCCGGATAGGCACATAACGTGCAACACGGTCTGGGAGGAGGCTGTGTTCGGCTGTAGGAACCTGGGTCTGCCCGAGGAGAACGCCAAGCAGGCGTTGGCTTCGATGGGTCTGCTCGAGAAGGCGGACAGGCCTCCCTACTCGCTCAGCATGGGCGAGAAGACGAGGCTTTCCATAGCCTCCGCCCTGGCCATGAACCCGAGGATATTCATACTCGACGAGCCGACCACGGGTCAGGACAGGGAGACGCTCAGGGTCATAAGGGATGTTGTGTGGAAGCTGAGGGACGAGGGAAAGACTGTCATAATCGTAACCCACGACTCTGACTTCGCCCTCGAGATCAGCGACAGAGTGGTCGTCGTGTACAACGGAGAGATAGCGGTCGACTCCGCCCCAGAGGACATCCTACTCAACGAGGAGCTCCTCGAGAGGTACGAACTCGAGCCTCCCGAGGCCCTTATGGGGGAGGTGAAGGTCGGTGAGTAGCCTGCACGCCCTTACGGTGGACCCGAGGGTCAAGATAGCGGCCTTCGTGGCCTCCATGGCAGTCGTGTTCCTGTGCCACGACATATACGTCCTAGCCGCGGTGTTCGCCACCTCGCTGGTCGTGGCCGTCTTGAGTCAGGAGAGGGCCAGGATATTCAAGGGTCTGAAGGTGATGCTCCCAGCCCTCGTCGTGGCGTTGATACTCTGGTCGACGCTCTACAGGTTTTCGCTGTTCTACAAGTACGGTGGGACGGGATTCAACATCTACGTAGGTGCCTTCATGGCCTTCAGGTTCCTCGTCATAATAACGGTCTCCCTGACGTTCATCTACACGACAACCCCGAGAGAACTCGTCGCAGCCCTGAGCTCCATGGGGCTACCGTACAAGGTCTCCCTCATACTCGGCCTGTCGCTGCGACACGTCCTCACGACGTCAGACGAGTACAGGGCCATAAAAGAGGCGCAGACATCCAGGGGCCTCGAACTCGACAAGGGGTCGCTGATAACGCGGATAAAGAACTACATACCCGTCGTCCTCCCCCTGCTCGTCAGGAGCATAGAGAACGCTGAGAGGCTCGTCCTAGCCATGGAGCTCAGGTTCTTCTCGCTCAAGGGGAAGCGCACGAAGTTCTTCAGGCCTAAGATGAGCGGAATAGACTACGCCATACTGGCCGCCCTGGCGGCGGCCGTTGCTTTAACTGTCCTACACTACGTGTTTAGGGTGGTGTGAGAACATGGAGGTCATACTGTATAGGGGGCAGAAGAGCTACAGGGTAGACGTGCTCGGCCTGACGAGGGAGCTCCCAGTCGTCAACGTCGCCGAGGGTGTGTGGATAGCGTCGAACGCTGAGCTCGTGTTGGGGGACGTGGAGTTCATAGAGAGGGTTGGGAAGAAGCTGGCTGAGAGGGTGAGACCGTTCAACCCGGAGGTCATACTCACACCCGAGGCCAAGTCGATAGCCATCGCCTACGAGGTTTCCAAGAGGCTCGGACACAGGAAGTTCGTCATAGCGAGGAAGAGCGTCAAGGCGTACATGAAGAGCTACGTGTGCGAGGAAGTCAAGTCCATAACGACGAAGGAAGTACAGAAACTCGTCCTGGACGACAGGTCCATAGAGTACATCCAGGGGAAACGTGTATGCCTCCTCGACGACGTCGTGTCTACGGGGGGGACGATGGAGGCTATGAAGAGACTCGTGTCCAAGGTAGGCGGCGAGACCGTGTGCGAGGCGGTCGTATGGAAGGAAGGACCATGGTACAAGAGCGAGAGCCTGATATACCTCTCGACGCTCCCTGTGTTCGTCTCAGAGGAGAAGTTCAGGCAGATGGTGGGACGAGCGGAAGCCTGACGAGGGCCTTAACCGGACACTTGGGTGGAAACATCTTCGCAAGCTCCGCCTCTATCCTCGAAGATGCGTCTCCGACTTCTATGATGACGAAAACACCCTTCAGGCTTGCCTTGGCCATCTTACACATCTCCGCCATGGCCCTGATGGCCGAGCCTGTCCTGATGCAGTCGTCCACTATGAGGACGTTGTCCTTCTCCCCCATCAGGCCCTTCGGCAGGTACATGTATGCGTAAGTTCCGTCGCTGAACACCCTCCTGACCTCTATGAACCTCTTGACGGCCATGCTCTTCTTGTCCCTGGCTATCAGGACATCCACGCCCAGCTCCCTCCCCACGAGGACTGCGAGAGGTATCCCAGCGGTCTCCTTCGTCAACACCTTCGTTATCTCTTCCTCCCAGAACTCCCTCAACACTACCTTGGCCACCATGCTCAACAGCATCACGTCGGAAAGGATGCCTGTGTGGTCGAACACATGCGTTTCATCGAACCTTATCTTGTCCTTCACCGCCTTGACGAGGAACCTCTCCCTGAACAGGTCGAGTATTTCGCTCGCCCTGTCGAAGCTTGGAAGGACGTGCCCGTTCACGTACCTGCTGAGGACGGTCACGGGTAGGCCGGTCATGGAGGACAGATCCTCGTAGGAGTAGCTGCGCTTCATTACCCTGAGGACCTCGACGGCGGCTAACCTAACACGCTCCCTGTCGAACTTAGACCTCCTCTTCTTAGCCCTTCTGTAGTACCTCGGCCTCTTCGAGGCCCTCACGTCGGACACCGCCACGTAAGACGTTTAACACACATCATATATAAGCGCCAATCAACCATAGCAAGTGGGTTGAGCAAACTCGACGAGAAGTTCCCGGCGGACGTGCCGCTGTTGGTGACCTGCGGGCTTCCTTACGCCAACGGACCCTGCCACATAGCTCACCTCAGGACGTACGTTCCAGGAGACGTCTTCGTGAGGTACATGAGGAAGCTGGGCAGGAAGGTCGTGTTCGTCTGCGGCTCGGACGCCCATGGGACGCCCATAACCGTGAACGCCCAGAAGCTGGGCATACACCCGAGGGAGCTCGTGGAAAAGTACCACAGACACTTCCAGGAGGTATTCAAGAGGCTGAGGATAGAGTTCGACAACTACGGAAACACGGACGACCCGATAAACCACAGGAGGACCGTCGAGATAGTCAAGCGCCTAATCAAGAACGGCCTGATATACGAGAAGGAAGTGGAGCTCCCCTACTGCCCCCGCTGCGGAAGGTTCCTCCCCGACAGGTACGTGAAGGGCATATGCCCACACTGTGGTGCGGAGGCGAGGGGAGACGAGTGCGACCAGGGTTGCGGAGCCTTCCTCGAGCCTGGGGAGCTCATAGACCCTCGGTGCGCCGTGTGCGGCTCCAAGCCTGTGATGAAGAGGACGAAGCACTACTTCTTCAGGCTGACGGCGTTCAGGGACTTCCTGCTCGACTTCCTGTCTAAGCTGGAGGGGACGAAGCCAGCGATAAGGTACTCGGTAGAGTGGGTTAAGGGAGGGTTGAAGGACTGGTGCATAACGAGGAACCTGGAGTGGGGTGTCAAGTTTCCGGGTGAGGAGGACCTCGTCCTCTACTGCTGGGTGGACGCCCCGATAGGGTACATATCCTCGACCGAGGAGTGGAGCCAGAAGACCGGAGGGGACTGGAAGGCGTTCTGGATAAGGGGTGAGGGAAGGATAATACACTTCATAGGCTCGGACATCGTGTACCACCACTGCATATTCTGGCCGTCCATACTGAAGGGGGCTGAGTACAGCCTCCCATGGGCCGTCGTCGCCTCCGGGATGGTGAAGGTTGAGGGCAGGGTGTTCTCGAAGAGCAGGGGATACGTCGTCTGGGTTGAGGAGGACTACCTGGACAGAGGCTTGGACGTGGACTGTCTGAGGTACTACCTGGTCTCGTACACGAGCCACACACGGGACCTAGACTTCTCGTGGCGTGTGTACATGAACAAGGTGAACAAGGAGCTCGTCGGAAACCTCGGAAACTTCTTCTACAGGGTCCTGCTGTTCACCCACAGGTACTTCAAGACGATACCCGAAGGTGAGGTAGAGGAGGAAGTCTACGGGAAGATAAGGGAAACCTACGAGACGATAGTGGACTCCCTGACGGAGTTCGAGTTCAAGCGTGCATCCGACTCGATAATGGCCTTAGCGTCGTTCGGGAACAGGTACTTCCAGGCGAAGCAGCCGTGGAGCCTCGTCAAGCAGGACAGGGAGAGCTGCGGACACGTCATGTACAACTGCCTCAGGATTGTGAAGGCCCTGACGATATTCATGGAGCCCATAATGCCGGGGAAGGCTGAGGAGGCTTGGAGGCAGCTCAACCAGAGTAAGCAGCTCTCGGAAGTCGGTTTGGAGGAGGCGTTGGAAGACCTTGAGGTCGGCAGACCCCTACCCAAGCCAAAACCCCTGTTCAGGAAGGTTCCACAGGACCTCGTAGACGAGCTCACATCCGTCGTCAGGGAGAGGGTTAGGAGGGCATCGGGTGGAGGGCAGGGTTAAGCTCGACCTACACGTCCACACGACACACTCAGACGGACTCTCGACCGTAAGGGAAGTCCTGAAGGCGTGCAGGAAGGCAGGCCTCGACGGAGTTGCCATAACAGACCACGACACCGTAACCGGGGCCCTGGAGGCTCTCAGAGCCGAGCCGAGGGACCTGATAGTCGTACCCGGAGTCGAGGTCACCACTTCGAGGGGACACGTAGTCGCCCTCGGGGTCACAGAACCCGTGAAGAGCGGTATGACGGTTCCAGAGACCGTCGAGGCCATACACGACCTCGGAGGCCTGGCCGTCATAGCCCACCCGTACGACGTGTTCAGGGATGGGATGGGGTTTAAGGACGCAGAGGGCTCAGGGGCTGACGCCGTCGAGGTTATGAACGCCATGTCGAGGCCGTTTTCGATATGTAGCTGGCTTGCGAGGAGGCTTTCGGAGAGGCTTGGAGTTCCGGGGGTTGCTGGAAGTGATGCCCACTCTGCGGACGCTGTGGGCTATGGGTACACGGTCTTGGAGGCGGGCTCAGGAGTTGACGATGTTCTGGATTGCCTTAGGCGGGGTGTGGTAGGCGTCTTCTGTAGGCCCTACCCCATCTCCAGGAGGTTGAGGAACTTCCTGAGGAGGCTTAGACGCCCCTCTCCAGCTGGAACAAGTCCAAGTCTATGCTGAGCGGACTCTCGGGCTTGGCGTAGGGCTCCAGGTTGTATATGTCCTCAGCGGCCTGCTCGAAGCCCCTGAACAGGTACGGAGACTTCACGCCCGTCAAGACCAAGCTGACCTTCAGGAACCCTCTGAGAGTCGGGTCAACCCTGGCGCCCCATATGACCATCGAGTCCTCGTCCATGACGCTCGTGATGACCTCGGCTGCCCTGACGGCCTCGTTCAGCGTCATGCTGCTGTCCCCGGAGACGTGTATCAGAGCTCCGTCCACACCCTTGTAGTCCACGTCGAGCAGAAGGTTGTTCAAGGCGTTGAGGGTGGCCTCCTCGGCCCTGTTCGGCCCGTCGGATTCCCCTATTCCGATTATGGCCACGTCTCCCCGCTTCATTATGGAGCGGAAGTCTGCGAAGTCTATGTTTATCAGGCTAGGCAGCGATATCGTCTCCACTATGCCCCTGACCATGTCAGCCAAGACCATGTCGGCCATCTCGAAAGCCTGGTCTATCGGAAGCTGCGGGAACAGGCCCAGGAGCTTGTTGTTGTCTATTATCACAGTCGTGTGGGCGTACCTGCGCATCTCGTTCAGGCCCTGGAAGGCGTAGGCCATCCTACCCCTCTCGTGTGCGAAGGGTATCGTGACCACGCCTATGACTATGGCGTTCTTCCTCCTCGCAACCTCCGCTATGACGGGAGCAGCCCCGGTTCCCGTACCCCCGCCGAGGCCTGCGGTTATGAAGACTATGTCGCAGCCCTCGAGCAGCTTCTCTATCCTATGTATGCTCTCCTTGACCGCCTCCCTCCCCACAGCGGGGTCTCCACCCGCACCCAGACCCCTGGTTATCTTCTCGCCTATCAGGATCTTCTCGTCTGCGTGTATCGTGTTAAGGTGTTGGAGGTCTGTGTTCACGGCCACGCATCTGGCTCCCACTACGCCGAGCTTCATGAGCCTGTTTATCGTGTTGTTTCCGGCGCCTCCGACTCCTACGATGAGTATCCTACAGTAGCCGGGCTCCCTTATCCCCCTGTAAACGCCCTCATACCTCAGGTATCTTAACGCCTTCTGGAGGAGAACCATGCCTAAACCTCCTGAGCTCGCCGAAATTGGTTTAGAATGTGAATGTAAAACCGTATTCATGGCGTATTCTCACACCTGTTTAAACATACAGTAAACTTTCACGGATGAAACGCCAGAATCTTACATGGATTTGAAACAGGATAGTCTAAGAGCCATACCGCACCGGTACGGATGCTTACAGGCCTGTTCCAAGCATGGGGTGAACCCACGGGACGTTTAAGGTTTCATGAAACAAGGGTTCAGCGGGCAACACCTGGAGTTAATAGAGGGTATTATGGTATTATGACAAACTTATCCAAAACCGCTGGATAACATGCCTGATGAAGCCCCGAGGAGCGGTGTACTTCGAGGTCTACGGATGCGCAGCCAACATGGCTGACGCCGAGATGATGGCGGGTCTGCTGGAGAGGGAGGGGTACAGGATAGTCGAAGCTCCGGACGAAGCCGACGTGCTCGTGGTGGTGACGTGCGTAGTCAAGGGACCTACCGAGGCGAGGATGGTGCACAGGATATCCAAGCTCAACACGCTCGGAAAACCCCTCGTAGTGGCTGGGTGCATGCCGAAGGCTGAGAGATGGTTGGTGAGGCGTATAGCGCCCGGGGCGTGTACGGTCGGCCCCAACTCCGTCAGGCGTGTTGTGGAGGCAGTCCGTTCAGCCCTCTCCGGCAGGGTTGTGGACGTGGTTGAGGACGATGAGGAGCCGAAGACGGGTTTGCCCCGTAGGAGGCTGAACCCTGTGGTTCACATAGAGGAAATATCCTCCGGATGCCTAGGCTCCTGCGCCTACTGCATAGTCAGGCTTGCGAGGGGGAGGTTGAGGAGCTACCCGCCGGAGGAGATAGTCAGGGATGTCGAGAGGGCTGTCTCGGAGGGGTGCCGCTTCGTCTGGGTTACGTCTCAGGACACAGCCGCCTACAGGTACGAAGACGTGAGGCTTCCCCAGCTCCTCGGGATGATATGCGAGGTCGAGGGCGACTTCCACGTCAGGGTTGGGATGATGAACCCCGTGAACGCCCTGGAGATACTCGACGACCTCCTGGATGCCTACGAGGACCCGAAGGTGTTCAAGTTTCTCCACCTGCCCGTACAGTCCGGAAGCGACAGGGTTTTGAAGCTCATGAACAGGCGGTACACCGTGGACGAGTTCAAGCAGATCGTGTCCAAGTTCAGGTCGAGGTTTCCGAGGATGACTTTAGTGACGGACGTGATATGCGGCTTCCCAGGGGAGGGGGAGGAGGACTTCAGCGAGACCGTCAGGCTCTTGGAAGAAATCAGGCCGGACTTCACCCACGTCTCCAAGTTCACGCCGAGACCCGGGACGCCGGCGGCCAGGATGAAGCAGCTTCCAACCCAGGTCGTAAAGGAGAGGTCGAGACGTGTGTCAGCCCTCACACGCACCATATCGCTGGAGAGGAACATGGAGTGGGTCGGGTGGAGGGGCTGGGGCGTTGTGGAGAAGCCTGGGAGAGATGGCGGATACGTCGCCAGGAACTTCGCGTATCGACCCATCGTGCTGGACGTGGACGCCGAATTGGGGGAGAGGCTGGACGTCGTCGTCGTGGGGGCTGAGGCAACCCACCTACGGGGGGAGCCTGCCCTATATTCTCCTCAGAACCTCTGACGGCGTGACCACCAAGTCCACTTTGACGTCGTGAGGCTCCGACGGGATGCGGTCGACTATCTGCAGCGGGTGTACCGTGGTTGCGTACGGTATGAACCCGTAGAGGGCTCTGAGCATCCTGGCCTCCCTGTCTCCGTAGCCTCCACCCTTGCCGAGTCTGTTGAAGTCCCTGTCGACGGCCACGGAGCCTATGACCATCAAGTCCACCCTCGGAGGCTGGTCGACAAGCCTCCCGTACCTGAACGCCCCCCTTATCGTCGACGCCTTCCTGAATTGTCCCCCAACCCTGGACGGAGTCAGGACTATGAAACCCCTCCTGAGCCGTGGGGAGGCCATCACCAGAACCTTGCCGAACCTCAGGGCGAGCTCCCTGACAGGCCTCTGGGGGCTGTCAGGCCCGACGAAGACTACCTCAGCCCCCTCCCACTCAGGCGTCTCGGAGAGCCTCGCCGCAGCCTCCTCGGCGCCGACGAAGTTGGGTATCCTACCCCTACATGGGAGGGGGGGCCTGACCACGTGGCTCCTCTCAAGCCTCTCCCAGACGAGGCGGCGGATACGCCTCTTCTCGACACTCACATCGAAGCCCCCCTGACCAGGTGGCTTCCGTCGCATGTGGGGGCTCTGTTCAGGTCTGGGAAGCCCTCCCTACAAGTCGAGAAGGTTATCCCAGCCCTGATGCACTCCTTCAACGCCCTTTCGAGGAGGCTTCTCCTCAGGTCGGATGGAAGGTACATGGCGCCCCCAACCCTCATGCCATTCCTGTAGAGGCCATCTAGCCTCTCACACTCCTCGGGGAAGGCCTTCCTAAGCCTTGCCCAGCCGTCCGGCCTCGGCTTAAGCGTGCTGGCGACCACGTGTCTAACCCCTGCTGAAACGGCCTCCCTGACAACCGTCTCTATCTGGTCGTCCGTGAGGAACGGTATTATCGGGTCGAGCCTAAGCCCCGTCGGGACGCCCTCCTTGGAAAGCCTCGAAAGCACTTCAAGCCTCTCTGACGGGGAGGGGGCACCCGGCTCAAGCCTACGGCATAGATCCGCGTCCAGGGTGATCAGGCTTACGGTGACGGCGGCCCCCAGCTCCTTCAGGAGCTCCAGGTCTCTCAGCACGGTGGTGCCCTTCGTTATCACGAGTATCCTTAGGCCTCTTCCCTGGAAAGCTTCGAGGCATCTCCTCGTCAGCCTGAGGTCGGTCTCCATCGGCGGGTATGGGTCCGAGCTATTGGACATCGATATCAGAGCTCCGGGCCTAACCTTCTCCAGGTCTCTCCGGACGTTCTCGAGAAGCCGTCTTTTGGGTCTGCACCTGAAGAAGTCCCGTATGTACGAGGACGCGTAACAATACAGACAACCGTGTTGGCAGCCTGTGTAGGGGTCGAGGGAGAGCTTGGGCGGGCAGGTGCACAGAGGCCCCCTCCAGGGGTCGAAGGGCGTTATGACCCTCGTCCTCCCCGTAAGGTACAGGCTCATCCGTGGAGGGGGATGGGAAGGCCAACTTATAACGGTTATCGGAGCATAAACGCATGGTGGAAGTTTGAGACGCTTCGTCGGAGTGGACCTCGGCGCAACATGGGTCAGGGCGGCCCTGGCCGACGAGGGCTTGAGGCTCCTCGCCAGGGAGAAGGAGAGGACCGACGTCTCTTCGGAGGAGAACCTTCAGAGACAGCTTGTCGGGATCGTCTCGAAGCTCCTTACG
>CBFDTC010000013.1:0-21433 GCA_965612785.1 Candidatus Bathyarchaeota archaeon
TCGAAACTACGCAGGTAGGCCTTAACTATCCTCCAAGCCTCCACGTCTAAGACGACCTGATCAAGAGCCGCAAACTCAGCCTCCTCTAGGCCTCCGAAGCCCGCAGTAATGTCTCCGTGGACCAGTTGCCCCAACGCCATGTTGACAGCCTGTATGAGAAGGTCGTCCCAGTCTCTTGGCCTCCTATCCAAGGCCGCCCCGAGCGAGTAGCATGGAAGCCCGTAGAACCTCGCCATCTGCACACACGCGACGTTAAGCAGAGGCACTTCGACAGCCTCGTACCATATCTTACCCGTGTAAGGTTCTATAGGCGCGCCTTCAACACAGTATATCATCGGGGCCCCTGGGTTTGCGCACTGGATAATTACAAGCGCAGCCAGGTTCTCACAATTGCCTAGCGTCACAGCACCGGCAAACGTAGCCGGAGAAGATACTCCCATAAGGGGCATCGAAAAAGGCATGACGGGCAGACCCGCCTTGGCGAACTCCACAAGACCCTCAATGATACCTGCCTCGAAGACCAGCGGACATATAGGACAGCCGACAGCCGAGACTATCGGCCTATGCTTAAGCTTTTCTTCGTCGCCGACGACTGCAGACGCAATCTTAATTATCCACCTAGCCTCCTCAGCGTTATAACCACCCGACTGGATGTGCTTTCTGTTATGCTTCAAGATAGTTACATAACTGTACACAGATCGGAGATTGGTCGGGATATCGGACGCCACAACTACATGCCATATGAAGTCGATATCATCAAAATAATCAGCCAGCACGGCGAATCGTCTCTGATCCTCTAGGGTAGCCTCCCTTTTCTCGCCGGTCTCTAGGTCGTAAACCTTACCTGGAGCACCCGTGAGCGTTGCATAGGGGTAGTCTCGTTCTACGGGAAGCTTCAGATCCCACTTTGGATCCCTAGCCGCTAGCGTTATTTCCCTAGGAGCCTTCTTCAAGGCCTCCTCGACCATCGAGGACGGAATCTTAACGACCTCCCCATCGACCTCGGCGCCGTGCTCCCTGAGCAGCTCCCGCACGGATGAGCTAAGGACCTTAACCCCCACTTCCTCCAGCACTCTCAGACTGGCCTCATGGATCAGCTCAACCTCATCCTTAGACAACATCGAAAGATCGGCCCTCGCCATACCAAAACTCCTCGCAATAAGAACTAAATCTTACCTCCGTATAAAACCTCTCCTAGAGTCCTATTCTTGATGGAGTTATAACTGTGGAAGAATTATTATTCTTCAGTTATCTCCGAATTCTGAAGTCTTCGAGCTACCTCTTGCCTACGTAGTTTGCGCAAAGATGCTGAAACGGTTGACCCCAATCAAAAGGGGGTTTAGAGAATAGCGGCCATAAGGATGCGCGTCATCTAGTCCCTTAGCCGTTTAAGTCAGAAGTCCCAGGAACGAGGAATTAAAACTCTAAAAAGAAGGTTTCTTAAGGACTTAAATTTATAAAGCCAAATTCATACTCTTTTTGAGGGCTGATGACGAAAACTATTGATTTAATAAAAGGACATATGGGAGGCAACGAGATTATTCTGCTGTATGGTGATCAGATACCCAAGGGAAAAGAACTGGAAATAGCTCAATCGATATTAAAAGAACTTGGAGGAGATGAATTAGGTCTATTTTACAAGCCTGAACAAGGCGGCGACCTCAAGGTTAAAATCGTTGAGATATCAGAACCCGACTACATACCTATGTGTGGTGGACTAACTCAGGTGCTTGGCATCGCGTTGATTGAAACCGACTTCGCTGAGCACTTCGACATTAAAATAAATGAACCTGTTACTGAGGTTATGCTCGAAACCGATGTAGGCCTTGTTCCGTTGAAGATAGATGTTAGAAGGAAAAAAGTTGTAACAAATATGAAGGCATTCGTTGATAGATGCTACGAATTGGGTGTACAAAGCATTAGGATAGCTGGTGTAAATGGCGTAAAAGTTGGAGATTACTTAGTTCTAAATGCGGATGATGTGAAGAAGGTGTACCCTAATGTTGATTTCGAGAAGATGGATAAAGAAACTCTGCGTGTGCTCGAAAAGATAGATTCCATGTTTATCTCCTGTTTCACTCCTGCCCCATCTGATCTAGCTCTGTACGATTTACATCCTGAACATGGAGGCGATGGACGTGTAGTCTTCCCGTGGAACATATCGATAGGTCACATTGAACCCTCATGCGGAACAGGCACTACGGCTGTTGGCATAGCTATGGCAGAACGTGGTGAAATAGAAGCCACGGCTGAAACACGCCTACTTTTCGAGTCAGGGGGTAGTCCTACAATCGGAGGACCAGACATGACGGAGTTAAGAGTCACTACCAGAGAGGGTAGAGTTGTAGATGCGTGCTTCAGTCATAGTTTAGTTGAAATACTTGAAATTAGGAAATATACTATACGTGATTGTTAAACTTTTAGTATTCCAAAAATTTGTATCTTTTTGGATCTCATTAATTATTACGGTGATACACTGAGGATTATCGGCAAGACAGGAACAATTAGTTACACCTAACCTATCATATCCCGCCTGATGTACAAGAGATAGTTATGGGCCAAAGTTAGGCGCAAATGAAAAATCTTCAATCTTCAAAAAGATATTAAAGAGGATATTCAAAAAACTAGTGGAAGAAAGAGAATGGAAAACGATCTGAATCTTTCTCTAAAAAGACTATGGTTGCCTAAGCACGCTTTCCACAATTTTAACTTGTCGGTTCTCTAGTTCTGCTAGAATTTTTTCAAAGATTTCCTCTTTAGCACCTAATTTTTCCGGTGGTATAACGCCTTTCTCTTTTATGACTTTTTGAACTACTAACTGAGCTATGATTGAAGTCGGGTATCCAGTGGTTCTCGCCATAGCTGTTACTCCATCTTTATAGCGGTCTAAGAGCTGGTAGACACAGCATATTTTTGAGTTTTCCTTTACTCCGCTTACTTCTACCTTCATTATGAATATGTCTCTAATTTCAGGTCGTCGCAATTTCTTCTCTAAGAGTTTAGCAGTTACTTTTCGTGGTGATACGTTAACATCGTCGATATTTATTGGCTGTTCGTCAAAAAACCCTAGTTCCCTCAGTAGTTTTATCTTTTCTGCGTGCCCAGGATATCTGAGGGTTTTCTCCCACATACTTTTAACAGGCTTTATCGTATAAAGTAACGTTGTGAGTCCATCTGTGTAAAAGGCTTCAAGTTTGCCAACACCTGGAAATTCTACCTCTTCCAGTCCACTTAACGCATCTACTTCTACTATTCTACCGTTCTCAACTATTTTCGCAGGGCTAACGTAGTCGGCTATGAGGTCTTCTATGGACCACGTTACAATATAGCCTAAAGGTGGAACAGGTTCTGCCGGTAGACCTCCAACCATTATATGGACATTTTCAACCTCGTCGAGCTTGCTGACGGCATGACCTACTAATATATTAGTTAATCCAGGTGCAGCTCCACAGTAAGGTATAATTGTTACACCCGCTTTGACAGCATCTTCATTTAGTGTAAGAGGATCTTCTGGCATTGACGAAATATCTACCATGTCGACATTTGCGTCGATAGTAGCTTTCATCGATCGGTATCCGAATTTTCCTGGTAAAGCCCCCACCACCAAGTCGAATCTTTTTATAGTCTTGACAAGTTCATTGTAGTTACGTACGTCCAATTGAATTGCAGTAACATTTTCTTTACCGATGGTAGCAGCAACTTCCTTAGCCTTATTTAAGAGCCTGTCGGCGATAACAACGTCTGTCGAAGGCATATGCTCAGCCAAATCTTTCGCTATAAACGAGCCAATATTTCCACAACCCAAAACGAGTATTCTCGACATATGCAGTCAAAGTTAAGATCTGGGATGTTATATATGTTTTGTGGCTTCCTTGGTTTGGCGATATTAATATCAGGTATGAGGAGCGATCGGAGGGTTTCTAGCACGAATGATAGAGATCCTTAGATACCTGCTATTTAGATTATAAAGTTAATGAAAGCCTAGTCCCTCCGGCTTGGCTTTTATTTTTATTAAAAATTTAAGGTAATGAAGAAAGTATGGAAAGTTTTTACTGATTTCTCTCACAGCAAAAGTTTATGTTAAACGTTTCTCCCGACTCTTCTAAGGTTGGTGACCGAGGTTTGAAGGTCAGGATAAACGGGAAGGAACTGGAGCTTCGAACTATCTGGATGGAGGATGGTGTGGTCAAGATGATAGACCAAAGACTCCTACCCCATAAGTTCAGGATACTCGAAACCAAGACCCACGTCGAAACCGCACAAGCCATAAAGGACATGGCAGTCAGGGGGGCCGGAGCCATAGGAGTCGCAGCCGCGTACGCCATGGCCCAGGCAGCCCTGCATTACAGGGGCCGAGACCTCCAGGAGTTCATGAGGTTCATGGAGGAGGCCGCTGACGTGGTTAGGAACACGAGGCCGACGGCCGTAAACCTATTCCACGCCGTGGACAGGGTCCTCCAGGCTGTCAGAAGCGGCTTGACCGTGGAGGAGTGCCGGAACCTGGCCGTGGAGGAGGCTGAGAGGATAGCCGACGAGGACGCCGAGGCCTCGAGGCGCATAGGCGAGCTCGGAAGCCGGCTCATACAGGACGGCTACCGTATCCTGACACACTGCAACGCAGGGGCCCTGGCGTTCGTGGACTACGGGACGGCCCTCAGCCCGATAAGGGTGGCCCACAGGCAGGGCAAGCGTGTCTTCGTGTACGTGGATGAGACGAGGCCGAGGTGTCAGGGTTCGAGGCTGACTGCGTGGGAGCTCCTCCAGGAGGGCATACCGCACGCCGTGATAGCGGACAACGCCGCAGGCCTGTTGATGATGCGTGGTGAAATCGACATGGTCATCGTCGGGGCGGACAGGATAGCGATGAACGGGGACGTGGCGAACAAGATAGGCACATACGAGAAGGCCGTCCTGGCCAAGGAGAACGGCGTGCCTTTCTACGTTGCAGCCCCCACGACCACAATAGACCCATCCTGCCCCTCGGGAGACCGCATACCCATAGAGGAGAGAAGCCCCCTCGAGGTCCTGACGGCATGGGGGATGGACGAGGAGGGTGTGGTTAGGAGGGTTAGACTCGCCCCCAAGGGCTCCGAGGCGTTTAACCCGGCGTTCGACGTCACACCGGCCAAGTATGTAACGGCGATAATAACTGAGAAGGGCATAATACGCCAGCCTCTGGAGGAAAACATCCCCGCAACCCTGAAGAAGATTTAAATCGAAGAACCACATCGATGTAAAATGGTCCCGCCCTAGCTCAACGGTAGAGCGTCCGGCTGTAGAGCCCCACCGCGTGGTGGGGGCCAACCAGCCCGTTGAGCGGACACCGGAAGGTTCCCGGTTCAAGTCCGGGGGGCGGGACCAAGTTACATTTTTGGGTAAAAGCTGGGCCTATTTTCCGGAAATTTTCATTTTTCCTTGTTTTTAAACTTTTAATTATTAATCTAATCAATAATTATTACGCCGGGCTTCTCCGCCCACAACGTATTAGTTGGTTGGGGAGGGTTTCGTGCATGACTCTTTCAGAGCCTGAGACTAGGATCCGGGAGCTCAGGTACAGGATGATGATCATCGACATGCTCCGGATCGCCTGTAGGATATTCTCGTACAAGGAGCTCTCAGAGAGGCTTGGCCTGAGTCCCCCGATACTCAGCAGGTACATGAGGGGCCACGTCCTGCCCAGCTACGGCAGGGCCAGGGAGCTGTACGAGAGGCTGATAGACATCATGGGTATGAGGAGGGTGTTGGAGAGGCAGATAGAGTTCGACGAGAGGGGGTACTTTGACAACTCTGTCATAACCTCCGACATAAGCTGGATAAGGTTGGCCGCCAACTACGCCATACACAAGTTCGCTGGGAAGAGGGTTACGAAGGTCCTCACAGCCGCCACCGACGGCATACCCCTGGCGACGATGATAGCCAACCTGCTGGACGTGAACCTTGTCGTCGCCAAGAAGTGCCGTGAGGTAGGCATAAAGTCCTTCATCGAGGAGATATTCATACCGGGAGACTCCGCGATAATGGTGAGCTTGTTCCTGCCCAAGGGCGCCATAAAGAGGCGGGACAGCGTCCTGATAGTGGACGACGTCGTAAGGACGGGTGACACGATAAGGGCTCTGGTGTCCCTCGTGGACAAGAACAAGAGGAAGTCGTACAGGAAGGGTGAGGCGGTCGGTCCAACCATCGCCGGCATATACGTGCCTATAGCCATAGGAGACGACTGGAAGAAGAACTTGGCCGACATACTCGAAACGTACGACTTCGAGACGTTCGTCCAGGTCAGGCCTCCGAGGGGCAGGGTGAGGCCTAAAGCAGGCGTCGAGAAGGTGGCGGTCGTCGGATAGCTGGGATAGATTTATATTTCATCCAAAATCCGTAGCATATAGCAGAACCGCACGGAGGTTTGGAAAACGTTCAAGATAGTCCGCATAGAAGACGTCGTCAGGATACCCCCGGAGGACTTCGGAAAACCGCTTAAAGAAGTGGCGTACAGGGAGCTCAGAGAACGTTACGAAGGCTATGTAAGTGAGGACCTCGGGTACGTAATTGCCGTCGTAGACCTGGAGGTGGACCCGATTGGGAGGATAATACCCGGAGACGGAGCCGCCTACCACAAGGTGACCTTCTCCGCACTCGTGTTCTATCCAGAGCTCCAGGAGATAGTCGAGGGCGAGGTGGTCGAGGTCACGGACTTCGGCGTGTTCCTGAGGGTTGGGCCGATAGACGCGTTGCTCCACGTCTCCCAGCTGATGGACGACTTCATAACCTTCGACGAGAGGCAGGGAATCCTGGTGGGCAAGGAGACAGGCAGGTCGGTCAGGAAGGGGGACCTGATGAGGGTTAGGATAGTGGCCGTGTCCTTCCCGAAGGGCAGGAGCTCCGGAAAGATAGGCGTCACTGCCAGGCAACCCTTCCTCGGTAAGCTTGAGTGGATAGAGGAGGACGTGAGGAGGTCTAAGGTTGAGTGAGAGGGCCTGTAGGACCTGTAAGCTCGTGACCACGGAGAACCGCTGTCCCAGGTGCGGTGGGACAGACCTAAGCGACAGCTTCTCAGGCCTCCTCATAGTGTTCGACCCGAAGGGCTCCGAGCTTGCCAAGATAGCCGGGATAAAGGAGCCGGGCGTATACGCCCTGAGGGTGAGGTAGTTGGCCAGGGGAGACCTCACGCTCCCCGAGGACCTACGGCCGGCTCTGAGGAAGCCGTTCGGGGACGTCCTGACCGGAGAGGCGTTGGCGGACAGGATAAGGAGCCTAAATCCGGGGAAGGTTGTGACCGTCGGGGACTACGTGTACCGGAGCCTCGTCGAGTTGTCCATTACTCCGGACGTAGCTATACTTGACGGTAGGGTCATGAGAACCCAGGTCGGCTACCCCGAGCTCGGGGATAGAACAATTTTTAGGGTGAAAAACCCTAGGGGTATGATAACCCGGGAGGCCTGGGAGGCCGTGGTGGAGGCTCTGAACACGCCTGGAAGGACGGCCGTCCTCGTGGACGGCGAGGAGGACCTGCTGGCCATACCCGCAGTCATACACGCCCCAGACGGCTCGGTCGTGGTGTACGGCCAGCCGGGTGAGGGGGCGGTCGTGATGGTCGTGGATGAGGGTCTGAGGAGTGAGGCCCTGAAGGTCGTGGGGAGGATGCGTGAGCATGGAGGTTAAGATAGTCTCCAAGAGGTACAACCCGCTGATAGGCAGGACCGAGGTGGACTTCGAGGTCCACTCGGATGAGACCCCGAGGAGGTTCGAGGTGAGGAAGGAGCTTGCCTCGATGCTGGATGTGGAGCTCGACAGGGTGTACGTTGTGAGGATGCTGACCAAGACCGGTCTCAGGCTGACGGTCGGCAGGGCGCACGTGTACGACTCGGCGGAGAGAGCCGCTTTTATAGAGCCTGAACACATAAAGAGGAGGAACTCTCCGGAGGCTGAGGGGGGTGGTGAATAGTTGGTCTGGAAGTACTATGAGATCAAGGATGGAAAGCTTGTGAGGAAGCTCCCGTTCTGTCAGAGATGCGGTGTAGGAGTCTTCATGGCCGACCACGGGGACAGGTACGCCTGCGGGAAGTGTGGGCTGACCATATACAAGCGTAAGGAGAAGAACAAGGAGAAGGAGTAGGGTTTTCGTCACACTTTATCAAAACCTTGTCTCATGGTTAGTCTGGATGGGTAAGCCCGTAATATGCCTGGGAATAGAGAGCACGGCGGACGACCTCGGAGTGGGCGTAGCCTCATCGGAGGGCAGGATACTCGCCAACGTCATAATGGCGTACACCCCAGAAAAAGGCGGGATACATCCGAGGGAAGCCGCCAGACACCACTCGAGGGTGGCGGGCGAGGCAGTCAGGAAGGCCTTGGAACAGGCCTCCGTAGACCCGGAGGACATAGACGTCGTAGCCTTCTCCCAAGGCCCTGGGATGGGTCCCTGCTTGAGGACCGGGGCCACGGTGGCCAGGGCCATGGCGGTCTACCTGGGCGTTCCGCTCGTGGGTGTGAACCACTGCGTGGCCCACATAGAGATAGGTAAGCTCACGACGGGCGTCGAGGACCCCCTAACGCTGTACGTCTCCGGGGGAAACACGATCGTCTCAGCCCTCGAGGGGGGAAGGTACAGGGTTTTCGGTGAGACGCTGGACATAGCCGTCGGAAACTGCCTCGACGTCTTCGCCAGGGAGGCGGGCCTCGGGTATCCGGGTGGGCCAGCCGTGGAGGAGATGGCCCTGAAGGGTTCCAGGTACATACGGCTTCCGTACACCGTTAAGGGCATGGACATGTCCTTCAGCGGTCTCCTAACCCACGCCCTAAGGCTGCTCAGGTCTGGCAAGTACAGGGTCGAGGACCTCTGCTACAGCCTCCAGGAGACCGCCTTCTCGATGCTTGCCGAGATAACCGAGCGGGCCCTCGCCCACACACGTAAGCGTGAGGTACTCCTGACGGGCGGGGTGGCCGCCAACAGGCGTCTCCAGGAGATGATCAGGTTCGTGGCCGAGGAGCACGACGCAACGTTCCACGTCGTCCCCAGGGAGTACGCCGTGGACAACGGGGCCATGATAGCCTGGACGGGCTTGCTGATGTTCAGGGCCGGCGTGGAGACGCCCGTGGAGGAGAGCTTCGTAAGGCCGAGGTGGAGGCTTGACGAAGTCGAGGTGGTCTGGGCTTGAGGAAGCTTCTCGCTGAGGGAGCTGAGGCGCACCTCTACCTGGAGGATTGGCAGGGTATGAGGGTCCTCGCGAAGCGTAGGGTTCCGAAGCCGTACAGGATTCCGGAGCTAGACGGGGAGGTCAGGCGTTTCAGGACTGTGCACGAGGCTGAGATGCTCCACAGGGCCAAGCTGGCTGGTGTTCCGACGCCCGTCGTGTACTTCGTGGACCTGAAGGACTACACGATATACATGGAGTACGTCGAGGGGGAGAGGCTTAGGGAGGCTGTGGAACGCATGGATGGACCCGAGAGGCGTAAGGTGTTCGAGCTTGTGGGGACGCTCGTGGGGAGGCTCCACGCACATGGAATAATACACGGCGACGTGACGACGTCGAACATGATAATACGCCCCGACGGGACGGTGTTCTTCGTGGACTTCGGCCTCGGCGAGGCCTCCTCGGACGTGGAGAGGATGGGCGTGGACGTACACCTGTTCGAGGAGATGCTAGTCAGCACACACTACAGGCACGCGGAGGAGCTCCGGGAGGCGTTCCTCAAGGGTTACAGGTCCGCCGTGGGGTTGGAAACGTTTAAGCGGGTTATGGAGAAGGTTGAGGAGATTAGGAGGAGGGGTAGGTACGTCTCGGAGAGGAGAGCCCGTAAGGTTCGCGACGTCCAACGAGGGTAAGTTCAGGGAGGCTCGTGAAATCCTCTCCCAGTACGGGATAACGCTGGTGCAGTACCCCACGAAGAGGCTTGAAATACAGTCAGACAGCCTCGAGGAAATCGCCAGGAGGAGCGTCATAGAGGCTTGGAAGGAGGTGGGGAAGCCGGTCGTGGTCGAGGACGCAGGGCTGTTCATCGAAGCCCTGAACGGGTTCCCAGGCCCCTACTCATCCTACGTGTACAAGACCATAGGCCTAAACGGAATCCTGAAGCTCCTGGACGGCGTGTACATGAGACACGCCAAGTTCCTATCCGCCGTGGCGTACATGGACGCAGACCTGACGGAGCCCGTGTGCTTCGTCGGTGAGGTCAGGGGTAGGATATCGCACAGGATTAGGGGTTCTAAGGGCTTCGGGTTCGACCCCATATTCATACCAGACGAGGGGGACGGAAGAACGTTCGGAGAGATGGAGACCTGGGAGAAGAACAGGCTATCCCACAGGTCGAGGGCCTTCAGAAAGCTCGGGGAGTGGCTGTCGTCGAGATAATGCTTTTAAACCACCTTAGACGCTTAGGCTGTGAGGATGGGCAAGTTCGCGTACGCCAGGGGTAGGTCGAGGTCCACGAGGCCCGTGTCGAAGAGGCCTCCGAGCTGGTGTAAGTACACTCCGGAGGAAGTGGAGGCCCTCGTCGTCAAGCTGGCCAGGGAGGGCAAGCCCCCGAGCCTCATCGGCGTCATCCTGAGAGACCAGTACGGGATACCGCTTGTGAAGCCTATAACGGGCAAGTCCATACTCCAGATACTCCGGGAGCACAACCTGGCGCCCAAGATACCCGAAGACCTCTACAACCTGATGAAGAAGGCCGCCAGGCTGAAGAGACACCTGGAGAAGCACAGGAAGGACTACAGCAACAAGAGGGCCCTACAGATAATCGAATCCAAGATACACCGCCTAAGCAAGTACTACAAGCGTAAGGGAATCCTACCGCCAGACTGGAAGTACAAGTACGAGCTCATCGCCGTTTAGACCCACGGAACTTTGCAACCCTGTTTGCTATCAAGGCCGCTACGGCTCCAGCTTGGATTCCGGCGTCTACGTTCACCACGGCCACGCCCAGCGAGCAGGTCTGTAGCATGGCCATCAGCGCCCCTATGCCTCTGGCTCCTATGCCGTATCCGGTTGAGGTTGGAACAGCTATCACTGGCACGTCCACGAGTCCTGCGACGACGGATGGCAGGGCTCCCTCCCTGCCTGCCACGACGACTATGGCGTCCACGTCCCTGGACACCATCTCCTTGATGGCTTGGATGCTTCTATGCACGCCCGCCACGCCGACGTCGTAGGCCGTGTAGACCTCGCATCCCATCTCCTCCGCCACGGCCTTCGCCTCCTCCGCCACGGGTATGTCCGAGGTTCCAGCTGTGATTACGCCTACCCTGCCGCCCGTGGGTTTGGGTCTCATGCCCCTACGTCTGGCTATGAGCAGCCTCGCATCCTCCCTGTACTCCGCCTCGTAGCCCTCAGGGATTGAGGATAGGACGGCCTCAGCCTGCTCTGGGTCTACCCTGCTCGCCATGACCCTGCCAGCTTCCTTGAGGGCTCTGAGGAACACGTCTCTGAACGTCTCGGTGTCCTTACCTTCCCCCAGTATGACCTCAGGAGCTCCAGACCTGAGTTCCCTCCCGAGGTCTATGAGGGCCTTGTCTTCCACCTCGGCCAAGGCTGTGAGCTTGACGATCTTCTCGGCTTCATCAACGCTCATCCTACCCTCGGCGAGGGCTTGGAGAACCTCCCTCAGCTTCAACCCAGCCTCAATTTTCTCGCCAACGGTTTTAAAGTCGTCCCCCGACTATCAACATGACATGACCAAGATAGTCTACGTGGACTGTAGAACCTGCGGGGTCTCCGGAGACATGCTCCTCGGAGCCCTCGTAGACCTCGGAGCCGACGTCGAAGGCCTCAAGAAGGTTGCGGACGCCGTCTGCGAATCCACGCCATGGTGTGCCTCCCTCGACGTGGAGGTGTCGGAGGAGCTCCGCGGCTGTCTCAGGGGGGTGAACGTCGAGGTTAAGTGTGTGAACAAGACGAGGGAGGCTAAGGGGTCTCAGGTGTTGGAGGCCGTCGAGAGGTCGGCGGAGGCCGTCGGCCTCGGCGGTAGGGCCTTCAGGATGGCGGTGGAGGCCATGGAGACCCTGCTCAAGGCTGAGTCCAGAGTCCACGGCAGGCCTCCAGGTGAGGTTCACCTCCACGAACTCTCCTCCGCTGACACCGTGTTCGACATCGTGGCCGTCTCGTGGTGCATGGAGACGCTGAGCCTCCTCGAAGACACAACCGTGGTCGCGTCTCCCGTGGCCGTGGGCGGAGGGATAGTCGAGTTCTCCCACGGCCGCCTCCCGACGCCCGCCCCCGCCACGCTTGAGATACTCCGGATGGGTGGGATACCCGTGCTCGGTGGGCCTGTGGAAGTGGAGCTGTCCACACCGACGGGTGCGGCCTTGCTCGTCTCGATGGCGGACGCTTGGAGTCCCGTCCACCCGGACATGGTGGTCGAGAAGGTGGGCTATGGAGCCGGCTCCACGGAGATACCGGGCGTCCCGAACCTCCTCAGGGTGTCCGTCGGGGAGGCCTTGGACAGGATGCTGACGCAGGAGCCCCTCTGCGTCTTGGAGACGGACGTGGACGACCTGGATGGGGAGACTCTGGGGTACGTCATGGAGAGGCTCCTGGAGGAGGGGGCGAGGGACGTCAGGTTCGTCCCTACGGTGTCGAAGAAGGGTAGGCCCGGAACGCTGCTCAGGGCCCTGGTGTACGGGGAGGACGTGGACAGGATGGTCAGGCTCATCATGGCGGAGACAGGGACGCTCGGAGTCCGCGTCCTGAGATGCGTCAGGTACGTCCTGGAGAGGGAGGTCGTACCGGTCGAAGTCGAGGTGGGAGGCATCCGCAGGAAGGTTAGGGTTAAGGTCTCCAGGGACAGGGAGGGCAAGGTAATCCAGGTGAAACCGGAGTACGAGGACCTGAGGAAGCTGGCCGTAGAGACCGGAACCCCCCTCAGAAGGCTCAGGCAGAAGGTTCTGGAGGAGGCCTCCAAGAGTGTCGAGGACTTGGGAAAAAGCTGAGAAGGTCGTCCAAAACCTCAAGAAGATAGGACCACACATAGTCGCCCTATCCGGAGGGGTGGACAGCTCCGTCCTCACAGCCCTCGCCAAACAGGCCTACGGACCAGAGGCCACAGCCGCCACTTTCGCCTCGCCTCTCACACCGAGCAGAGACCTGGAGGACGCCGTGAGGCTGTGCGAGCTACTCGACGTGGGGCACATAGTCGTCTGGGTGGACGAGCTCGAGGAGGTTCCAGGGTTCAGGCATAACCCTCCAGACAGGTGCTACCTCTGTAAACGCTTCAGGTTCCGGAAGCTATTGGACGTGGCCTCGGAGCTCGGTTTCAACGGAGTCCTGGACGGCTCCACCCTGAGCGACCTCAGAGAAGACAGGCCTGGGATGAGGGCTCTGGAGGAACTCGGAGTCGTCAGCCCCCTACTCCAGGCAGGCCTGACAAAACCCGAGGTCAGAGCCATCGCAGACCGCATGGGACTGCCGAACAGCCGTAAACCACCAAGCGCATGCCTCGCCACAAGGGTCCCGTACGGGCGGGAGCTCAGCCACGACCTCCTGAGGCGCATCGACAAAGCCGAAAACGCCATCAGGTCTCTGGTAGACGTGGGTGTCCTCAGGGTTAGGGTTCACGGAGAACACGCCAGGATAGAGGTCTCCAGGGACGACATGGCAAAAATCCTGGAACACGGGTCTGAGATAGCCTCAGAGCTCAAGAAGCTTGGGTTCAGATTCGTGTCCCTAGACCTGGAGGGGTACAGGTTCGACTCATGGCCTAAACCTCAATAGGCTTTTTTTCCTCAAGGCTATCCTGAAAACGACTATCATACGCTCTTTCCATAGTATCCTGTAGAGCACCCGATATTTCCCAACCCTAATTCTGTACGCGTCTCTCAGACCTCTGAGCCTTGCAACACCCCTTGGCAAAGGTGTGCTGGTGAGCGCTTCTATGGCAGACCTTATCCTACTCCTAATCTTTATCAGGTAATTTACTCAACTCTTTGTCAGCACGCTCCGTCAAGTACACAGCAAAGGGGTTCTTCATGCCCATTAAATCACGCAGATACGCTCACTTATAAATGTGATTATTAGGGCATAATACATAATTGTGTATTATCTTCAATATACGCTATTTTTTGATGTTACGTGAGAGGCTTAATTTTTCCTTCTCTAATCTCTCTCAGCCTCCATATATGCTTCGACATCCTCAGGCTCAGGCTCCTCGACCTCGATTATCCTGTTCTCAAGGGCCGTCAGCCTAGCCATGACGGCATCCAGCTTTTCATTAACCTCACGCAGAATCTGGAGTACCTGCTCAGTCAGGCTCATCGTGTAGTCCTACCGTACACGGCATATATGTTTATCGTGGTGGTTTCATTACGCCAAATTCCTTGAAGTCGCTCCAAGAGGCCTTGCACGGGTTTCCTCCGAAGACCCTGGCTCTCCCGGATGTGAGGTTGTACAGCGTGACCGCCACGGTCTTCCAGCGGTACTCCGGGACGGCCTCGGGGTCTGGGTGGCAGCATATCGAGTCCGGGTAGTTCGAGTGGTCCTTCAGGGCTTCGTGTAGGAGCCTCTCGTCTATCCTACCCCTATGTTTTTCGAGAAACCTTCTGAGCCTCTGCTGCCTTATCAGGGTGTCTGGGCTCCCCACGACGAGGGCGTCCAAGTCCCTGAACGCTTCGGAGACGTAGTGGTTTGCGTGTACGAGCAGGCCTTCCACGGGTTCGAGTACTCGGAACCTGTCCGGGGTCGTCTCGACGCTGAACACGTTTCCGTCCTTGTCTGCCAGCAGGTAGTTCATGCCCGAAGCCCTGTTTGCCTCCATGACCGTGTTCAAAGCCTCGCTCAGCCTACCCGTCATCAGGGCCTCCCAGGAGACTACGGAAGCCGGGACGCCTCTACGGACTTCCCCGGGGTTGAGCATGTTTACGCAGAGCCCCACACCCTCCGAGTTTATGCCCGTGTATATCATGCCCGGGACGCACACGATGAACGCTCTGACGTCCTCTACGGTCTCGATGTGGAGGGCCACGACGCAGTCGGAGAGCATCTCCGGAAGGTCTATCGTCTGGCCTATCACCGTGTCGCCGTTCGACGACGCCTCGGGGCAGACTGCGAACGACGTGCAGCCCCACCTCGGAGTCCACAGCATCGCCTCGTATCCGACGTGGATGAGCGTGACCTCGTCGAGCGTCAAGCCTGAGCCGCTGGCCATCCCCTTCATCAGCTCCATGTAGGGCTCAGAGTAGGCCTCGACTTCGTACCTGAAAACGTCGAGCATGGCCTCCACCTCGTCCAACACTCCGGTTAGGTCTCCTATCCTACGAACGTACTCCAACTCTGTCCGTAGCTCCCTGCGGCAGTCTGAGCCTATGGCCTCTCCTATGTCGCTCCATTCTCCGGAGGCTTTGACGAGCTTCATTCCCGAATATTCGGTGGCCTAACGCTTATATTATGTTCCAATCTTCTCCTTCTTTGGTGTCAGGGATGGAAGGTGACTGCAAAATCGCTGTTCGAGTCTAAGGATTGGCTGAGCATGAACTACGACCCAAAGATTGTCGAGGAGGCCGTCAGGAGGTTCTGGGAGGAGCATCAGGTCAGGAAGAAGCTGATGGACAACCTGGAGAGGAACAACAGGGGTGTCCTCGGCTTCTACGAGGGTCCACCCACGCTGAACGGGAGACCCCACGTCGGACACGCCCGTGGCAGGGTGATAAAGGACCTGTACTTCCGTTGGAGGAGCATGCAGGGATACTACGTCCCGTTCTACGCTGGCTGGGACTGTCAGGGCCTCCCCGTCGAGCTTGAGGCTGAGAAGAGGCTGGGCGTCAGGGGTAAGCGTCAGCTCCTGGAGGAGGTTGGTGAGGAGAGGTTCGTCGAGGAGTGTAAGAAGACTCTGGACGTGTACTACCCGGAGTGGGCTAAGGCCGACAGGCTTCTCGGCGTGTTCATAGACCACGACAGGGCGTACTGGACTCACAGGGACGAGTACATAGAGCGTGAATGGAAGTACCTCAAGAGGGCTTGGGAGCAGGGCCTCCTCGGGGAGGGGTACTACGTAGTCGCCTACTGCCCATACTGCCAAACCTCGCTGAGCAACGCCGAAGTCGGCCTCGGGTACGAGATGGTCGAGGACCCATCCGTGTACTTCAAGCTCAAGGTACGGGGAACAGAAGACGAGTACCTCGTGGCGTGGACGACGATGCCGTTCACACTCGTGACGGACATGCTCGTGGCCGTGAACCCGGACGCCGAGTACGCCAAGGTGGACGTCGGCGGAGAGGTTTGGATAATGGCCTCCAACAGGGTCGAGGCCGTCATGGCCGAGGCGGGCGTCGAGAAGTACAGGATAGTCGAAACGATGCCCGGCCGGGACTTGGAGGGCCTCAGGTACGAGTATCCGTTCCTCGACATGGTTCCGAAGCAGGCTGAACTCGAATCGCAGAGCCCGCTCGTCCACACAGTCGTGTGTGAGGACTTCGTGGACGTAGAAACCGGGACAGGTGTTGTCCACCTCTCCCCCGGCAACGGCGAGGAGGACTTCAGGGTCGCCATGAGGCTCGGCCTACCCGTCTACGTGCCGTTCGACGACTCGTGCGTGTTCACGGAGGAGGCTGGAAAGTTCGCCGGACTGTTCGCCAGGGACGCCGACGACGTGGTGGTGGAGGAGCTCAGGCGTAGAGGCCTCCTCGTCAAGCATGGGAGGGTGGTTCACGAGTACCCGACCTGCTGGAGGTCCCACCACAAGCTGATATGGTTGGCGAGGAGGGAGTACTTCATCTGGGTGGACAGGATAAGGGACAGGGTCGTCGAGGCGGCTGAGAGGGTCGAGTACTTCTACGACCAGGGTAGGCACAGGTTCCTGTCGTTCATATCTGAGGGCAAGCCGTGGTGCATATCCAGGGAACGTGTCTGGGGGACCCCCCTTCCGATATGGGTGTGCCAGTCCTGCGGACATAAGGTGCTCGTGTCGAGCAAGGAGGAGCTCCTCCAGAAGGCCTTGGAGCCCCCGAAGGGGCACTTCGAGCTTCACAAGCCCTGGATAGACAGGGTTCTCCTGAGATGCGAGAAGTGTGGAGGGGTCATGAGGAGGGAGCCGTTCGTCCTCGACTGCTGGCACAACAGCGGGGCGGCCCCGTATGCGAGGTTCACGGACGAGGAGTTCGAGAAGTACGTCCCAGCCCACTTCCTGGTGGAGGCCCTCGACCAGACGAGGGGGTGGGCCAATTCGCTTCTGCTCCAGCACGTCATCCTTACCGGTCGAGCCGAGGCTCCCTACAGGTCGTTCCTGTTCTACGGGTTCGTACTGGACGAGAAGGGCAGGAAGATGAGCAAGAGCCTGGGCAACGTCATAGAGGTCAACCAGCTCTTGGAGAGGGAGTCGGCGGACCTCTTCAGGTTCTACGTGATGTGGAAGAGCGCCCCCATAGAGTCGATAAACTTCAGCGTCTCCGAGATGCGCAAACGCCCGTACCAGGTCCTGAGCACGCTCTACCACCTCCACAGGTTCTTCGTGCAGAACGCAGAGTACGACGGGTTCGACCCGAGGAGGCACACGCTGGAGGAGGCCGAGCGCAGGGGAGTCCTGAAGCCGCCTGAGAGGTGGGTGCTCTCAAAGCTCCAGGAGCTCATAGAGGCCGTCACGGAGGCGTACGAGCGCTGCCAGTTCCACGTGGCCTCCCAGAGGCTGGAGGAGTTCATAATCGAGGTGTTGAGCAGGAGGTACGTTCCCACAGTGAGGAGGAACCTGTGGAGCGACGACCCGGAGACGCTCTGGAGGAGGCTTGCGGTGTACGCCACGCTTTGGAGCGTCCTCAGGGTCGTCGTGGCCCTGATGAACCCGATAACGCCGTTCCTGTGCGAGGCCCTCCACCAACTCGTCTACAGGAAGATGGACCCACAGCAGCCGCTGTCCGTGAACTTCGTCGAGTGGCCCAGGCCGGACCCATCGTTGAGGAACCCGGAGTTGGAGAAAGACTTCGAGACGCTCTGGACGTGTGTCGGACTCGTGTACTCGGCGAGGCAGAAGGCTGGGTTGAAGCGTAGGTGGCCACTCTCAGAGATGGTCGTTGTGGCGCCGAGGGACGTTCTGGACTCCCTGGAGAGGCTCAGGGAGTTCCTCGTGGAGCTGTCCAACGTCAAGTCCGTCTCGCTGGTGGAGGAGAGGCCTAACCTGGGTGAGGGCTGGGTTTCGTCCTCCGAGGGCGACGTGGAGGTGTGGCTATACACGGTCAGGGATGAGCGTCTCAGGGCTGAGGGCTTGATGAAGGATGTCGTAAGGAGGGTTCAGGCCCTACGTAAGGAGCTCGGCCTAAGCCCGACCGAGATACTGAAGTGCGTCTACATAGTCGAGCCCAACCCTGAGCGTAGGAGGATGCTGGAGCTACTAAGGGACGAGATGGAGTGGCTCGTCAGGTCTGAGAAGGTGGTTCTCTGCGACAGCAGGGTTGAGGGTCCTCTGGAGTGGCATGTGATGAGGGTGGACGGGAACCGCATCGAGGTTGCCATACAGAGAGCCTAAGTTATGAAGTTCTCCAAACCCACCTCCCTCGCCATCTCCAAAGCCCTCCTCCTCTCCTCGCTGTTCAGCCTCCTCCGAAGCTCCGGGACATCTTCCACCTCGAAAACCTTGAACTCAGGCCTGTACTGGAACATCACGTTCACCCTAACCCATGTTCCGAGGTTTTCGGCGATCCACTCCAGGATGGGCCTCAGGCAACAGTCGAGGTGGTCTGGGAGGACGAGTATCCTTATGATGAGTTCACCGTACCGCAGGGCATACAGGTGGTTCCTCGTACAGGCCTCCCAGTACCCAGGGGCGTCCGAGATCCTCTTGGCACACTCGTCGTTCCCGTACTTGAAGTCCAGCAGGTACACGTCTATGAAACCGGCCAGAAGCTTGGCTGTCTCCTCGCTGTAGTAGCTGTTGCTGTTCCAGACCGTAGGCACGTTCACCCCCACACGTCTGAAGGTTTCAATCCACTGCCAGAGCCAGGGCGTAGGCTCCCCACCCACCATGTTCAAGTTCCGGCATCCACCCCTCCTCAAGTGCTCCACAACCCTGGCGAGCTCCTCGGCGTTCATCGTGTCACACGGCTCGTACCACTGCGATATGCTCCAGTTCTGACAGTGGACACACGTCATCGTGCAACCGCACGTGAAAACCGTCCCAGACGGAACGAGCTCGGGCTCCTCGCCCATGTGGTGGAAGTACGTCGAGACTGCCACGTCCAAGCCGCATCGACAGTACCCGAGCTGTCCTTCAAGCCTGTTCACGCCACACCTCCTGACGCATAGATGGCAGCTGGACAGGATGCGCCTGGCGAGCTCCGCCTTCAGGTCTAGATACGACCTTTCGGGCTCCCCGAGGTCCTGGAGCTCTATCTCACCCCTGTCGAGCTTGGACTCGACCCTGTAGTATTCCTCCGTGAGCTTCTCGTGTAGGCTCCAGAGCTCCTCTGTCGGGTCGTCCTCCGAGAAGTCCGCCTCGATGTGCTTAGCTATGATGAACTTGGCGTGCTTCTTGTCCTCCATCACGTCGAAGTATCTCGCCAAGCTCTTTCTCGCCCTCTTGTCCTTGAGCACGGCGACTGCGTCAGGCCTGATAAAAGCCCACATCAAGTTGCTTTACGCACCGAACAAATTTTAACCCACGGCTTCCAACAAACACGTGGGTGGTCTGGGATAGAGAGGGAGTCGAGGTTCTACGAGAGGCTCGACGGAGACGTGGTCAGATGCCTAATCTGCGCCAGGAAGTGTTACATAAAGCCGGGTGGCAGGGGGTTCTGCTACACGAAGGAGAACCGAGGAGGCAGGATGTACACTCTGATATACGGCGAGCTGACGGCAATGGCCGTAGACCCTATAGAGAAGAAGCCTCTGAACCACTTCTACCCCGGGAGCCTCGCCTTCTCCATAAGCAGCGTCGGATGCTCGTTCAGGTGTCCTTGGTGTCAGAACTGGCATCTCTCGATGGCCAAGCCCGGGGAGGTAGCCACGACGTACGTGGAGCCTGAGAGGGTCGTCGAGATGGCCAAGAAGGAGGGCTGCGTGTCCATAGCGTACACCTACAACGAGCCGATAATAAGCCTGGACTACGTGTACGACACGGCCAGGATAGCCAGGCGGGAGGGTGTGAAGAACGTGCTCGTCACGAACGGATACATATCCATGGAGGCCCTGGAGGAGGTCGTCCCGTACATAGACGCTGCCAACGTGGACTGGAAGGCCTTCAACGAGAAGACGTACAGGAGGTACTGCAAGGGCCAGCTCCAGCCTGTGTTGGACGCTACGGAGGAGATGAAGAAGCGTGGCGTCCACGTCGAAGTCACGAACCTCATAATACCTGGAGTGAACGACGACCCGGAGGAGATTAGATCCCTAGCCAAGTACTTGGTGGACCACCTCGGGCCGGATACGCCGCTGCACATAACCAGGTTCTTCCCCCACTACAAGTTCAGCTTGAGGTCTCCGACTCCTGTGGAGACGCTCGTGAGGGCGAGGGAAATAGCCATGGAGGAGGGTGTGAAGTTCGTCTATGTGGGAAACGTCCCCGGGGAGGATTATGACAGTACTTTCTGTCCATCCTGTGGCAAAGTCGTTATTAAGAGGTTTGGATACGACATAATCGAGTGGAACTTGACGGAGGACATGAGGTGCAAGTTCTGTGGGGAGAAAATACCCATAGTGGGAGCCTACCAGGAAAGGGGTTTTCTCAGGTGGTAGGGAATGCCGAGGTGCGACTACTGTGGTGAGTACGTGGACATGCCGTTCCTCTGCCCCTACTGTGGGGGGAGGTTCTGTGCACAGCACAGGTTACCCGAGATGCATGAATGCCCAGAACTCTACAGAGTCAGGTCGCTGAGGCCTCCAGAGTACTATGCACCTCCTCCAACGAGACCCCCGGCTGAAGAGTCCAGGTCTCCGTTCGAGGTCATATTCGCACCCCCCACCTACACCCCTTCCAGGAGGGTGTTCTGGATAGGCAGGGATGAGATCCTCCACCTGCTGGCTGGCATAACGCTCGTCATACTAGCCGTCGGGTCCGGCAGCTTACTCCTCTTCCTTGTGAGACCCCTGTTCACGACCCTCCTGCTGGTGATAATCGCTCTAGCATTCGTAATCCATGAGCTATCTCACAAGTTCGTCGCCCAAGCCCACGGCCTTTGGGCAGAGTTCAGGCTCACACCGCTCGGGGCATTGTTGACCTTCCTCTCCATATTCATGCCTTTCAAGATAATCGCACCTGGAGCGGTTGTCATAGCAGGGCCAGCCGATGTGGAGACCTCCGGAAAGGTGGCCCTCGCAGGACCTGCCTCGAACATAGCCCAAGCCCTAGTGTTCCTGGCTCTCTCCATGGTGTTTCACCGCTCCGACTTCTTCTGTGGCCTCTTTAGGGCTGGTGTTGTGGTGAACTCCAGCCTGGCGATGTTTAACCTGCTTCCGTTCGGCATATTCGACGGGCTGAAGGTCTTCTTCTGGAGCAGGAAGGCTTGGCTGGCGGCGCTAATCTCGTCTAT
>CBFDTC010000014.1:0-18985 GCA_965612785.1 Candidatus Bathyarchaeota archaeon
CCAACCGTCCTACCCTTCCTGCCAGTCGTCCTAGTCTTCTGACCCCTGACCTTCAGGCCGAGAGAATGTCTGAGGCCCTTCCAACAACCTATCTCTTTCATGAGCTCTATGTCCTGCTTAACCGCCAGGTCGAGGTCAGGCCCGAGGAGGTGCAGATGCTTACCGGTCTTCGGGTCCTTCTGACGGTTGAGCATCCAGTGGGGTATGCCGTAGCTGAGCGGGTTCTTGAGGACGTCCTCTATACGCTTGAGTTCAGCGTCGGAGAGCTGTCCAAGCCTCTTACTCTCGTCTATCCCGGCAACCCGGACGACTGCGTGGGCGAGGTTTATCCCGACGCCCTTTATCCCCTTCAGAGCGTAAGCTACCTTTTTCGTCCCGTCCAGGTTCGTCCCGAGTATCCTGACGACCTCCCTAAACCCCTCGCTCATTCTCTAACCCCTACATTTTCCGACCGGCTTCTAAAAAACTTACCTACTCCAACGCTCCGAGGATCCCGGAGACCACGTTCCTGATGGCCTCAGTCGTCGGCGAGTCCGGGTACTCCACGACGAACGGCACCCCCCTGTCGCACGACTCCCTCAGCCTCACGTCGAAGGGGATGCTCCCGAGGAACTTGACCCCCAAGTCCTCGGCTATCTTCTTCCCGCCTCCGTGTCCGAACAGGTCTACGACGGCTCCACAGTTTGGGCATACAAACCTGCTCATGTTCTCGACCACCCCGATGACGGGGACGTGGAGCTTCTTGGAGAACGTGACGGCCTTCTTGACGACGAGCTGAGAAACCTCGGAGGGTATCGTCACCACGACGGAGCCGTCCAACCCCGGGATTGCCTGAGCCACGGTCAGAGCCTCGTCCCCAGTTCCTGGTGGGAGATCCACAACCAGAAAGTCCAGCTCACCCCAGACGACGTCCGCCAGGAATTGCCTTATGGCCATGGTCTTCATCGGCCCCCTCCATATGACCGGAGTCTCGTCGCTCGGGAGGAGGAAGTCCATCGAAACGACCTTTATGCCGAGCGGCCCCACCGCGGGAAATATCCCGGGAGGCCCCGCCACGAGGGATGAACCTCTAACCCCGAGCATCTTCGGGATGGTGGGTCCCGTTATGTCCGCGTCGAGTATCCCAACCCTCCCGACGCGGCCGTCCATCGCCAGGCACGCGGCTATGTTCACCGCCAGCATGGACTTGCCGACGCCTCCCTTCCCGCTGAGTACGGCTATCTTGTGCCTTATCTTCCCCATCCATGCCTTTATCTTACGCGTCTGCTCCTCGAGCCTCTTCGCGATGCCCTCAGTGGCCATGCCATCTCCATGAAGTCTTCGGCGGTATAAAAACGTTCCAAGAGATGACTGTGAAAGCTTATGGAGGAAAGATAAATGGAGCCGCCGGACTCTTTATCCGATCGATACATATCCGGACGATGGGTTCTCCGGTCTGTTTAACCTTCTGTAAACGGTTTGATGAAAGATTTTGGCTAAACCTTCTCCGCGGGAGTGGATTGTTTAAACTTTCTTGAACTGGTTGAATGCTAACCGTGATTGCCAACCTGGGGATGAATTTGTGTTTGAATGCCTATGACGAGGCCGGTTTACGCTTTCAAGGTAGTGATGCTCGGAGACTACGCCGTCGGGAAGACGAGCCTCGTCAAACGCTACCTCTACGACAGCTTCAGCCCTGAGTACTACCCAACCCTGAACGTCAACATATCCGAGAAGTTGCTGAAGTTCTCCAAGTGCGACATCAGGCTCGTGATATGGGACGTAGCTGGGCAGGAAGGCTTCGAGGGGGTGAGGAGAAGCTACTTCAAGAACGCGGACGTGGCCGTACTCGTGTACGACGTGACCAGACCGGAGACGCTGAAGAGCTTGGATCGATGGTACACGAGTCTGGAGGACGTGGCCGGACACGTGCCGGCGGTGGTCGCCGGCAACAAGGTGGACTTGGAGGACAGGTGTGTGAGCAGGGAGGAGGGGAAGGGATACGCGAAGATAAAGGGCTTCAACCACCTGGAGACCTCGGCGAAGACGAACCTGAACGTCAGGGAGCTGTTCACCACGGCCTTGAAGAAGGCCATAATCAACAGACTTAAGGCCGTTGAGGTCAGGAGGTGGGCGCCTTGAGTCCGGCAGGTCTGAAGCTCGTAGAGCGAGCGGTCGCCGAGGCCGTGGAGAAGTGCATAAACATGGGCTGGGACGCAGCTTACAACGTCTCAGTCGAAGGGGAGTCCGGGATACCCCACAAGTTCCTGATGGCCGTCTGGGTGAACAAGGGAGGCAGGCCGGACGTCGTCGTGGATTTGATAGAGGATGAAGACGGCGTCCCGGAGGACGCTGTCCTGAGGTTCGTCGTGAAGTGCGTGGACGTGAACGCCAGGTACAAGATACTGATAGCCTCCCCACACCTAAGCTGGAGGGCTAAGCTTCTCCTCATGGGACACGACACAAAGATAATCGAGCTGTGCAACAACAGCATCTCTGACATATCTACGGAGATCGTGGAGGCTGCCAGGGAACTGTGTGGAGGAGAGGGCGGTAGGGTCGAGAACCTCGTGTCCGTGTTGGAGGAGCTCGAGGATGATACTCTCTGACACAGAGCTGAAGAGGTACATAGAGTCGGGCAGGCTTAGGATAGAGCCGTTCGAACCGGAGGTTCTCAGGGAGAACGGGCTGGACCTGAGGATAGGGTACGAGGTGGCCCACCTACTCAGCACGGATGAGGTCATGGACGTCAGGGAAACCAGGGTTGAGGGCTTCTACAAGATCGAGAAGGTCGGGGATGAGGGATTCGTGATCGGTCCGAGGGAGCACATACTGACGATAACGCTCGAGTACATAAGCCTCCCCAACGACCTGATGGCCTTCTGCCAGCTCAGGTCCACGTTCGCCCGTCTCGGCCTGTTCATACCGCCGACGATAATAGACGCCGGATTCGAGGGACAGTTGACGATAGAGCTGGTTGGAGGGCCGTTCCCGGTCAGGATATACCCGGGGACGAGGTTCCTGCACGTCGTGTTCTCCAAGCTGACGTCACCCGTCAAGAGGCCGTACAAGGGAAAGTACCAGGGCCAGAGGGGTGTGACGCTCCCGAGGATGGACAGAAACCCTAACCAATGTCGATTCCCAGAAGCCTCTTAGCCTCCCTCACGGCCTCGACGGCGTTCTCCTCGTATCCGTCTGCATCTATCTCCTTCAGAACCTCCATTTTCGGAACTTAAAACAAAAATAAAGACTAAGTCTAAAAACGTTCTGACTTCCTGGACGGTCTTTAAGCCTCTCCGATCAGGCAGGCTCGAACCTATCCTTCAGCTTCTCCAGCACCTTCGGAAGCGTCGTGTACTCCATCGCCTCAGCCCCAAGCCTCGCAGGCTCGAACTCACCCATCCTCCTCAGCGTAGCCGCTATGGCCATCGCCTCCCTCCTGGCCATGTCGAAAGCCGGGTCGGCCAGCAGGTCTATTATCATGGGCTTGCCCTCGTCGTCCTCCGCTATCCTCCCATGGGACACCTGGAACCCTATGCCCACTATCCTCGGAGGACCGTCGAACACAGTGCACATGCTGTCCTTCAAGCCCACCGGCATCAGCGGGCCCCAGTGGCTTCCACGCATCCAGCCAGCTACGATGTAGCTGTGCATCAGCGGTGCCAGGACCTCCCCGGTGGCGGGTAGGCCGTGCTGGGTTCTGATTATGCAGACGGGGTCGTCCTTCCCGACGTACCTTCCGGCTATCAGTGAGAGCTTAGTTGTGCTCGAAACGGCGCATATCATGTTGTCCATCGCCCTCCAGACGCGGTATATTACGTACCTTCCAGTCGTCCCTATCAGGGCGAGGAGCTCGTACATCTCCTCAGGGCACTTCAGCGTGACCTTCTTGCTCTCGAGGACGTCGAGCACCTCGAACTTGAAGCCCTCCGTCATCCTCGGGTCTATGACGAGGCCAGCCGTGTTGAACGGGTCTGCGAACACCTTGAACAGCAGGTAGTTGAACGCCCCGGGCTCCGTCTTGTCGGCTGCGAACACGATTATCGGGTCTGAGCCCCTCTCCTCGAACTCCATCTCGGCGACTCCAGGCCCCATTCCCTTGACGTTCCCACTGAAGGCAGTCTTCAGTATGTCCTGTCCAGCCCCGTAGAGCTTCAGCTCAGTCGCCTTCTTGGCTCCCTCCTGGAATATCTTCCAAGCCAGTCCGTGTATCTCCGGGTTGTCCACACCCCTCTGGTGCACCATCAGGAGCTCCAGGTCGTCTCCGGCGTTGAACACGAAGTGGCTGTTTATCAGCCCGGTCTCCTCGGCCTCTCTCAGCATCCTGTCGGCGATTTTCATGACGGGCTTGGGGACGACGACGTGGCCGGCGACGCTTCCCACGTCGCACTTTATGACGGATACAGTCGTCTTAGCCATTAAATTCACCCAGCATTAGTAGTTGCATAGCTTTATAATTTATTTGCGCTATGTTGCCTCGGTAATTTAACATTCAGAATATTAACAAACCTTGGTAGACTATGTTTTAAAGGTTGATGAAGGGTGTTGACGGAAAGAGGAGTTTCAACTGAGCCAAAGCTTTATAGGTTTCGGATTCTTGGAGCGTTGATTGTCTCTATCTCCGGATTAGCGTCGGCTTTATCCCTCACTACATATCCTGCGTATCAAATCGTTTGGATGGGTAAAGGAGCGTATCTACTAGCGCGAATGTTGCCCGGGCGTTTGTGGCCTCGTTGGCCTCAAACATTTGGGCTTCTAGTGTCAGGTGCTGGAGGAGTGTTTAGCTTAGCTTCAACTTTTAGAAGAAGGCTCAGTTTCGTCCTTTATGGAGCGTTGACTGGATATGTAGGTCTAATCGTATATATAATCGAGCCGCCCCCTGAACTTATTCTAATCCCAGAAGCTTGTCTCGTCCCTGGCGTCGGCTTTTATCTAACTCTTTTAGGACTGTCATTTATGCTCAAAAGCATCACAGCAAGAAGAGGACAGTTTCGTAGGACAACTACTGGGCTCATAGCAGTAACATCCTACTACGTCTTCGCCATAACCATGGAAAAAATAATCGATTCTCAGTCTCTGTATGTTCCTCCGATACCTCTTCCATACGACATAGCTAGTTGTGTATTGACGGGTGTTGGAATAATTGTTTTATTGTGGGTTATTAGGAGGCAACGTTAGATTGTTATCCTATACCTATCAAGTAGCTCCCTCTTCTTCCCTTCGTTCCACCCTGATACATCGGTGTAGTAGCCCGTTATCCTCGACCACCACCTGACGTTTTCGGAGGAGCAGTTGGGACACCTCTCGTTCAACCCAGGCGACACTGACTGACAGGCTTCGCAGACGGTCAGGTCTTTCGTGTACGCGAAGTAGCCTATCTGCGTGTTCTTGGCGATCCTCTGAGTCATCTTGTAGAGCGCCTCTGGGTCTGGGTAGGCCTCCCCAAGCCATATGTGGAATATGTTTCCTCCGCTGAGTATCGGGAAGAACTTGTGCTCTATTTCTATCCTCTCACCCAGCGGTATCTTAGCGCCGACGTACACGTGGGTCCCGTTGCTGTAGTACACCGGGACGTCCCTTATGCCCTCAGCCAGCATGGACTTAGCCATCTCCAAGTCTCCCTTAACCGTCTTCACGGCGTACTTCCTGAACTTCGGAGACATAAGGTCGGCAACGGCGAACCTCTGGGCGGTGGACTCCGCCGGCGTCCTGGCAAGCCTTATCTTCATACCCGTCCTGGCCTCCAGGGTCCTCCTGTACCTCTCCATGTCCAGCAACAGCCTGACCGCCAGCTTGACGGCGTCCTTGCTCTCGTGGAGCTGGTAACCCGTGAAGTGCTGGACCATCTCGTTCACTCCGACGACGCCTATGACGTACACGAGCTCGTTGAAGTCCACGGCGGGTGGTCCACGCTTACCGGTCCTCGGGTCCCTAGGCCTCTGGCATGCGAACGGTATGAGGTTGTTGTCTATGGCCCTCTTCATCCACCTACGCTTTATCTCGAACACCCTGACGGCCATGTCCATGCACCTCCTGGCGGCCTCGAAAAGCCTGTCGTAGTCCCCGTTGGCCTTGTAGGCGAGGCGTGGCATGTTTATGCTCACAACCTGCCAACCACCCATGCTGAAGTGCATCCCGTCCTCGAAGTACATCTTCGACTCGAACTCAGGGTCGGTCTCAGGGGTCTCGGTGAACGTGTAGGCGCAGCACTGGTAGCACGATATGCCCTTTCCGTACCCTCTGTACGGCGGTAGCATGTTGTCGAAGTACGGTGTTCCGTACTTGGCGACTGCCTCGTGGACGAGGAGCCAGAGGTCGTCGTACTCTGAGTTGAAGAACTCTGGGCTTATGTAGTTCTCGTTCTTCGGGAAGTTGAAGGGCTTACCCCAGAAGTCCCCCTCCAACGCTACCTCGGCTATGGCCTGGAAGAAGGTCCTGACCTCGTCCTCGTAATCGCCGTACACGTCAGGGCCTACCTGACCCCTCATCACGACCGGCTTGTCCTTCCATATGTCCGGAACGCCCATCGGAAGCTGTATGTTGCTGAACACGAGCTGACCTCCCCTCGTAACGTACGTCTGGGTGAGCTCGTAGAACATCATCTGGGCAAGCTGCTTAACCTCCCTGTACGGTAGGCCCCTCATGTAGGGGGCGAGGAACATCGTGTAGTACATGAAGCCCTGCCCGCCGCTGAAGTTCGTCTGACCGGCTGCCAGCACCTTGACGCTGTGTAGGACAGCCACTTCAGGGTGCTTGGCGGGTCCGGCGACGCTGGACTTGAAGCCTGTTCCGTCTGGGAGGAGGCCGTAGTAGAAGAAGTACCTGAGGTCCCAGTCCTGGCAGAACGGCCTTGTTCCGAAGTACTCGAGGGTGTGTATGTGTATGTCTCCCTGGTGGTGGGCTGTGGCTATATCAGGGTCCATCAGGAGGAGGTACTCCTCCTTGCTCAGCCTGTCAGCCTTCTTCTTGTGAACCGTCTCGGGGTTCGGCTGGAGGTTTGCGTTCTCCTTCGCCTCCCATCCACGCCCCAGGTCTATCAGGTAAGCGTCGTAGACCGGAGCTCCAACCCTCGTCAGGACGTTCCTGTACACCTGGAACTCTGGAATCTCATCCGACCATTCGAGGAGTATGTTGTTCACGACCTCCCTTATAAGCGGGCCGCTGACTATCTTCGGCCTCATCTCTTTTATACGCCTCTCAGCCTCCTCCGCAACCTTCTCAGCGTAATCCCTCTTCATCGGCGGTATGCCGAATATCTCCTCAGCCAACCTCGTCTCCTTCAGGAGGCTCTTGACTATCTTCTCCCTATCCCACGGAACGAGGTACCCGTCGGTAGTCCTGACCATCGGCATTCCACGGTACGTCCTGACGGCCTTGAAGAAGAGGTCTAACGGAGGTATCTTTGAGTTAACCACGGCCTTCTGCACCCCGTATCACCTCCCGAACCCTGTCCTCAAGGACTTCATCCCCGTCGAACAGGTCCTCATAGGCGTACACAGTGTCTCCAACCTCGAGGATGGGCGGGTTTCCGAAGACGTTGCGCATGATGAACTCGGTTTGGGCTTCCACGTCGAAGACACGCTCCTCGAATTCAACTCCAAGTTCTTTCAGCTTTTTCTTGAGCGCTTCACAGTGCTCGCATCCTGGGAGAGTATAAACTCGTATGGGCTTGGTCACGTACAACACCCCATGAGCCATTATCAAGATTGGGTTATAGTCACTTATAAATGTGATTATTAGGCCATAATACGTATTGTTGTATTACAAAACGTATTATTGCGGCTGGGGGGAATTTTATCACTTTGTGCAATCCTTGAAATATTTGAGGAGCCTTGGCAGTGATAGTCTGCCTCGTCGGGATGCATTTGAGGAGAAGCCTGGATGGAATTAAGTTCTGGAGCAGGAGGATGGGCATATCCAGGATATACCTCCTCTACGGCAGGGACGAGGGAGAGGGAAGGGTGTTCGCCTACATGTCGAGGAGGAACGCAGAGGACATGAAGCGCGCCCTGGAGGTGTTCGAGCCTGAACTTCTGGAGGTGGACTTCATGGACTACGGAGACGTGTTCAAGAAGATCTACCCCATCCTAAGCTCCGCGAGGCAGAGGGGGGAGGAGGTCCTCATAGACGTCTCATCCACAACGGACATAGCGGAGAGCGCGTGCCTGACTCTTGCCATGATGTTCAGCAACGTAAGGGTGTACTACGTCCCATCGGCGGAGCCGGCGTGGTACGTGGAGGGGGAGCCTGGTGAGGAGAGGTTTGAAAGGTGGTTTTCGAGGGCAAGGAACGTCGGGGGTAAGGAGCCGGTCGAGATGGAGCTTCCAGGGTACAGGCTCGAGCCGAAGACCAGGCGTGAGTGGATGATGTGGGAGAGGGAGAAGCGCATACTCACAGCCCTCCTGAAGCTGGGTGGGGAGGCGTCCTCCATAAGCGACGTGATAAGGGCTTTGGGCCACGGCAGGGTTACGTCGGCTCTGAGGAACTCGTTCGGGAAGGCGGTTGCCAGGCTGGAGGCTAAAGGCCTTGTCGAGACGAGGCGGATTAGGAAGAGGAAGGTGGTCAGGCTTACGAGGTTTGGAAAGATAATGGCTGAGGCCGTGGCTGAGGCAGGTGGTTAACAGGTACGTGCAAACTCCACGGAGGCCGTATTAGGTACCTAAGCCCTCTACTTCAGCGGTATGTACATGCTCGACCTGCTGGCCCCTATGCCAGGCCTGCCATGCTTGACTGGCTTGTTGGTCGGTGCGAACTCCCCGAGGTAGTGGCCTATCATCTTTTCAGTTATCTTCACTGGCACGAACTTGTGTCCGTCGTGGACGTGTATGGTCAACCCGACCATCTCGGGCAGTATTATCATGTCCCTGCAGTGTGTCCTTATAGGCTTGTTCAGACCCTTACGCTTGGCCTCCCTAACCTTCTCCAAGAACTTCCTCTGCTCGGGCGTCAAACCCCTCTTCAGACTCCTCCTCTGCCTAGCCGGGAGTAGCTCTATGAACTCGTCCATCGACATCGACAGGAGCTCCTCCAGCGTGTAGCCCCTGTACGTGAACTTCCTCGGCATACCAGAAACAACGTGGATTTAGCCTATTTAAACCCTACTTCTTCCTCCTACCCGTCCTCCTGGCAGCTATCAGACCGACCTTACGGCCCGGAGGAGCATGCCTCGAAACCGTCTTCGGCCTGCCCATGTGTCTCCATCTACCCCCGCCGTGCGGGTGGGAGCAGGCGTTCATGGCAACTCCCCTGACCCTCGGGTAGACGCGTCCCTTCGCCCTCATCCAGTGGTACTTCTTCCCGGCCTTGAGGAAGGGCTTCTCAACCCTCCCCCCGCCGGCCACGACCCCTATCGTCGCCCTGCAGTTGTCGTTCAGGCAGGCCGTCTTCCCGGATGGAAGCCTTATTATCGTACCACGGTCTATGTGGGCGACCACCGTGGCGTAGCCTCCTGAAGCCCTGACGAGCTTTCCGCCGTCTCCCGGCCTGCGCTCTACATTGCATATGGCCGTACCCTCGGGGATGCGCCCTATCGGCATGATGTTCCCTACGGCCGTCGGGGCAGCTGCACCCATGTACACAGTTTGGCCTACGTAGAGGCCTTCAACCGCGACGTTGTACACTTTTTCACCGGTCTCGAGCTCTATCAGGGCTATGGGAGCCCCCCTACCTGGGTCGTGGAGTATGTCCCGGACCACTCCCATGATGGTGTCTTCGTGTGGGGGTGGGTACTTGACCGGGGCGACACGCCTATGGGTCTTTGCCCTAAACGTCGGGGTTCCACGCCCCCTCCTCTGGACGAGGATTCGCTTACCCATCTCCCACACCCCACACTACAGTATTCCGAGCCTCGCAGCCAGGTCTGATGCGCTGTACTCCGATTTAAGCTTAACGTAGGCCTTCTTCAAGCCCTTCGGAGTTATCAGCGTCCTCACAGACTCCACCTTCACGTCGAAGAGCTCCTCGACCGCTCTCTTTATGTCCTTCTTGCTGGCCCTTATGTCGACTATGAAGACGAGCTTGTTCTCCCTCTCTATCAGCCCCATCACCTTCTCCGTCACCAGTGGGTACAGGATAACCTCATGCGGGTCCATACCTAATCACCGAACAGCTCGTCCAGAGCCGTGAAGGCGGACTTAGTCCAGACCGTAAGCCTGCCAGGATGGGTTCCAGGGGCGAGCAGCTCCGCGTTCAGGTCCTTAACCAACACCACGTCCACACCGGGCAGGTTTCTGGCCGCCTTGAATATTCCACCGTCCTTGGAGACGACTATCAACGGTCCCTTACGCTTCTTCAAACGCCTCCCCCTCATCTTGCCCTTCCCAGCCCTGACCTTCCTCTCCGATGCCCTCTCGACGTCGGGCCAGAGGCCGAGGTTCTTGAACACCTCCCTGACATCCCTCGTCCTCTCCAAGTCCTCCAGGGCGTCGTCTACCACGAGCGGGAAGTTCTTGACCTCATCCACGACGTGTCCCCTCTTGGCCACCAGCTCCTTCACGGCCGTGGCCGCTATGGCCGACCTTATGGCGAGCCGTCTCTCCTTCTTGTTTATCTCCTTCCTTATGACCTTCTCGACCTTAGGTGGGTGGGCCGCCCTACCCCCGACGGTCATGGGGGCGAAGGCTCCTTGGCCGGCCTTCGGGTAACGGCTCCCCTTAACCCTCGGAACCCTCGAAACGCCGTGCCTGGCACCCCACGACTCGGCTGATGTCCTCTTCCCGGCCATGACGTCCCTTCCCTGAGGCTGGAGCCTGTGCGTCTGGATGGCTAGGACTGCTCGCTTTATCACGTCCGGCCTTATGGGTGTCTGGAACACCTTAGGCAACCTAACCCTCCCCACGGCCTTACCGTCCAGGCCGTAGACCGTGACGGTGGATTTAGTCGCCACTCCAGCTCCCTCCCCAAGTCGAGTATATGAACGTTATCTCTGGGGCAGTTTCGGGCTGCTCTGGGCTTCTTACGGCCTTCCTGAGCCTTATCAACCTCTTAACCGGTCCTGGAACGCTTCCGGCTATGAGGACGAAGTCTCCCCTCACGACTCCGTACCTCTTGAAACCTCCCTTAGGCGTTATCTCAGTCCCGTCGGAGCCTATCATCAGTATCCTCTTGTTGTACTCCGTACGTTTGTGGAAGCCCATCTGACCCGCCAGGGGGACCGTCGGCATCACCCTCGCAGGGTGCCAGGGCCCAAGCGACCCGACGCCACGCCTCATCTTCCTCGACTTCCTCGGCCTTATCTTCACCCCCCACCTCTTGACAGGACCCTGGAAGCCCTTACCCTTCGTGACCGCCACCACGTCCACGTACTCGCCAGGCCTGAACACGTCAGACACACGTACCTCCTTCCCGAGTATGGACTTAGCGTACTCAAAAGCCTCCTCCACGGAGCCTCCGACGGCTATCTCCATCACGTCGGGCTTCTTCTTCGGAACAGCGGCGAGGCGTGGCTGGGTTGCCGCTATGACCCTTATCTCATGAACCCTACCCTCCTTTATCAACTGTTCGATCTTCTTCAGAGCTCCCTCGGTGTCGAAGGCCTCGGGAATCGTGAAAACCCTCTCGAAATCTTTAGGAAGCTTCTCCATCCACGCCTCAGCCACGGTCTTCAGTCCGTCCACGGTCCTCTCGTAGGCCCTTACGGCGCACACGAGCATGGGAGGTGTGTCGAGGACCGTGACGGCTCGAACCACCTCCCTGCCGTAGTCCGGGGAGTTGGGTCTGTCCTCCACGAGGACGACGTGGGTCATGCCGGCCTTGTAGCCTGCGAACCCGAGGAGCTTGGGTTCACCCTCAACCTTCGGCCAAGTACTTATCCTCGGCACTATCCTACTCGCCCTCTTCCTCGGAGAGTACGCCATGGAGCCCCTCTTAGGGGAGCTCGCCCGCCCCATCTCGCATCGACCCGCTTGGATTAGAGCCGGCTGGATTTAAATCTATTCAGGGATTCAATTACGCACGAACAGATATAACGGTTGCCGAGGGAAAACTGATTAACGGGTCATACGTTGCTAGAGTTTGAGGCGCAGGGATTCGGAAATGTTTTAAGTTTCCTCTGTAAGTTGTGTTGGTGAGCCATGACGCTGGCTTTCGTACTCATAGCGTCTGAGATAGGGGCCGAGGCCGAGGTCTACGAGGCTCTGAAGAAGCTGCCTGAGGTCAAGGAGGTCTACATGATATACGGCGGCTACGACATCATAGCCAAGGTCGAGGCTGAGGACATGGACAAGCTCAGGGAAGTCGTCATAATGAAGATCAGGCGGATGGATAAAGTTAGAAGCACACAGACCATGATAGTCATGAAGTAGCGTATGGAGTTCCACCTCGGGATCGACGACACAGACTCGCTGAGGTTCGGATGCACAACCTACATAGCTGCCTTATTAGTTGAGAAGCTTCTCAAAATTGGGGCTGAGTTCATAGACTACCCCAACCTAATCAGGTTGAACCCGAACGTCCCCTGGAAGACCCGTGGGAACGGGGCCGTATGCCTGAGGTTCAGACACGGCGAAGACGTCTCAGAGGAGGTGCTCGAAGAGGCTGTCGAGCTGGTCGAGGAGCACGCAGACTTTGAATGTGCCAACACGAACCCAGGCGTCGTGTTGCACACGGGACGAGTGCCCCGGAAGTTTAAGAGGTTTTCTAAGCGTGTGATCCGGAGCGTCGTGGAGCTACGGGAGGCTGAGAGGCTCATCCATAAGCATGGCTGCAGCGCCGTCGGGTTCAAGAACAGGAGGGGGCTGATAGGGGCCCTCGCAGCCGTAGGTGAGACTTTGGAGGGGGACCACACGTACGAGTTGCTCACGTACAGGGTTAGGGAGAACAGGGGTAAGCCGAGGATGGTGGACCCCGAGTCGGTTAGGGAGATGGACAGAGCTACGAGACCCATGACTTTCAACAACTTGGACCCTGAGACGGGTAGGATACTCATAACCCCACGAGGCCCGGACCCTGTGCTGTACGGGATAAGGGGGGAAACCCCCGAGGCCGTGTACAAGGCCCACCTGATGGTGAGGGTGTACGAGGAGGTGGAGCGTTGGGTCATATTCAGGACTAACCAGGGAACGGACAGCCACCTAAAGCCGGCCAAGGATGCCAGCGAGGTCAGACCGTACAACCCCGTCGTACTCGAGGGACGGGTTGCCGGCTGGCCGAGGACCATACCGGGCGGCCACGTCATATTCCCCCTGGACGCGGGGGGGATTGTGGAGTGTGCGGCCTACGAGCCTACCGGGTCCTTCAGGAACGTTGTTAGGATGCTGGCTCCAGGCGACGTTGTGAGGGTGTACGGTGGCGTCAGGCCTCCCGAGAACGGGCTTCCGATGACGATAAACCTGGAGAAGCTCGAAGTTCTGAGGGTCTCAGAGGTCTACATGCTTGAGAACCCTACGTGTCCGTCCTGCGGTGGTAGGATGAAGTCGGCAGGGAGGGGTAGGGGCTTCGTGTGTAAGCGTTGTGGGTTCCACAGCTTGACCATGACGAAGGTCAGGGTTCCCATCGAAAGGAAGCTCAGGGAGGGTCTGTACATACCGCCTCCGAGGGCCCATAGACACCTGACGAAGCCCCTCCAGAGGTACGGCATGGAGAAGAGCGGAAAACCAGACAGGCTCTTCAACCCCTGGCACTGGCCGTGACCACGTGTCTGAGAACCCTGAACGCCCTCAAACCGGCCTCACGTTCGTACTCCTCTCCGGAGACTGTCGGCAGGACGCACATACCCTCCAACCCCACAAGAGGCGCCATAGCCGGGAGCAGAGCCGAGACGCCTACGAGACGGCCGCCCTGGTACGGCTTGCACCCAACCTCCATCGCCAGCCTCATCAGCCTGTCCGAGGTGGAGGCGACGTATACCTCCTCCACCTCCTCAGCCGACAGTATTCCGCTGACCGACAGGACGTAGCGGCATCCCATCCTCCTGGCGGCTTCGAGGAGCTCCCAGCCCACCTCGTAGTACTCGGGTATCGAGGACGGCTGTGGAACCTCTCCGCCCGTGAGGACGAGCACCCCCATCCTGTCGGAGCCGTACAGCTCCATGCCCGTCGGGGAGACCACCCCGTCCACGACCGTAGACACGGACGGAAGCAGGGGAGAGTAGACCATACCCAGCAACTCACCGTCGATGAAGCCCACCAAGGCCTCGGCCGCAGCCCTGCTAACCCCGAAGCCGAACACGCACTCGACGAAGATGCGGCCCGAAACCTCACGATCCAACAGAAACTCCAGAACCCTCAAACCAAAAACACATAAAAAACCCACCAGATATAAACCCATGCAAGGACTGTAGCTCAGCCAGGACAGAGCACCGGGCTTTTAACCCGGGGGTCGCGGGTTCGAATCCCGCCGAGTGCGCCAGCCGTAGCGGGTGGATGTTTCTCAATTTTTCAAAAAAAGGCTTTGAGCATGGACAGCTCGTGGCTTGATTCTGTTATGAGGCCTGCAGCGATCGTCAGGAGTGTGCGCTACTGATGTTATCGAGGACGCATCGATGAACAGCTTTTCTAATCAGAGCTGGGTGGTGTACGAGGACGGGGGCGTCGACTCCTAAAGGCAAAATCGACGAGCTTGACTTCGTAATCCAAAACAGGTTTGAGGATCGTCTGCACAAATTTGAGCTCGCCGAACATGAGCCTAAGGTTTTTAATGTCGTGCGCTTGAACGGCCCTTAAAACTGGTGCAAGCGTGAGATAAGTGAAGAGGAAGAGCGCTACGCCGAACGCCAGGTTGAGAAGACTTCCAAACGGGGATAGATGCAGAAATAGCAATACAGGTAGGGCTGAGAGGAACGAAGCTATGTAAATTTTCAATAAACTAGTGTGGTTGAAAAATATTCCAAATCCCTGACGTGCCAAAAACAGGCCATAGATCACGGATGACAGGTTTGAGATCGTGAGGGTGAGGATCATGCCTGGGACTCCGTAAAGCTGGGTCAACAAAGGGGCTAAGGGGACAAATATGGCTAAATTGACCAGGGAGGTTTTGAGGGTGAGTTTCGTTTCGCCGAGCCCGTTGAAGAGGCTTTGCAGGACACGGTTGTATAGACCGATGAAGAGAAAGGGTACAACGCACAGCAAGAGAAACAGAGACGCTAACTTGTAGGCTGGCCCGTAGACGACGTTCACGATGTCTTTGGACAGGGTCATCACAGCTACAGAGGCTGGAACTACAAAGAGCGAGGCGTATTTCACCGAGTAGTTAAAGAAGCGTTTAAGCTCAGCACGTTCAACGACAGGATCGAGTTTCGAAAATGCTGGGAATAGGGTTATGGATATCGGGAAGATGAGGATGTTCAGCAGAGCGATCAGGTTAGTTGCAACGTTGAAGTTCCCGATTTCGAAGTTTGAAACGTAGAAAGCTAGAATGATGAGCTTATATTGACTCAAAAATACGGATAACAGAGATGAGATGTAGAGAGGAAAGCCGTAACTGAGCATAAGTTTAAGATCGCCGAGGAAGTGGTTATCGTGGTTGCTTGACGGCGATCTGAGAGTTTTATACGGTCCAATGAAGAACAGGAGCAAGCCTATAACTCCGGCCACCATGTAACCTAACACATGTCCAAGAACTGCCCCTGCAACTCCAAAACCCAACACGATGAGCAGAGGGGCCGAGAAAGATTTCGTGGCCGACATCACAACCTTGAGAAGGGCACTTCTTTCCATCCTATCCAAGCCAACAAAAATTTTATACATCAAGCCGAAGACGGCTTGAAAAAGAATTGCCAGAGAAGCAAGCCTAACGTAAAAAGCCATATCAGGCCTGTTGAGGACGTAAGTTGCAAAGAAATCGGAAAAAAGAAAGCCGACTGCCGACATAGCCGCACCAATTAACAGCCTGAAAGTTAAGCCAGACCTCAGAATTCTAACAGCGGCCTCATCTTTGCCCTCTGCCCTTAGTTTGGCCGGAAACCTTATCAGGGCTTGGCCGATGCCGAAGGTTATGAAAGAACTGAGGAGAGCGGGAATGACGAGTGCGAGTGTATACAGCCCATAGCCTTCCGGCTTCAGAAGTCTGGCGATGAGTATCGAGCCAACGGCTAAAATCGCTTTCGAGGAAGCGTCTCCGAGGAAAAGGTAGAAACCTCCTTTGGCAGAATCTTTTGCTATCTGCTTGAGTTTGTTAGACATGTGTTTCCACCGGAATTCGACCCGCTTGATCGTCCTTCGGGCATTCTAACTCCAGCCAAGGGACTTCTATGAGCTCAGGGACCCTCATCCACGGCGGATGACCATACATTCCCCTTTCACCTAAGAGCTCGCCGTGATCCGAGGTTATAACTATCTTACCACCTCGAAGTTTTTCAACAAGCCTTGATACGTAGCTCAGCACAACTCGAAGGTTATGCTCGTATGCCCTCCTCAGGCCCTCTATACCGATCCTCCTCGCCACCAGCCGTATGCGGGGGGAGGAGGGGGGACCGACGAGCTTAATTGCAAGTTTAGGTCCTGTCTTCTCCCCAAAGAGCTCCACAAGCCTCCTTCGGATGAATCTTTTTATTCTGGGTAGAAGGGGACGTCTTAAATCTGTTTTCCCGCCCTTCTTTAGTTTTACTCCGATTCCTTTAGCGACAAGACTGAGGTAGGGGTAATGAGGCTGGATGTAATGTATTATGAATCTTTTATGCGGATACAGCTTCGAAGCTATGATTGCCGCTTTGTTCACCTCCTTTGGATGGACGGTTCCCAGCTCCTCGCTCCATCCCCAATCCCACACATCGATCACTTTATGGAAACGAAGATCCCTTAGGTTGAAGCCTCTGAAATGAATCCCTTTGGAATTTATGTGAGGATTCGCGGAAACGTAGATGATCTCATCGTATACCTTATCCTTAAAGGTGCATCTAAACCATTCCGGAGTACGAGAACCGCATGAGCAGACTTTCTCTAATTTTCCTGCTCTGATAAATGGATAATTCCTGAACACCTTTTCAAAGTAGTCATACCGACAGGCATCAAGAATGATGAGATACTTCCAGTCGCTACACCATATTTTAGTGTACTGGCTGGGAGGCCTCATTCCGCCCCAATCCGACCTTTTTATCATGGCGGGATTTATAGCTTTATTCTGGTCAGGGTCAATTTTGATCGTTAACCTCCCCCCAATTCCACAGGGCTTTCGAAGACTCTGAGATTACGGATGCCGCGATTGAGACCACCGTACTTCCGATTCTCAGTTAGTCTGTTCTGAGAAATAAGGCTGTAGGTGGAGCCTTTTTATCGTACCAGACGACGTTAAATAAGGAGCCACAACTACAGGTCTGGGCGGGGTTGGATCGTGGAAGAAACGCCCTTCACGAGGCTACTCGAGCTCTGTAGGATTTTGAGGAAAACTTCCAGTAGGAAGATGAAGATTAGGTTGGTGGCCGACTTCTTGAGAGGACTTAGGCCTGACGAGGTTGCCCCAGCCGTCCTGTTGCTCGTCGGCTCCGTGTTCCCCGAGTGCGATGAGAGGAGCCTCGACGTGGGCTTCGAGACCGTTAGGAGGGTGGTCAGGAGTTGGAGGCAGAAGCCTCTCGTCGAGAAGCCCCTGACGATACTGGGCGTTCACAGGCTCCTGACGGAGATAGCCGAGGCATCGGGGCCTGGCTCTAGGGGTAGGAAGGAGAGGCTCCTCGAGGCTCTGTTCAGCAGGGCGTCCAGAGACGAGTTGGATCTGCTCGTCCACATAATATTCGGCGAGGTTAGGGTGGGGGTGAACGAAGGTGTGATGCTTGAAGCCGTCTCAGAGGCTTCTGGCGTTGACGTGGAGACCCTCAGGAGGGCTCTGATGCTGACAGGAGACCTGGGTGAGGTGGCGAGGAGGGCTCTGCTCGAAGGCGTTGAGGGTGTGAGGGACGTCAGGCTGAGGATGTTCCATCCGCTGAAGCCGATGCTGGCGGCGACTGCGAGGGACGTGGAGGAGGCGTTGAGGGAGCATGGGGGTCTCACGGCGTTCGAGTACAAGTTCGACGGGGCGAGGATACAGATACACATGCATGGAGGAAACGTAAGGATATTCAGCAGGAGGATGAGCGACGTGACCGGGAGCCTCCCAGACATCGTTGAGCTCGTGGCTGGGCAGGTTCACTCCAGGGATGTGATACTCGAGGGGGAGGTGGTGGCAGTCGGCGAGGACGGGAGGCCTCTTCCGTTCCAAGATCTGATGAGGAGGTTCAGGAGGGTCAGGGACGTGGAGGAGATGGTCAGGCTGATACCGCTGAGGCTCCACCTGTTCGACATCCTGTACCTGGACGGGAGGCTGCTGATAGACGAGCCCTACCGAGAACGGTGGAGGCTCCTCGAGTCCGTGTGCCCTGAGGAGCTCCTGGCCAAGCGCATCGTCACAGACGACGTGGATGAGGCTGAGGAGTTCTTCAGGAGGGCCTTAGAGGAGGGCCACGAAGGGGTCATGGCGAAGAGGCTGGACTCCCCCTACACGCCCGGCAGGAGGGGTAAGCTCTGGCTCAAGGTCAAGCCAGCCGAGACTCTCGACGTCGTCATAGTGGCCGCTGAGTGGGGTCACGGACGTCGTAGGGGCTGGCTCAGCAACTACCACCTGGCCGTAAGGGACGGAGATGGGTTCAGCATGGTGGGAAAGACGTTCAAGGGACTGACGGACGAGGAGTTCGAGTGGATGACGAGAAGACTCCTCGAACTCAGAGTTCGGGAGACGCCCACCACAGTGTACGTAAGGCCTGAGATAGTCGTCGAGGTGGCGTTCAACGAGGTTCAGAGGAGTCCACACTACCCGTCCGGGTACGCCCTCAGGTTCGCCAGGATAAAGCGGATAAGGCTGGACAAAGGGCCGGAAGACGCCGACACGCTGGACAGGCTCAGGGAGCTCTACGAGAGACAGTTCAGATACAAGGCGAAGCCTACGGATACACTCGAGCGAAAAATCTCGGACAGACCGGGTAGGTTAGAAACACATAAAACCCACATAAAACATTAAACGCATAGGGCCCGTAGCTCAGCCAGGACAGAGCACCGGGCTTTTAACCCGGGGGTCGCGGGTTCGAATCCCGCCGGGCCCGCCA
>CBFDTC010000015.1:0-18824 GCA_965612785.1 Candidatus Bathyarchaeota archaeon
CCGTTCGGCATATTCGACGGGCTGAAGGTCTTCTTCTGGAGCAGGAAGGCTTGGCTGGCGGCGCTAATCTCGTCTATCCTGGTCTGGGTGGCAACGTTCTTCGTCTAAACGTAGGTGAGCCAGTCCTCGTGCTTGGGGTCCTCCCCCCTGACCACCTTTGAGTACGCCTCCTGAATCCTCCTCGTCACGGCGCCAGGCCTTCCGTCTCCTATGGGTCTTCCGTCCACCATGACTATGGGTGTGATCTCGGCGGCTGTTCCTGTGAAGAAGCACTCGTCGGCCCCGTAGATTTCGCCTCTGGATATGAACTTCTCGACGACCGTGTAGCCCATGTCCCCCGCAAGCTTCATCACGGTGTCCCTCGTTATGCCCGGCAGTATCGACGCCTCTACCGGGGGCGTGTATATGACGCCGTCCTTGACCATGAAGAAGTTCTCCCCAGTCCCCTCCGCCACGTAGCCGTTCACGTCCAGCATCACGGCCTCGTCGCACCCCATCTTCACGGCCTCCACCTTGGCGAGCTGGGAGTTCAGGTAGTGGCCGCAGGCCTTCGCAGTCGTCGGAAGGGTCTCGGAGCATATCCTACGCCATGATGAGACGATCACACGGGCCCCCTTCTCGAAAGCCTGTTCCAGGTACCTACCCCACCTCCAGGCGGCGACGGCGACCTCCACGGGGCATTCCAGGGGGTTCAGACCCATCTCTCCGTAGCCCCTGTAGACTATGGGCCTTATGTAGCACTCGTCGAACCCGTTGGCCCTGACGACCTCGACGCAGGCCTCCTCCAACTCGCTTGGAGTGTAGGGAATCTCCATGAAGTACGCCTTGGCGGAGTGGAACAGCCTCTTTATGTGGTCCCTGAGCCTGAATATCGCCGGTCCACGCCTCGCCCTGTAGCATCTGATACCCTCGAACACACCGCTCCCGTAGTGGACGACGTGGCTGAGGACGTGTATCTTCGCCTCCCTCCAAGGGACGAGCTCACCGTTCATCCAGATGTACTCGGCCTCCTCTAACGGCAAACCCTATCCACCAAAGATTAACTCCAACAAACAGGAATAAAACGGATACCCTCCAAACTCGATAAATTCATAACCGTTCACCACGTAGATTCATCCGACCTGAGATGATAGTCGCCCCTGGACCAGCATCGGTCTCCCTCGGGTACAGGGTCGCCAGGGAGCTCGGCGTGGAGGTCGTGAGGGTCAAGTTCAAGACCTTCCCGGACGGAGAGAGCTACATAAGGTTCCTGGACCCCGTCGAGGGGGAGGACGTGGCCATAATCCAGTCGACCCACCCACCTCAGGACACAAACCTCCTCAGGCTCCTCCTGATGTCCAAGACTGCCAAGAGGCTTGGAGCCCGCAGCGTCGTGGCGGTGGTCCCGTACCTGGCGTACGCCAGGCAGGACAAGGAGTTCCTGGAGGGTGAGGCGGTCAGCGTGGACGTCGTGATAGGGCTGATAGAGGCCTCCGGTGTGGATGAGTTCCTGACTTTCGACATACACTCCATGGATATACTCGAGAGGTTCAGCATACCCGCCAAGAGTCTGTCAGCCATCCCAGCTCTTGCGGAGCACGTCAGGACGATGGGACTCTCAGGAGCCCTGTCCGTGGCTCCGGACGAGGGGGCGATAGGGCTGGCCAAGGCGGCCGCCGAAGTCCTGGGTGGAGGGTGGTCTTGGATGAGGAAGGAGAGGGATAGGGTTACTGGCGAGATAAGGATGTGGCTTGAGGAGGTTGAGGCATCCGGGAGGGACGTAGCCATATTCGACGACATCATATCAACAGGCGGGACGATGGCCAGAGCCGTCTCGCTTCTGAAGTCCGCCGGAGCTAGGAGAGTCGTGTGTGCGTGCACCCACCCGCTCCTGGTGGGGGACGCCCTCTCCAGGATACTCGGAGCCGGATGCGACACGGTCATCGGGACGGACTGCGTTCCGAGTCCCATAAGCGTCGTGTCTGTATCCGGGCTCATAGCCGAGGAGCTCAGGAGAATGGGCTGAACAATTTATTCGACGACGTGTTGAGTTTAGGTGACGGCGGATGGTGGTCGAGAACCCGCTACGGGAGCTGAGGGTCGAATGCTCCGAGGCGCTGAACGAGGTTCTCAGGGAGAGGTATCCGGAGTTCTCCGTCTCCCCGGAAGACCTCTCCAGACCCCCGTCCATACGTCTCGGAGACCTTTCATCGTCCGTGTGCTTCGAGATAGCCAAGAAGGGACTGAACCCCGTTGAGGTGGCCGAGGAGCTCTCCTCCTCCGTGGACGCCTCGAAGTTCAGCCTCATCTCCACCGTTGAGGCCGTGAGGGGGTACGTGAACTTCCGTTCGGACTTCCCGAAGTTCGCCGAACTCACGCTGGAGTCGGCCCACAGGCTCGGCCGGGAATACGGTTTTCCCAAGACGGATAGGCCGCTGAGGATCATAGTCGAGCACACGAGCGCCAACCCCAACGGCCCCATACACGTCGGAAACGCCAGGAACGCCATGCTCGGGGACGCTTTGTCGAGGATGCTGAGGCTCAGGGGACACGACGTCAGGGTTCACTTCTACCTGAACGACATGGGCAGACAGGTCGCCATAGCCTCCTACGGATACAAGCTCCTCGGGAGGCCTAAACCCGAGGGAAAGCCCGACCACTGGATAGGGCTGGTCTACGCCACGACGAACTGCATAATCGAGATACAGACGCTCAGAAAGCGGATAAAGGAGCTGGAGTCAGAGGGCCCCTCGGAGGAGCTCTCCAAGGCCAGGAGGAGGCTGGACGAGTGTGTGGCCGCAGCCTCGGAGCTCATGTCGAGGAACCCGGAGCTCTTTGAAAAGCTCCTGAACGAGATAAGGAGCCGAGGAGACCCTGAGTCCGAGGTGGCGTCTCTAAACCTGCTGTACGAACGTGGCGACGAGGGTGTCAAGGGGCTTTTCAGGGAGGTTGTGGAGCTGTGCGTCGAGGGGTTCAAGCAGACGCTGGGGAGGGCTGGCATATCCATCGATTCATGGGACTGGGAGAGCGAGCTCGTCTGGAGCGGCTCGGTCAGGGAGGTCGTGGAGAGGCTTTCCAGGACGCCTTACGTGAAACGTGTTGGAGGCGTGCCAGTCCTGGACTGCGAGGCCGTGGCGTCGACGATGAGGCTCAAGCAGTCGCTCGGAGTCGAGGAGGATCACACGATACCCCACCTAACGCTCCTGAGGAGCGACGGAACGACGCTGTACACGGTCAGGGACATAGCCTACACACTCTGGAAGTTCGAGAGAGCCGACAGGGTGATAAACGTCATAGGGTTCGAGCAGACCCTCGCCCAGCTCCAGCTGAAGATAGCCCTACACGCCATCGGAGAGGGAGACAAGGCTGGGAGGCTCGTCCACTACGCTTATGAACTCGTCAAGCTCCCCGGGTACAAGATGAGCACACGCCTCGGCAGGTACGTCACGTTCGACGAACTCATGGACAGAGCAGAACTCCTCGCGTACGAGGAGGTTTCAAAGAGGTCCCCCGAGCTTCCGGAGGAGGAGAAGAGACGAATAGCCAAGGCCGTGGGCCTCGGAGCCATAAGGTACGCGTTCCTGATGGTCGCCCCGTCGAAGCCCGTCGTGTTCGTCTGGGACAGGGTTCTCAACCTGGAGGCCAACAGCGGCCCGTTCGTCCAGTACGCCCACGCTAGGGCGTGCAGCATACTCAGGAAAGCCGGTGGGGGACCTGTGGAGCCCGACTACACGCTCCTCGGCCACGATTTGGAGAGGGAGCTCGTCTTGAAGGTGGCGGCGTTCCCGGAGACTTTCCTCAAAGCTGTGAAGGACCTCAGGCCGCACGTCATCACGGACTACGTCAACTCGCTTGCGGACGTTTTCAACAAGTTCTACGCCTCGCTCCCCGTGTTGGCTGCTGAGCCGAGGGGTCTCAGGGACGCCAGGCTGAGGCTCGTCGAGGCGGTCATGGTGTGTCTGAGGAACGGTCTTAGGGCTCTGGGTATAGAGGCTCCTGAGAGGATGTGAAAAAAGGTTTATTTTCCACCCCAATGCTTAGGAGTTTTTGGATGTCTGCGTCTCTGACCCCCCTGAGGCTTAAGACGTACATGATCGGAACCCTGGCGGCCGTGATAGCCGTATCGACGCTGTTCTTCGCCATAATACTGTCCCTACTCAGGGCTCTCAACATCCTGGTCCTCGTTTCCCTGGTCGCCGTGTTCAACGTAGCCCAGTGGCTCCTCGCCCCCTACCTGATAGAGGCCGTATACCAGGTCAGGGAGGTTAAGCCTGAGGAGAACCCGAGGCTGCACGGCATGGTGGACAGACTCGCCAGGAAGAGCGGTCTGCCCAAGCCGAAGGTCATGTTGGCCAACATACCGATACCCAACGCTTTCGCCTACGGCTCACCCCTGACCGGCTACAAGGTCGCCGTGACAAGGGGCTTGCTGAACACGTTGGAGGACGACGAGGTTGAGGCCGTACTGGGCCACGAGCTGGGTCACATAAAGCACAGGGACGTCCAGATAATGATGATAGCGTCCTTCCTACCCTCGATATTCTACATGATCGGGAGGTCTTTCCTGATATCCGCATACTACGGTCCTGTGGAGAGGGGTAGGGAGGGCGAGGCGGCCTCGCCGCAGCTGATAGGGGCGTTGAGCATAGGCATGTACTTCCTCCTCACGCTCATCGTCCTCGGCCTAAGCAGGCTTAGGGAATACTACGCCGACTTCCACAGCGCCTCTGTGGTCGAGAACGGGGCCACGAAGCTCTCCGAAGCTCTGGCCAAGATAGTGTACAGCACCGGCCGTATGAGGATGAGGTACGGTTCGGCCCTGGCCTTCAGCGGGTTTAAGCCGCTGTTCATAACGGACCCAGACAGGTCCGAGACGGACATAGTGGAGATGTCCACGTACGCCAGGTACAGGGACAAGGCGCTTGTGGAGAGGCTTCTGAGGAGGAGGCTGACGTTCATAGACCACCTGATGGAGCTGTTCTCAACCCACCCGAACATAGTGAAGAGGATCAGGGCCCTACAGGCCTACGCCTAAGGCCTCCCTGACGACCTTCCCGAGCCTACGAGCATCCTCCTCGAAAACCTCCCTCATGGCTGGCCTGTAGAGGAGCACGGCCGGGTGGTAGAGAGGAACCAGCACAGCGTTTCCGAACGGGGCGTTCAGTTCGATCACAGTCCCGTGAAGCCTCGACACCGAGCCCCTGACTTTCGACCACCTGAGTACGTACGAGAGGGCGTGTCTACCTAGAGTCACTACGACACGAGGCCTTATTATCCGGAGTTGCCTGTCCAGGTACGGAGTGCACGCCTCAACCTCCTCAGGCCTCGGATCCCTGTTTCCAGGAGGCCTGCACTTCAGGACGTTGGTTATGTAGACGTCCGTCCTGGAGAGTCCTGCAACGCTCAGCATTCTGTCCAAGACCTTCCCGGCGGCTCCGACGAAAGGTCTGCCGGCAAGGTCCTCGCTCCTCCCAGGCGCCTCCCCTATCAGCACTATGCCTGTCTCAGGGTTTCCCTCACCAAAAACTGGGTTCCGCCTGTGTCTCCAGAGGCTGCAGCGTCTGCAGGATTTAACCTCAGCCTCCACCTCGTTGAGGAGCTCCCGCAGCCTCTGCCCCGTCAGTACTCTTCCCACTCCTCCTCTTCTTCCTCCCAGCCCTCCTCCCACTCCTCTTCCTCCTCACCCCAACCCAGACAGTCGTAGCATATCCTAGCCTCCACGTCTCCACACTCCTCGCAGAACATGGCTCCACACTCACGGCACCTGTAGACTTTGGCGACCTCCATGCCGCATATGTCGCATATCGGCAACCCTCCCACCCCCCACCTTTAACCTACTCAGCCTGTATATACGGGTTTCGCACGGGAGGCCACGAAAACAGCCAAAGCAGCCGAGGCGGCCGCCGACGTAGCGAGGCTGTACAAGGAGGCTGCCCGCATCCCGAACGTCTGCCAAAGGGCTCCGAATACGGAGTTTGCGGCCAGGAGGGCCAGCCCTACGACGAGGAAGTAGACACCGTAGGCGGTTCCCCTCAGGCCCGGTGGGGAGTACTTCGGGAGCACGGCCCTCTGGGCTGTGTCCACAATCCCTGCGTACATCCCGTACACGGCTGCTATGGTCAGGGCATTCGGGGCTCCGTATCCGAGGGCCATCAGGAGGGCGGCTGAGGCCGAGAACGCTAGGTAGCCTATGAGGAGTGTGGCCTCCCTGCCTATCCTGTCCGACAGGAAGCCGGCTGGCATGGCGACCGCTGTGTGGACTACGTTTATGGCCACGTATATCAGCGGTATGAACGTCTCCGGCACCCCCAGCTCCCCAGCCCTGACGAGTATGAAGGAGAAGTTGAAAGCTCCCACGGAGAACAGCGCCATTATGGCCAACAGCTTCACGAAGTCCCCCCTGAGGACGAGCCTTACGTCCCTGAGCATGCTCTCGCTCCTCCTCGTGGGTTGCCCAACCTCCGACACGAACAGGGCTAGGACGACAAGAGCGAGGACGCCTGGAACAATCGAGAACAAGAAGATCCCCCTCGTTCCGAAGAAGGGTAGGAGGAGGAAGGCGAGTGCTGGTCCGACTATGGCTCCAGCCTGGTCGAGTGTTCTGTGTATTCCGAAAGCCTTTCCCACGACCTTACCCGAGACAGACTCGCTGAGGAGGGCGTCCCTCGGAGCAGTTCTGACGCCTTTACCGACGCGGTCTCCGACCCTTATGGCTATGGCGTCCGCCCATGTCCTGGCTACGGAGAGCCAGGGTTTGAGAAGGTTTGATATCGTGTACCCCGCCAGTATGAGGGGCTTCCTCCTCCTGAACCTGTCTGAGAGGATTCCGGAGAAGACCCTCAGGATGTGGCTCATGCCCTCGGCCACACCCTCCATCAGGCCCAAGAGCGCCTTCCCGCCGCCCAGTTCGTAGATGAAGAACACGGGGAGCATGCTGAGACACATCTCGGTCGAGGCGTCCGTGAAGAAGCTCACCAACCCCAAGGCCAGGACGTTTCTGAAACCCTTTCTATCGTCGTCCATGAGTCTTCGAAAATAACGGTACTAGTGACGGGTATATTTAACTTTGGCCAACTTTCGTTCTGCGTGGAACATAGTTCGGTCTGAAAGTTACGTGGGTTTCGCTAAACTTAACCTGACAACGCAGACACTAAGAAATCTTAGTGATACCGATTGCCATCGTTCGTCGCTAAGCCTGGAGAAGTAGAAAAGGTAGTCCTGTTCTTCAGCGGAGGACTGGACACGAGCTGCATGCTGAAGTGGATTCAGGAACGGTACAAGTGCGAAGTCGTCACCATGACCGTGGACGTCGGGCAGGACAAGGACTTCAAGGCGGTCGAGGAGAAGGCCTACATGCTCGGAGCGGTCAAGCACTACACCGTGGACGCGAAGGAGGAGTTCGTCAGGGAGTACTGCTTCAGGGCCCTAAAGGCCAACGCCCTCTACCAGGGCGCCTATCCCGTCAGCAGCTCGATAAGCAGGCCTCTGATAGCCGCTAAGGGGGTTGAGGTAGCCCATAAGGAGGGGGCTGACGCCGTCGCCCACGGATGCAGCGGGAAGGGGAACGACCAGATCAGGTTCGTGAACGCGGTCAGGGCTCTGGACCCGAGTCTTAAGGTCATCTCCCCCGTGGTCGAGTGGAACCTCTCGAGGCGGGAGGAGGTGGAGTACGCGGAGAAGCATGGCATACCCATCCCGGTGGACGTGGACTCCCCGTACAGCGTGGACGAGAACCTGTGGGGACGTAGCATAGAGTGTGGCCCCCTAGAGCATCCTGAGGTGGAGCCTCCGGAGGATGTCTACAAGTGGACCAGGAACCCGGAGGAGGCGCCTGAAGAGCCTGAGTACGTGGAGATAGAGTTCGAGGAGGGTGTCCCGGTCAAGGTTGATGGGAAGGCCCTGAACCCCGTGGAACTCGTCTCTTTCCTGAACAGGGTTGGAGGCCTCCACGGTGTGGGCAGGATAGACCACATGGAGGACCGCGTCGTCGGGATAAAGAGCCGCGAGGTCTACGAGTGTCCCGCCTCCACGATCCTGATAGAGGCGCACAAAGACCTGGAGAAGCTCGTACTGTCCAGGAGGGAGCTGGAGTTCAAGGGACTCGTCGACAAGAGGTGGACATTCCTCGTGTACGCCGGCTTCTGGTTCGACCCGCTCAGGGAGGGGCTTGAACGCTTCATAGACTGGGCTAACGAGAGGGTGTGCGGGGGTGTGAAACTCAAGCTGTACAAGGGCTCAGCCACGGTCGTCGGACGCTGGAGCGAGAACGGGCTCTACGACTTGAACCTAGCCACGTACGGCGAGGAGAGTAGGTTCGACCAGAGGGACTCCTACGGGTTCATAGAGCTGTGGGGACTCCAGTCCGTCATGGCGTACAGGCTTCTGAGGAGAAGGAGGAGATGACCCTGCCCCCAAGCCCATCCGAGGTGAAGGAGTTCCTCGCCGGGGACGACGTCAAGCTCGACGAGGAGCTCGTTCCCTACGAGATACTGTGTTCGGAAGCGCACACGGTGATGCTCTACAAAACCGGCCTGATCACCCTCGAAGACGCCAAGGCCGTCCTTTCAGCCCTGGAGGAGGCCATGGAGCTGTGGAGGCGTGGAGAGTTCCATCTTGAAGTGGAGCTGGAGGACGTACACACGAACCTGGAGAGGTTTGTGACGGACAGGGCTGGAGTGAGCGGGGAGAAGCTTCACACGGCCAGGAGCAGGAACGACCTCGTCCAGGCGGACACGAGGATGTGGATGAGGGACAGGATACTCGAAGCAGCCGACGTCCTGTCATCCATCGTGGACACGCTCCTGAACAGGGCATCTGAGGAGCTCGAGACCGTGATGCCAGCCTACACGCACCTCCAGCCAGCCCAGCCGACCACACTGGCCCACTGGATGACAGCCCACGCCAACGCTTTCCTCAGGGACCTGGAGAGGCTCCACGGCCTCTGGGGCAGGGTGAACCTGTCGCCCTTGGGGGCTGGGGCGGTTTCCGGGACGACACTTCCGGTAGACAGGTCCATGCTGGCGGACCTCCTCGGGTTCGACGGAGTTCAGGAGAACACTATGGACGCGGTGTCCTCCAGGGGCGAGGTGGAGGCCGAGTTTCTGGCGGCCCTCTCCATAGCCTCGTTGCACGCCTCCAGGGTAGCCGAGGACCTGATCCTCTGGTCGAACCCGTCCTTTGGTTTCGTGAGGCTCCCCGACGACTACTGCACCGGGAGCAGCGTCATGCCCCAGAAGAGGAACCCCGACGCGGCGGAGGTTCTGAGGGCTAAGGCGCTTAGACCCGTTTCGGCCCTCTGGTTCGTTCTGTGCGCTCTTAAGAACCTGCCGACGGGCTACATGAGGGACATGCAGGAGACGAAGTGGGCTCTGTTCACGGGCGTCAAGGCAGCCGTCCAGAGCCTTAAGGTCCTCCACGGCATGCTCTCCGGAGCCGTGTTCAACAGGGAGCGGATGCGGGAGGCCGTGGAGGGCTCGTGGTGTACGGCCACAGACCTTGCGGAGCTGCTCGTGTTGAAGGGATGCCCGTTCAGGAGTTCCTACAGGGTCGTCAAGGAGTTCGTTTCACGGGGTGGAGGGTACGAGGACTTCATGAGGCTCTGTGAGGAGATGCTCGGGTTCAGGCCTCAGCTGTCGGAGGAGGAGTTCGAGGATGCGCTCAACCCTGAGTCGTCCGTCAGGAAGAGGGTTCATGGAGGCCCCTCTCCGACCTACGTCTCGGAGGAGGTTTCGAGGCTCAGGGAGAGGCTGAGGGAGCTCCTGGAGGGGTTTGAGGCTAAGCGTAGGCTTCTGGAAGCCTCTCTGGGAAGGTTAAAATCTTCCGTCCAGGATATATTGAACCTTTGATGGAGCCCCTGTCCGTGGCTGAAGCAACCAGGAGGGTGATGAACTCCCACGTAAGCCTGCTGGACGCCCTGAGGCTCGGGGTCGTGAACTACTCCTCCCTGGCGGAGCACATAAAACCCGAGGTGGAGAAGCAGGTGGGCAGGAAGGTCAGCGTGGACGCCGTGAAGATGGCGTTGATAAGGTTCTCAGACGAGCTTTCCGAGACCTACGAGTGCATAGAGAAGAAGATAGCGGACATACTGTGCAGGAGCGTCCTGGAGCTTAAGAACGACCTGGCTGTCGTCGTCCTCAGACCAGACGCGTTCATAAGGCTCCTACCAAAACTCCCGGGGCTCATGGAGAGGGCGAGGCTCATCCAGATAACCCAGGGAACCGACACGTTCACAGTCGTCCTCGACCTCACGTTGCTGAGGGAGCTCCGCCAGACGGTCGGAGATAGGGGCATAGTCGAGGTGATAGACGACCAGAGCTGCATAATCCTGATAAGCCCGCCGGAGATCACGAAGACGCCGGGCGTGATATCGTACATAACCCACCTGATAGCCAGCAGGGGCATAAACATAACACAGATCGTAAGCTGCCACACGGACACGATATTCATCGTGAACCGGGAGGACGCCCTGAAGACGTACTCGACGATAGAGCACCAGATACTGCTGCTGAGAAAAACAAAATAAGGAGCCGATTCGGTAAGGAAGATGGAGCCCGGTCGTCTAGCGGACAAGGATGGGGGGCCTTGAACCCCCTGACGGGAGTTCGAATCTCCCCCGGGCTACCAACCTCCTCCTTGATTTGAAGCTTCGGCCCAGCGAGTTTTCAAGGTTCTTAAGGATTTTTTGGGTTCTTCAAACTGGGAGTCTCTGATGGAGAAGCCAAACTACGGCGGGACGGGCTGGCACGTCTTTATCAACCTGTTTCTTGGGGCGTGTTTCCTGGTGGCAGCCATCCTTGGAGCCCTGTACAAGCATCCTGCGTTGCTTGCGTTAGTCGCCCTGTCGGCCTACTTCATGTACTCGGGTGCTATATGGGCGAGGGGAGGCTACCTTGAGGAGAAGCTGAGGGTAAAGGGATGAAGTCATAAAGACCGTCCAGCCAAGGGAAGGCGACAGGATTCTGGACGTGAGCACGGGGGAGGACTTCTAGCGATAGGGTTCGCAAAGGTTCTGAGGAAGGCGAGATGGTGGGCATAGACGTGTGGATGCCCTTACGAGGGGGTACCTCCCTCGAAAACGCGGTTAGGAACGCCGAGATAAAGGGTGTGGCGGATAAGGTGAGGTTCAAGAGGGCCGACGCGAGGGACATACCCTATCCAGACTGCTATTTCGACGTCGTGGCCGCCAGCTTCGTTATACACATGATCAGGAAGGGGAGGGAAAGGGCTTTGAGAGAGACGGTTAGAGTCCTGAAGCCCGGCGGGAAGTTCATTATCGTCGAGCCTCCTAAGGCTGGAGCCGGCTGGTCCGAAATGAGAAGCTGAAGAGAGCTGGAGGGAATAGGGCTGAGGGACGTGATGTTCAAGCCCTTACAGATATCCTATCCGAGGAAACGGAACGTGTACATCATCTACGGGGAGAAGAGCAGCTGACTCCACACGGGTCGGCGACATTTTTATATGCCGTTCGGGTCTGTGTTTGGTTGTAGGGTGGTCGATGTGGGGGGTTGTCTTCACCCGTTCCGCGTTCCGGCGGAATTTCTGTAGTCCCCCGAGGCGGCGAGGCGTAGTTGGAGGTGTGTTCTATGGTCGTTAGGTTCGCACTGCCTAAGGGCTCCCTGTGGAAGGGCACTCAGAGGCTGTTGGAGGAGGCCGGTTACGAGGTTAAGGGCGCCGAGAGGTCTTACAGGCCGTCTATAAGCGACCCCGAGATACAGCTGAAGATTCTGAGGCCTCAGGAGATTCCTATGCTCGTCGAGAAGGGCTCGTACGACCTGGGGATAACCGGTCTGGACTGGATTAAGGAAACCGGGGCCGACGTGGAGGTCCTGCTGAACCTCGGGTACGGGAGGGTTAGGCTCGTCCTCGCCGTTCCTACCTGGATGTCCGACGTGTCTTCGGTAGGAGACCTCATCGAAAGCTTCCACAGAGACGGCAGGACGTTGAGGATTTCGACGGAGTACGTGAACACGGCCTCCAGGTACATCATGTCCAGCCCAGCATACAGGAAGCTCTACGGGAGCTCCGAGCCCCTCGTGATCACGCCGTGGTGGAGGAGGGGTGAGAACGACAGGGTTGTGTTGTTCCTGTCGTTCGGGGCGACCGAGGCCAAGCCGCCTGAGGATGCGGACGCCATAGTCGACGTGGTGGAGACTGGCGAGACTCTGAGAAGGAACAACCTCCGTGAGGTCGAGACCGTCCTGGAATCCACGGCGGTCCTGATAGCCAACAGACGGTCTCTGGGGGACGAGTCGAAGAGGGAGAAGATTCTCGACGTGTTGGCTCTGCTGATGGGGGTCGTCGAGGCTCGGGGTAGGCTACACATATTCGTGAACGTCAGGGAGGAGAACCTTCAGGAGCTGCTGAGGATTCTTCCAGCCCTCAAGGGACCGACCGTCTCGAAGCTGTCCCGGGAAGGTTGGTACGCCGTAAACACGGTCGTAGAGAAGGAGAACTTCATCAAGCTCCTCCCCGAGCTGAGGAGGCTCGCCCAGGGACTCGTCGTCCACGTCCCGAGACAGATAATGCCGTTGGAGGAGGTCTCCAAGAGAGTGAGGGTCGATGAGGGTTCTTAGACACCCACAGCAGACCGGAGAGCTCCTGAAGTCGAGGCTCGAAGCCTGGAGGGCGTACGAGCCCCTCTTTCGGGAGGTCGAGCGGATAGTCGAGGACGTGAAACGGAGGGGCGACGAGGCGCTGGTGGAGTACACGAGGAAGTTCGACGGGGTGGACCTAACCGAACTCGGGATAAGGGTCTCCAAAGCTGAGGTCGAGGAGGCCTACGAAAAAGTTCCAGACGGCTTCCCCGAGGCCGTGGAGACACTCAGGGACAGAGTGTCCCAAGTCGCATCCAGGATGCTGGAGAACCTGAAGACAGAGGTCGAACTCGACGGAGTGTCCATAAAAATCGAGCCCAAACCGGTCGAATCAGCCGGATGCTACGTCCCGGGAGGGAGGGCATCCTACCCCAGCACGGCGGTCATGACATCGACGCCGGCCAAGGCGGCTGGGGTGGAGCGTGTTGTAGCCTGCACACCGCCCGGTGAAGGAGGCTCCGTGAACCCAGCGACGCTCGTCGCCCTAGACCTGTGCGGCGTGGATGAGGTCTACCGAGTCGGCGGGGCTCAGGCCGTAGCCGCCATGGCGTACGGAACCGAGACGATAAAGCCCGTCAGGGTCGTGGTGGGGCCCGGAAACAGGTACGTAACTGCGGCTAAGATGCTCGTGTCCAGGTCGGTTAGGGTGGACCTCCCGGCAGGCCCCAGCGAGCTCCTCGTCCTCGCGGACTCTTCGGCGGACCCGACGCTCGTCGCGTTGGACCTGGTTTCCCAGGCTGAGCACGACGTGGACGCCGTGTGCGGGTTGGTCACGGACTCGGAGGACCTGGCGTTCAGGGTTGTCGAAGAGGTCGAGAGGATTTCGGGAGGCTGTGGGAGGCGTGAAGTCGTCTCGGAGTCCCTCTCCAAGAACGGCTTCGTAGTGGTGTGCGGTTCCATGGAGGAGGCCTTGGAGTTTGTCGACGAGTTCGCCCCGGAGCACCTGGAAGTGCACGTGAGCAACCCCGAGGACTTGGCTGGTAGGGTGCGTTCGGCTGGGGTGGTGCTGGTGGGTCCTTACGCTCCGACGGCGTTCTCCGACTACTACGCAGGCCTGAACCACGTGCTGCCGACAGGGGGGTACGCACACTCCTATTCCGGTCTGTCCGTCCTGGACTTCGTCAGGCTTGTGGGGTTCGTGAAGTCTACGCCGGAGGCGTTGAGGGAATCGCTTAAGGTTGTGGAGCTCCTCTCCAAGGTGGAGGGGCTTCCAAACCACCTCGAATCCGTCTCAGGGAGGTTTGGGTGATGACCTCGATGTGGGATAGGGTCTCGAAGGCCTTGGAGGCAGAGTTCTACAGAGTCGAGCCCGTCCCGCCGGGCTTCGTCAGGCTGGACTCGAACGAGAACTTCTTCCTGCCCGAGGAGCTCGTCTCCGAGGTCATGGCCGAAGTCTCGAAGGTGGACCCGAGGCTGTACCCGAGGGGTCTGTACGAGCCGTTGATAGACGGGATATCCGAGTACCTGTCCGTGGACAGGAGCTGCATCGTCCTCGGCTGTGGCGGAGACCAGATGCTCTCCGTGGTCTACAACGTGTTCCTCGCTGGGGGACTCGAAGTCCTGACTGTGGAGCCGACCTACGACATGTACAGGATAGTGTGCTCAGCCTACGGCTTAACCTACGTACCCGTACCCCTGAAGGGCGACTTCTCCCTCGACGTGGACGGAATCCTCGAAGAGGTCTCGGAGAAGGTTGGGCTGATAATACTCTGCTCCCCCAACAACCCCACCGGAAACAGCTTCACAGAGAAGGACATCCGCCAAGTGGTCGAGGAATCCAAGACCCCGGTTCTCTTGGACGAGGCCTACGCCGAGTACTCGGGGAAGACGCTGGTCGGCCTTGTAGGGGAGTACGAGAACCTGATGGTCATGAGGACGTTCTCCAAGGCCTTCGGGCTTGCGGGCATGAGGGTTGCGTACCTCATAGCCGACGAGAGGGTCGCCGAGGCCTTGAGGAGAATCCAGCTCCCGTACCCGATTCCCTCGACTTCGGCGGTGGCGGCGAGCCTGATGCTCCAGAGGAGGAGGGAGGTCTTCGAGGCTGTTCGGAGGCTCGTGGAGGAGAGGAGCCGCCTCCTGGAGGCCTTGAAGGGCTTGGAGGGGGTGAGGCCGTACGATTCCGAGACCAACTTCCTACTCACGAAGGTGCCGGGGGACTCGAAGACGATCCGTGAGCGGCTGAGGGAGAGGAAGGTACTCGTCAGGGATGTGGGGAAGATTCTGGACGTCGGCTACTGCATAAGGGTCACCGTGGGTCTTCCTTGGATGAACAGGAGGCTCGTTGAGGCCCTGTCGGAGGTTCTTGAAGGTCTTGAGGCGTGAATACGTTGAAACACCCTACGGATACACGAAAAAGGAAAGCGTCGAGCGTCTGTCAGAGGTAGATGCCATAATATTCGACTGCGACGGGGTGCTGATAGACGTAAGCCAATCCTACCTGAGGGCCCCCATAGAAACCTGTTCACGGATAATGGAGCTCCTCGGCTCCCCTGTCGAGCCCAAGCCGCCTAAAGAAGCCGTTCAGGCGTTCAAGGAGACTGGCGGGTTCAACAACGACTGGGACGTGGCCTACGCCATGACCACCTACGCAATCCTGACCTCACCGGAGGGGTTTAGGAGGAGGTTGGCGGCGCTCGTGGAGGAACGGCCTGAGGAAGACCCGTTGGAGGGGTTCCTCTGGGTGTCGAGGCGCATGAGGGAGGCCGGGTCAAAGCCCTTACGTCTGGACGTGGAAGGCCTAAGGAGGTTTGCGTCCCTCTTCGACGACGAAGGTATAGCCAAGATGGAGCGGGTGGTGGAAAGGATGCACTTCCCGAAGGACACGTACAGAGCCGTGTCTAAGCTGCTCGCATACCCAGGCGACGTCGGCTCGAGCGTCGTCACCACGGTGTTCGAGGAGCTTTTCTGCGGCTCAGAGCTTTTCCGCTCCGTCTATGGACTCGAACCCAGGTTCCACAGCGGCGGGGGTCTCATAGACCTAGAGAGACCCATGGTCTCGGAGGAGCTCCTGACCGAGCTTCTGGAGGTGTTGGGCGACGGTAGGCTTGGGATAGCTTCTGGGAGGGCGAGGACCCTCGCAAACCACACCCTCGGAGACCTCATGAGGTTCTTCGTGGAGGAGGCGACGACTTTCCTGGAAGACCTGCGTGGAGACCTGTCCCTGATGAAGCCCAACCCATACACGCTCCTCAGGTCGGCCTCCGGCCTGGAGCCCTTCAAAGCCGTTCTATACGTGGGGGACTCGGCCGAGGATGTGATCGCCTCCAAGAGGGCCGGGGAAGTAGACGGCAGGTTCCTGTCCGCATGCCTCTACGGGAACGCCCCAAACCCAGGGAGGGCTCTGGAGAGGTTCATGGAGCTCGGGGCAGACCTTATAATGAGGTCGGTGGACGAGTTACCTGAAGCCCTGAGGCACCTGAGGGAGACGGCATGAGCTCCGAGGTGTGGAGGAAGACGCGGGAGACCGAGGTCCACGTGAAGCTTAACCTGTACGGGGTGGGCGAGGTCGAGGTGGACGTGGAGCCGAGGTTCCTGAAGCACATGGTCGAGACGCTTGCGAGGCACGCAGGGTTCGACCTGTACCTGAGGGCCAGGGGGGACCTGAGACACCACGTGGTCGAGGACGTGGCCGTATGCCTCGGGGAGGCCCTGAACAAGGCTCTGGGAGACCGCTCGGGGATAAACAGGTTCGGACACGCCATCGTCCCGATGGACGAGTGTCTGGCGTACGCCTCGGTGGACCTCGTTAGGCGTCCCTGGGTCAGGGTGGACCTGAAGCTCTCCTCGGAGATGGTGGAGGACGTAGCGGCCTCGGAGGTAACCCACTTCCTGGAGACGCTCGTCAAGTCTATGGAGGCCACCGTCCACCTCTGGGTCGAGTACGGGACGGACGACCACCACAAGGTCGAGGCCGCCTTCAAAGCCCTCGCCGTGGCCCTGAGGCAGGCGGTCTCCAAGAGACGTGGTCTCGTACCGTCGGTCAAGGGGGTTGTCTGACTTGAAGGTGATACCCGCAGTAGACCTGATGGGAGGCAGGGTCGTGAGGCTCGTCAGGGGAAGGGCGAACAGCGTGCTGAACTTCAAGGGCCTCCAAGACCCCATCGTAGCCGCTGAGAGATGGGTGAGCGAGGGGGCGGACCTGATCCACGTCATAGACCTGGACTCGGCCCTCGGCAGGGGCTCCAACACAGACCTGGTCCTGAGGATAGCCAACTCCGTCAGAGCCAAAGTCCAAACGGGAGGTGGGATAAGGACGCTTGAGAAGGCCGTGAAGCTCCTGGAAGGCGGGGTCTGGAGGATAATCGTCGGAACCATGGCGTTCAAGGACAGAGAGGCCCTGAGGGAGCTCTTGGCGTCCTACGGTCCTGAGAGGGTGGCCGTGGCCGTGGACCACAGCCGTGGGGTCGTGAGAGTCGGGGGCTGGCTCGAGGAAACCCCGCTGAAGGTCAGGGAGGCCGTCGAAGAGTTCGCCAGGGACGGTGTGGAGTACTTCCTCGTGACAGACGTGGAGAGGGACGGAACCCTGAGGGGTGTCGAGTTGGACACGTTGCGGGAGGCCGTGGAGACAGGGGTGAAGGTAATCGCAGCGGGAGGCGTCTCGACGCTCAGCGACATCAGGAAGCTGAAGCGTGTGGGAGTCTGGGGTGTGATCGTCGGTAGAGCCCTCTACGAGGGGCGGTTCACGTTAAGGGAGGCCGTGGAGGCGGCTGCCTATGTCTGAGGTGGACCTGAGGGAGCTGGACTTCTCCAAGCAAGGGGGCCTCATACCCGTCGTCGTCCAGGACGTCGACACGGGCATGGTGTTGATGGTGGCGTACGCCAACGAGGAGGCCGTCAGGCTGACGCTCGAGACGGGTTACGCCCACTTCTGGAGCAGGTCGAGGCGTAGGATATGGATGAAGGGCGAGACCTCCGGGAACGTCCAGGAGGTCGTTGAGGTCAGGGTGGACTGCGACGGAGACGCCCTGCTGTACCTCGTTAGGCCCAGGGGTCCGGCGTGCCACACGGGTAACATGTCGTGCTTCTACAGAACTCTCAGACGTCAGGGACGGTAGTGTGTGTTCAGTATGGTCATCGTGTACGTCTTACCGACTCCCTTCAAGGTTCTGATGGCCTCTATGATGCGGTTCGCCTCCCTGTAGCCCGTCGTGGATATCAAGACGGCCAGGTCGTATTCGCCGCTCACCTCGTACACCTTCTCGACGCCGTCTATCGACAGTATCTTCCTCGAAACCTCGGAGCAGGGGTACGTGGGCTCGACGGACACGAACGTCATGGCCTTGAACCCCATGTCCACCTCCACCGTGAAGCGTTCGATGACCCCCGCCTCCAGGAGCCTCGAAACCCTCTTCCTCACAGCGGCCTCGGATATGCCCACGTCCCTGGACATGGAGGAGTAGCTGACCCTCGAGTTCCTCCTGAGCGTCTCGAGTATCTTCAGGTCCACTTCGTCCAGCATCAAATAAACCTGATCAAAAATCTGACTTAAAAGTTCCCCTTCAAGAACCTACATAGGACTTCCACAGACTTAAGATAGTCCTGAATCCTAATCCTCTCGTACCAGGTGTGACTGAGCCTCGGGTTCCCCGGCCCGTAGGCCACACACGGTACGCCGTAGAACGCCCCTATGATGTTCATGTCGCTTGTGCTCGTCTTCCTGATGAGCCTCGGCTTGAGCCCGGATGCCTTTATGGAGTTCAGCATCCTTGAGAGTACCTCGGCGTCCTCGGGGGTCGTGTAGGGCGGCATGTTGACCAGGACTCTGAACTCACACTCGAACTCCTTGGAGGCCTCCAAGAGGGTTAAACGGACAGTCTCACCGGCGTCCTGGGGGTACCTTATCTCCATGGAGAGCCTACAGTAGTCCTGAGCTCTGTCAGACCTGATGGGCTGGATGACCACCTTCCTACCAACCCTCGACCTCAGCCTGTCCGAGACCGTGATGGAGAACCTGAACAGCCTCTCCATGGGGTCTCCGAACCAGGCTGAGGCGCTCGGATGCATGGGCTTGAACTGTATGAACGCCTCGACGGCCATCATCCCGTAGTAGGAGACCGTCACGCCGCAGGTTCTGCTCGGCTCCCCTACCACGGCTCCCATGAAACCGTCCCTGCATCTCTCGAGGGCCTCTATCGTGCTAACACTCCTACCCTCCTCGTCCACGGAGACGATGAGGACGTACCCCAAGTCCATGTGATCCACCGACAGCCTCAGAGCCTGGACGATCGCCGCCAGCGGGCCCTTAGCGTCCAC
>CBFDTC010000016.1:0-18401 GCA_965612785.1 Candidatus Bathyarchaeota archaeon
CATGCTGTCGCTGTGGTCGCAGTGTATGTTTATCGGAGCGCTCAGCGCCCTGTTCACGACGGCCATCACTATGGGCAGCCTACACCCAGACGCTATGTACAGCATCTCCCACATGAGGGCGAGGCCCTGAGAGTTGGTTGCCGTGAAGGCCCTCCCCCCAGCTGCCTCCGCACCTATGCAGACGCTCATGGCTGAGTGTTCAGACTCGACCGGAACGAAGACCGTCTTGACATCGCCGTTAGCCACGTACTCGGAGAACCTCTCGACGATTATCGTCTGAGGCGTTATCGGGTACGCTGCCACCACGTCCGGTTCGACCTGTTTCAGAGCGTATGCGACGGCCTCGTTCCCGTTCAGGCCCATGACGACCTGCTCAACCTCCAACCTCCTCCACCTCCTTCATCTCTATGGCGTCAGCGGGGCACTCCTCTGCGCATATACCGCATCCCTTGCAGTAGTCGTAGTCCACCTTCACAGAGCCGTCCTCGACCACCTTGGGAGCCCCGTCGGGACAGTATATGACGCAGAGGTAGCATCTACGGCACTTGGATTGGTCTATGACTGGTTTTAGAACCCCCCACTCACCCGTCTTGTATTCGAGACTAGACTTGAAGGCGATGCCGGCGGGCGTTATCTCCCTCCAGCCTGGAAGCTCAGCCACCACACCTCGCCTCCTCATAAGCCCTCTGGACGAGCTGAACGTTCAATTCGGCGATCTTGGGTCTCGCCTTAAACCTCTCCCTGACGGCCTCCAGAAGGGAGTCCAGCTCTACGACGGGGACGGCCTTGACGAGGGCTCCGAGCATGGCGGTGTTCGTCACGTGTCTCTTCATTATCTCCATGGCCAGCGACGTGGCGTTCACAGTCCATACCTTAGCTGGGTTGAGGCCCAACGATTCGGCCACCTCCAGCGGGGTGTGTCTGGAGTTCGTGACGAGCACCGTGTCGTCTCTGAATCCCTCGAGGACCGTAGGTCCAAGCAGGGTTGGGTCGAGGACGACGACTATGTCCGGGTTGTAGATGCCCGAGTGAATGTTTATGGGGTCTTCGCTTATCCTCGTGAAAGCCATTATCGGAGCTCCCTCCCTCTCGGGTCCGAAGGTGGGGAAGCTCTGGACGTACTTTCCCTCCCTCAGCGCCGCCGCGGCGAGTATGTGGGAAGCGGTCCAAGCACCCTGTCCACCTCTACCATGAAACCTTACCTCCACAAACTCAGCCAATTTTCGACACCTTCAAACCCTAACATTCTGAGCCTACAATTTAAACTTTTGAGTGAAAGCCTCGTTTCTGACCCTTCTCAGCTCCTCCAGCCTCCTTTTTGCCTCCAACGAGGCAGCCTCTGCAAACCTCTCCTCGGGCCACCCAAAGTTCTCGTAGGCGTAGATTATCGACCTGGCTGAGACCACTATCAGGTTCTCCCCCTCCCGGTTCGCCCCAGCCCTGAACGCCTCGCAGGGGTCTCCACCCTGGACGCCCATCCCTGGGGAGAGTATCAGGGCCTCGTCTCCCACTATCTCCCTGACCGCCTTCAGTTCCTTGGGGGCTGTGCACCCGACGACGAGGCCTGTGACACCCCTCTCCCTCGCCTCGGAGGCTATCTTCTTGTAGAGTTCGAGGCCGTCCACCCTGAGGAGCTGGATGTCTGAGGCTCCAGGGTTGGACATCCTGCAGAGCACGAATATGCCCTTACCCGTCTCTTCAGCCCACCTGTACACGACGTCGACCCCGCCACGGTACCCGGGGAACGGGCTGAAAGTTACGGCGTCGAAGCCAGCTTCCTCAACCCAGCGTAGGGCGACCTCGTTGGTTGGGGCTATGTCCGACAGCTTCATGTCGAGCATGGACAGGCATCCCGAAGCCCTTATCTCGGAGGCCACCTCCCTGAGGCCTTCCAGCCCTAAGGGGAGGACGTGCTGGACGTTCACCTTTATCATAGGCGTGTAGGGGGCCACAGCCCTGACCACCTCCAGACAGAACTTCTTCAGGCCGTCGAGTAGGCCGAAGCTCTCCACGAGGAACCTGGGTACGACGTACCTGTCCCTGAACCCGGGAGGCACTGGGTCGAGGCCCACGCACAGGTAGCTGTCCTTCTCCGAGCTCAGCCGTCGGTACCGTCTCAGAAACTCCCCACCCAACACCTGCGACACCTCAGCAGGTTAGGTGTAGGGCCGCCACGACTCTGCGGCCCTCGGACAGGAGCTTGTTGAACGTTCTGTAGGCCTTCCCAGTCTTCTCGACGACGACCTGTATTCCCATCTCTTCAAGCTTCTCCCTAACCTCCCTCGGAACCCTCATCAGACCTACGTATCCGGTTCCGATGACGAGCACCTCCGGAGGGTCTCGCAGAACCTCCTCGAGGTCTTCGAGGCATAGGCTGTGACCCTCCCTCCTCCACCAGTTGGGTTTGACTCTGTCTGGGAACACTATCACATCGTGTCGGTATGTCTTTCCGTCTATGACTATCCGGCCGAAACTGTATTCGTCTATCAACCCTTGGCACCCAAACACCTATCCGATTTGCGGGAAATAGTTTTTACGACGGTTGTCCCACGTCGTCTACACGGTCGGACACAGCAACAGAACCCTGAAGGAGTTCATCAGAATCCTGAAAGCCCACGGCATACAGGTCGTCATCGACGTCAGGAGGTTTCCGACGAGCAGGAAGGTACCCCACTTCTCCAGGGAGACCCTGTCAGAGGCCTTGAGGGAAGCTGGCGTAGAGTACGTGTACCTCGGAGACCTGCTGGGGGGATACAGGAGCGGCGGGTACGTCAGGCACATGGAGACAGAGGCGTACAGGCAGGGCGTAGAGAGGGTTCTGGAACTCTCCAGGGATAGGAGGGTTGCCGTGATGTGTGCGGAGAAGTTCCCGTGGAGGTGCCACAGGAGGCACATAGCACGAACGCTGGAGGAGATGGGGGTGCCGGTCGTCCACATAATCGACGAGGAAAAAACCTGGACGGCCCGACGTAGCAGGGAGCTCCTCAGGTCTCAGAGGGCTGAGGGGCGGCTTCCTCGATCCTCCTGAGCTGGGCGCGGTACATGTCCAGTATCTCCTTGACCGTCGTGGCGTCCTCTGGACCCTTGTCGAGCCTCCACCTACCCGTGAACCTCGGGAACCTTATCGCCAGGCCTGAGCCCTTCCTGACGGCTCCGAGGGCGCACGTGTGGACGGGGCTTAGCGTTATCTCGTCCCCTATGACCTCTATGACGACCTTAGGCTCGAACCAGACATCCGCCTCCAGTATCGAGTCAACCCTCGCATGCCTGTGCGGAATCCTGTAGGGCTTCAGCTTCTCCGGGAGGGCCTTGAGCTCCTCGTCCGTGAACCCTGAGCCAACCTTACAGACAGTCCTGAACACGTCTGCCTCGTGGTCGTAGGCCGCCACCAGCAGGGCCCCATAGGTTCCAGCCCTCCTCCCCCTCCCCATGAACGCCCCCACGACGACGAGGTCTACAGGCTCTATCATCTTGCTCTGGTAGCTCCTCTTCAGCTTCACCCAAAGCCAGCTGCGGGCTCCGGCTCGGTATATGGACTCCTGGGAGGTGGACTTGACGACGAGGCCCTCGCAGCCCTCTGAGACGGCCTTGTCGAAGAAGGACTCCAACGCAGCCGGGTCGTTCGTCACGAGCTGTGGTGTGAGCTTGAAGGTGTCCGTCTCTTCTACGACCTTGGACAGCCACTCCCTCCTGACTGGGTACGGCTCGACCGTCAAGTCTTTACCGTCCACGTACAGGCAGTCGAACAGGAACACGGAGACGGGTATCTCCTTCATCATCTCTTCAATCTTGTACTTCCTCCTACGCCTCATCAACTCCTGGAACGGCCTAAGCTCACCCGTGTTCGGGTCGTACGCAACCCCCTCGCCCTCGACTATGGCCTCCTCGACCTTTATCTGGCTCCTAGCCATCTCGACTACCTCGGGGTACATGTGCGTTATGTTCTCAAGCCTCCTGGAGAAAATCCAGACCTCATCCCCTTTCTTGTGTATCTGCATCCTCTCCCCGTCCAGCTTGTACTCCGCGGCGCACATTCCATTCAGCTTCTCGACTATCTCCTCGGCGGAGCTCAGCCTCTGGGCGAGCATCATCCTGATGGGCTTTCCGAGGACGGGCTTTATCCCGCTTATGCCCTCCAACCCCTTCTCAGCCACAACCCTGGCCACGTACCCCAGGTCGCTCGTCAGGTTGTATGCCCTCTCCAGCAGGGGCCTGTTCTCCTTCGAGCCTGTGTAGGCCTCGGCGAGGGCGTCCAGGACCGTCATGTCACCCACGCCTATCCTCAAAGAGCCTAAGACGGTCCTCATCAGGTACTTAGCCTCCTTCGGGGAGGCGTCTCCCAGAAGGCCCACCAGCCTCCTGATCTTCCGGTCCACGCTCCCTGGACCCGACTCCATGGCTATCTGGTCGAGGGTCTTGTAGACCCTCTCGACCGTCAGGGGCTGTGAGAAAAGCTTCATGATCCTCTTGTTCTTCATAAGCTCCTCGGCGACGAGGCCCATGTCCCCGAGCTCCTTGAACTTCGACTCCACCTGACCCTCGGTGCTTCCCGTGGCCATCGCCAAAGCCCTTACGGCCATCCTCTCAGCCACTCCTATCTCGGGCATGCCCATCCAGTCCGGATGGAGCTTGCCCTGGGTCAGGTAGACGACCTTGTCCACGACGTCCTTCGGAGTCTGCCTGAACAACTCGACGAGTATGTCGTGCATCTCAAGCCTCTTGGTGGTCGCCTCGAGCTTCTCGTACGCGTCGGCCAGAACAGAATACCGCAAACCGTTCCACCGATGAAGAGGGGGAGGCATCGGGAATAAACGTTTCCCAGCGGAGAAGCTTAAAAGCCGTGTATCCACCGATAGATGGTGGCTGAGGGCTTGTTTAAGACGGGTAAGATACCCCACGATGTCCTGAAGAGGCTCGTCCTCACGAGGGTCGGAGAGAGGTCTGACAGGGTCATCGTGGGACCGGCGGTCGGGGAGGATGCCGCCGCCGTCAGGATGGACGGGAAGTTCCTCGTCGTCAACGTGGACCCCATCACAGCCGCAGTCGAGAGGATAGGCTGGCTTTCGGTCCACATAACCGCCAACGACGTGGCCGTCTGCGGGGCCAGGCCGATGTGGTACATGCCTTCCATAATGCTTCCAGAGGGGTTCGGGGAGGAAGACCTGGACGAGATCATGGGTCAGGTGGACAGGGCCGCCAAGTCGATACGGGTGTCCGTCGTCGGGGGGCACACCGAGGTGTCCCCGGGAGTGAACCACCCGATAATAGTCGGCGTCATGATCGGAGAGGCCGAAAGGATAGTCAGGACGGGAGGGGCGTCCGCAGGCGACCTCCTCGTGATGACGAAGTCCGCCGGGCTTGAGGGAGCCTCCATAATAGCCTCGGACCTCAGACAACACCTGAGGGGTGTCGTGGACGAGGACGTCCTCGACAGGGCGGAGGCCATGATGGAGCGCATAAGCGTGGTCGAGGAGGCCCTAGCCGCCCTCAGGGTGGGCGTACATTCGATGCACGACCCGACTGAGGGCGGGATACTGTGCGGCGTGTGGGAGGTGGCTGAGGCTTCAGGCCTCGGTGTGGAGCTCTGGGCCGACGAGGTGCCGGTCGAGGAGGAGGTCAGGGAGGTGTGCGAGGCCGTCGGTGTGGACCCCCTCAGCCTCATGTCCTCCGGAGCCCTGCTCGTCTCCGTGGAGCCCGGTGCGGTGGAGGAGCTTCTGGAGGAGTTCGGGAGGATGGGCGTCGAGGCCAAGGTGGTGGGCAGGATGCTCGACCGTCGGGAGGGTAGGTGGGTTCTCCGCGAGGGTGGGAGGGAACGCCTCGTTCCTCCTGAGAGGGACGAGCTGTACAGGGTGTTGGAAAAGTATGGGATTGGGGAGGGTAGGAGATAACGGCTTATTAATGTCCATCCCAAGTTTCTCCTGGGCTTGACGGCTGAGAGGCGGATAATAGGCCACGGAACATGGTACGACAAGACAGCCTACGAGCTCATAGAGCGTGAGCGTAGGCTCGGGAGGGACCTGAGCCTCATACGGGTCGAGAGCGGCGTAGGAGCCTCGGGTTTCCCACACATAGGGAGCTTCGCGGACGCCGCGAGGGCTTACGCAGTCAAGCTGGCTTTGGAGGAGATGGGGTACAAGTCCGAGCTGATAGCGTTCTCGGACGACAAGGATGGTTTGAGGAAGGTTCCCGCAGGCCTCCCGAAGTGGCTTGAAAAGTACCTTGGATACCCTGTGACGGACATACCCGACCCGTTCGGCTGTCATGACAGCTACGGAGAGCACATGAGCTCGCTCCTCCTCGACGCCCTGGACAAGTGTGGCATAGAGTACAGGTTCTACTCTGGGACAGAGGTTTACAGGAGCGGCCTGCTGAACAGGGAGATACGTGAGATACTGGAGAAAGCCGAGCACGTCGGTAGGATAGTGTGGGAGGAGGTGGGGCAGGAGAAGTTCCTGAAGGCCTTGCCGTACTTCCCGGTCTGCTCGAACTGTGGGAGGATATACACGACCAAAGCCTACAAGTTCCTGCCCAAGGAGGGAAAAATCCTCTACGTCTGCGAGGGCATGGAGGTCAGGGGAAAGTGGCTCAAGGGCTGTGGAAACAGGGACGAAGTTGACTACAGGGCCGGAGAGGGAAAGCTCAGCTGGAAGGCCGAGTTTGCGGCCAGGTGGAGGGCCTTGGACGTGAGGTTCGAGGCCTACGGGAAGGACATAGCCGACTCGGTCAGGGTTAACGACAGGGTCTCCAGGGAGGTCTTGGGGTACGAACCCCCGATGCACGCCCAGTACGAGATGTTCCTCGACAAGGGTGGACGTAAGATATCCAAGTCCGCTGGAAACGTCCTGACGCCCCAGGTGTGGTTCAGGTACGGCTCACCCCAGTCGCTGATGCTCCTCGTGTTGAAGAGATTCGTGGGGACGAGGACGGTGTCGGTGGACGACATACCGACCTACATGGACGAGCTCGACAGGCTTGAAGAGGTTTACTTCGGGCTGAGGGACATACCCAACCCTCTGGAGAGGGAGAGGCTCAGAGGCCTGTACCTGTACGTATGGACGATGAAGCCCCCGGAGAAGCCCGACATACACGTACCGTACGGCACCCTCCTGAACCTGGCGAGGGTTGCCCCCCACGGAAGCGAGGTGGAGTACATGGTGGCCAAGCTCAGGGAGTACGGGATACTCAAAGGCGAGCCCACCGAAGGTCTGATGAGACGCATAGGGTACGCCCTCAACTGGGTCAGGGAGGTGGAAGCCCCCGAAACGAGGCCTGTAGAGCTCACAGACGAGGAGGCTGAGGCGGTCAGGGACGTGCTGGAGGCCGTGAGGAGGCTGGAGGACGGGGAGGAGATACAGGCAGCCGTGTTCGAGGCTGCCAGGAGGCACGGCGTACCGGCTGGGAGGCTTTTCAGAAAGCTCTACCAGATACTGATAGGCAGGAGCTCCGGGCCGAGGCTCGGGCCGTACATAGTGGCCATGGGCAGGGACAGGGCTGCGAAGCTCCTGGAGGAAGCGTTGGCCGGTAAACGTTAAATGGCTTTCCGTCCACGGTTTAAACGTGGCTGGGGGGGAAGGTTAAGGGGTATTTCTCAGGATAGCCCGAGACGAATGGGCTGAGAAGGTCTTCAAGAGCGGAAGGTACTACACGCTCATGAGGATCGCTCCCGTGGAGGGGACGTACGTATTCTTCCTCAAGAAGACCGAGGTGGGGGACTCGGTGATAGGGTACGGCGTAGTTGAAAGAACCGCAGCCTTCCACGAGCTGACTCCCGCAGAGAGGGAGGCCTGCATGGAGCACAGGTGGGACAGGTGCATCTTGTTCAAGCGGCTGACCAGACTGGACAGGCCTGTACCCGTGAAGGAGCTGCCGGTGGACTTCGGGAAGGCCCGTGGGAAGTATCTGCACGGCAGGAAGGTTGAGGGCGAGGAGCTTATGAGAGTTCTGGAGGCCTTGGAGGCCGAGAAACCTTAACATTAAGCGCCACACAGCGTTATCATGGACATGCGGTTAGCCCTCAGACTACTCGTGGCCATCACCATAGCGGTCGTGTTCGCATCCATGACGACTCAGGTGGCACGAACGGACGGAGGGGCGACGGTGTACGTCGTGGACCTGGACATGAACATAGACGGAGGGGCCGTGGAGCTCGTCCGGTGGGCGTTGAGAGACGCGTCGAAGAACCCCGACGTGGAGACCGTGATAATCAGGATAAACACGAACGGCGGGTACCTCCACACGACCGAGGAAATCGTGGACCTCATATCCGAAGCGGACGTCCTGACGGTGGGATACGTCTCGCCGTACGGAGCCAGGGCGTTCTCAGCGGGGGCTTACATATTCATGGCATGTCAGCTGACCGCCATGGAGCCTGGAACGGTCGTAGGCTCATGCATGCCCGTCTCGGAGGCAGGCCAACCTGCTTCCGAGAAGGTCGTGAACGCCATGGCTGGGTGGATGGCGTCCCTGGCGGAGGCTCGTGGTAGGAACGTGTCGGCTGCCAAAGATATGGTCTTGGAGAACCTGGACTACACGGCTGAGGAGGCTCGTAGGCTGGGCGTCTGCGACGTTGTCGTGGGAGGGCTGGACGAGCTTCTGGACGTGATCGGCTGCCACGGAGCCTACGTGAAGTACTACCGCAGGGACGTAAAGGTGGAGGTCCTCTCTTTCATAAGCAACCCTGTAGTCCAGGGGATACTGATGTTCATAGCGTCGTGGCTGATAATCGCGGACATACTCCACCCGACCTACGTCCTAACCGTCCTGGCCATCGTGTTCCTCGGCCTCGCCCTGTACGGGATCGGCATAATATCCACGAGCGCCCTGGCGGTCGCCATGATGACCTGTGGATGCTTCCTGATGGCCGTGGAACTCAAGAAGCCTGGCGTAGGCTTAGAGTTCGTCGGGGCTGTTCTGATAATACTCGGCGTCGTGTTCGCCTACGGACACGAGCCCTTCATGTCGCTGACAGGCTTCACGTACCTTCTTATGGCGTGTATAGGAGCAGGCTCAGGCCTCTTCGGGTACTACATGTACCACGTCAGGAAGGTCCTCTCGATGAGGGAGAGGTACCACGACCTTTCAAGACTGGTCGGCAAGGTGGGGGTAGCCAGGACCGACATATCCCCAGGAAGCGTGGGCGTGGTCCTCGTGGACGCCGAGGAATGGTCCGCGACGTCGGATCTGCCCGTCAGGGCTGGGGTTAGGGTAAAGGTTTTATCGGTTGAGGGGGTTACAGTTAAAGTGATGCCTTTGGAGGATTAGAGAGCGATGTTGAACCTGTCAGTCATTCTCATAGCGGTTATCGTCATATTCGTTGTCGCATTCATACTCTCCGGCATAAGGATAGTCCCCGAATACCAGAGGCTCGTCGTCCTGAGGCTTGGAAGGTACATAGGCGTCAGGGGGCCTGGCCTAACCTACCTCGTCCCGATAATAGACAGGGGCATAATGGTGGACTTGAGGGAAAACTACATCGAAGTCCCGCACCAGACTTGCATAACGAAGGACAACGCACCGACCGACATAGACTTCCTAATCTACTACAGGGTTTTCGACCCCGAGAGGTCCGTCCTGTCTGTCAAGAACTTCGCGGGAGCCTCCGTCGGCATAGCCACGACGACCCTCAGGGCCGTGGTCGGAGACATACTGCTGGACGACATCCTGGCCAAGAGGGACGAGATAAACTCGATACTGAGGGCGAAGCTCGACGAGGTTACGCAGAGGTGGGGTGTGAAGGTGACGAACGTCGAGATACGTGAGATACTCCCGCCCAAGAGCGTGACCGAGGCGATGGTCAGGCAGATGTCCGCCGAGAGGGACAGGAGGGCCATGGTCACCAAGGCGGAGGGTGAGAAGCAGTCCGCCATACTCGTCGCGGAGGGAAAGAAGCAGTCTGCGATACTGGAGGCTGAGGGGGACAGGCAGGCGGCCATACTTAGGGCTGAGGGCTACGCCACGGCCCTGAAGACGATATTCTCGGTGGCCAAGGAGCTGGACGCGAACACGATGGCCCTACAGTACCTGGAGGCCCTGAAGGAGATAGGGAAGAGCCCCTCCACGAAGTTCATATTCCCGATGGAGTTCACCAAGCTCCTCGAACCGCTGTCGGCCATAGTCGCCAAGACGGGGAGCCAGTCTTCGGAGAGGAAGTCCGAGGGGGAGAAGTAGGCCGCCTTGCCTGGGCTTCTGGCCGTCTCCTCGGCGAGGGGAGATGCACCTAGGCTCGTCCTCGACGCCCTAAGGTTTTTGGGTCCCTCAGACGGGTACGGCCTGTCCACGGGCTCAGAAACCTATGTCTCGAGGAGCTTGGACAGCCTTGAGTCTCCAAGAGCCGGCTCGGCGGCCGTCGGGTACGGCTTCAGTAAGGTCTTGAGGAGGGACGGATACCAGCCCGTACAGGACGGAAGCCACTCGGTGGTCGTGGATGGGAGGTTCAGGCCTCCTCCGAGCATCCCCGAGCCTTACGCCCTTTCGGAGCTCATCCACGGAAAGCCCCTGAAGGCCTTCAGGGAAGCCGTGAGCGGGTTGAGAGGCTCCTACACAGCTGTCCTGACCGACGGGAGGAGCATACTGTGCTACAGGGACCCGACGGGCTCTAGACCCCTGTACTTCGCGGTCGATAAGGGTCTAGCCGCCTTCTCGACCCTTAAGAGACCCCTGAAGGCCATGGGCCTAAACCCGAAGCCCTTCCCTCCTGGAGGGCTCGCCGAGGCTAAGGGTGGGCTAATCAGGTTCGAGAGGGTACGGAGGATCAGGCCGTCGAGTACTCCATCCACCTTTGGGGAGGCCGTCGAGCGGATTGCGGAGACCCTCCTCGAGTGCTTCGAGGAGTGCGCCCGGGACCTGTCGGCTGTAGCAGTCGGGTTCTCGGGAGGTTTGGACTCCTCATTGACTGCCATGCTGCTAGATAGGCTGGGCTTAGACGTGGTGCTGGTGTCTGTGGGCGTGAGGGGCTCTAAGGTGTTCGAGGCCGCGGAGAGGGGTGCGGAGCTCCTCGGCCTCCCCTACACGCTCGTTTCGATGGAAGAGGAGGAGGTGCTGGAGCTCCTCAAACCCGTCGCGGACGCCGTCGAGGTGGACGGGTTGATGGACCTTTCCATAGCCCTACCCCTCCACAGGGCGGCCGTCGAGTCCTCCAGGATGGGCTTCAGGGTCATTGCTCTCGGACAGGGTTTGGACGAGATGTTCGGCGGATACTCGAGGCACGTCCGCACCTACCGCTCTAAAGGGCCTGAGGGGGCGGCCGTAGAACTGCTGAACGACCTTGTCAGAAGCCCTGAGAGGAACTTCGCAAGGGACTTCAAGGCATGCACGTCAGCAGGGGTGGAACTGAGGCTGCCAGCCGTAGACGAGCGTCTACTGTCGCTCTCCCTCTCCATACCGCCGGACTTCAAGGTCTCCACAGACGGCGGGAGGAAGCTCGTGCTCAGGAAGGCTGCCGAGAAGCTTGGACTCCCTGCGGAACTCGCCAGGAGACCTAAAAAGGCCATACAGTACGAAACAGGTTTCTATAAAGTCCTTTCAAAGGCTTTAGGAAAAGGCATCGAACCTTAGTCGAGATAAAGAGGGCAGTTAGGGTTTAAACCCGCCGACAGTGGAGGGAGAATCGGGTAGTGAGACGGCATCCTTACATCTCCTTTTAGAGCGCAACTGGATGGAAAATTTAATTACTATTAACTTACGTTAAGGTTTGATACAAGGAGGCGAAGGATTGAGCGCAGAAAAAAGGAGATTAAAACTCGCCGCCTACTGGGCAGCTAGTTGCGGAGGATGCGACACGGCCATCATAAGCATCGATGAGAAACTTCTTGAACTCATAGAGGTGGCAGACATAGAGTTCTGGCCTATAGCCATGGACGTTAAGTACAGGGATGTGGAGGAGATGCCGGACAAACACATAGACGTGTGCCTTTTCAACGGTGCCATAAGACTGGATGAACAGGAGTACATGGCCAAGCTCCTTAGACGCAAATCGAAGATTCTAGTCGCTTACGGGTCGTGCTCCTACATCGGAGGCATTCCAGGCCTCGCAAACCTGTTCGACAGAGACGAAATTTTAACGAAGGTCTACAAAGAAACCCCCTCCACGGACAACCCTGCCGGAATCACACCCGGAACCCGTGCCGAAGTTCCTGAAGGAGAGCTGAGGCTACCGGAGTTCTACGACACGGTGAAAACGCTGAACCAGGTTGTTAGCGTCGACTACTACGTTCCTGGGTGTCCTCCAGAGACGGATTTGACTGTACATGCGATAGAACAGATAGTCAAGGGGCTTATCGAAGGTAAGCTCCCGCCAAAAGGCTCCGTCCTCGCACCTCAAAAATCTGTATGCGACGAATGTCCGAGGAAGAAGTCGGAGAAGAAGATCTCAGAGATCCGACGTCCACACGAGGTTTTCCCAGACCCCGAAACATGCCTGCTCGAGCAGGGTATACTCTGCATGGGTCCAGCAACACGTGGAGGCTGTGGGGCGAAATGCCCGAAAGCCGGGATGCCCTGCATAGGGTGTGGAGGCCCGTGCCCAGACGTCTCGGATCAGGGGGCGGCCATGATAAGCGCCTTGGCCTCTATAGCGGGGGAGAACGTGAAGGGGGAGGACTTGGTTAGACAGCTCAAGGACATGGTCGGAACGTTCTACACGTTCTCGCTCCCATCCTCGATAATCAACAGGAGGAGGAAGAGATGAAGGGGAAAGAGATCGTCATAAACCCGATGACGAGGCTTGAAGGACACGGAAAAATAACGATATTCCTGGACGAAGAAGGCAACGTCGAAAACGCGTACCTACAGCTACCTGAGCTAAGAGGCTTCGAGAAGTTCTGCATAGGACGGAGGGCGGAGCTTGGGCCTCAGATACTGAGCCGCATATGTGGAGTCTGCTCCGTCGCCCACCACCTAGCCTCCGCCAAGGCCCTGGACGCAGCCTTCAACGTGGAGCCCCCCTCAGCCGCCAAGAAGCTCAGGGAGCTGCTACACTGCGCCTACATGGTGATGGATCACATACTCCACTTCTACTACCTAGCCGCACCGGACTTCATAGTCGGCCCCGAAGCCTCTCCGAAGGAGAGGAACATAGTTGGCATAGCGAAGAAGATGGGCTTGGACCTCGTCAGACGGGTCATCAAACACAGGGCGTACAGCCACAAAATCGTGGAAATCGTCGGCGGAAAAGCCATACACCCCGTCTGCGGCTTGCCTGGCGGAGTCTCCAAGCCCATAACGGAGGAAGAGAGACAGAAAATACTTGAGCTGGGCGAGTCGTGCGTGGAGTTCGCGAAGTTTTCTCTCAACCTCTTCCACGAGCTGGTGCTGGAGAACCGCAGGTACGCGGACCTGATAAGGAGCGACGTGTACAAGTTGGAGACCTACAACATGGGTCTCGTGGACGAAAACAACCGTGTGAACTTCTACGACGGGAAGGTCCGTGTAACAGACCCTGAGGGGAACGAGTACGTAAAGTTCGCCGCAGACGAGTACCTCGACGTCATAGCCGAACACGTCGTGGAGTGGAGCTACGTGAAGATGCCGTACCTCAAAGGGGTGGGATGGAAAGGGCTTGTGGACGGGCCTGAGAGCGGGATGTACCGTGTAGGACCGCTCGGAAGGCTGAACGCGGCTGAGGGAATGGCGACCCCACTCGCGGATGAGGAGTACAGGCTGATGTACGAGACCCTGGGCAGACCGGCGAACTCGACCCTGGCGTTCCACTGGGCCAGGCTGATCGAGATACTCTACGCCGCAGAGAGGATCGTGGAGTTGGCGAGGGACCCCGAGATAACGAGCCAGAAAATCCGCAACCCGGTCGGCAAGCCGGGTGAAGGGGTTGGCATAGTGGAGGCGGCTAGGGGGGTGCTCATACACCACTACAAGCTCGACGAGGACGGCATCATCAGGGATGTGAACGTCATAACCCCGACGGCCAGCAACTACGCTGCCATATGCGCCTCCATACGGAACGCGGCCAGAGGCTTCATAAAGGGAGGCGAAGTCAGTGAGGGCTTGCTAAACATGGTTGAGATGGCCTACAGGGCCTACGACCCATGCATCGCGTGTGCCTCCCACTACGCCTACGGCGAGATGCCCCTGAGGGTTGAAATATACGACCATAGAGGCCGTCTCTTGAGGGTGGTCGAAAGACGGGTTGAATAGACAAGGCGACCTGTTAGCTGATTGGAGAGAGCTTAAGGAGCGATTAAACAAATTTTTCTCTGACGCGGAGAGGGTTGCGGTCGTCGGCGTGGGGAGCGAGTTCAGAGGAGACGACTCTGTGGGGGTAAAGGTAGTCAGGGAGCTTTCCCGTAGACTCGAATCCGAGAGAGTGCTCCTCATAGACGGCGAAAACGTCCCGGAAAACCAGATCGACAAGATAGTCGACTTCAGACCGACCCACGTCCTCGTCGTGGACGCCGGTATGGTTGGTCTAAAACCAGGTCAACCCACGCTCGTCGACGCAGAAAGGCTCACCGCTACTCCGGCTCCGTCCACACATGCCCTGTCTCTCAGGGTCTTCTGCGAACTCGTGAAGGAAATCGTCGGGGCGGAGGTGGCTGTGCTGGTCATCCAGCCTAAGGACGCGAATCTACGGTGTGACTTGACCCCCGAGGTGAAGGAGGCTTCTAAGTGTGCGGTAGAGGTTTTGCTGGAAGTTCTGAACCAGTTAAGGGCTTAAGAACCGAATTTTTTCGTTTTTGGCTTCTGGAAACTGCTATTGAAAAATTTATATTTGTTGTTGACGAGTGAGGTTGATTCATAATGACTGAAACGTATGCAATAAGCGTCAAGGAAGAGAATTGTAGTCTCTGCTCTGTCTGCTCCTCTGTGTGTCCTTTCGACGCCATAGAAGTCGATGAAGAGCAGGAAAGGCTGATACTGGACGTCGAAAAATGCCAGGTTTGTGGGCTGTGCCACAGCGCCTGTCCCGCCTCGGCCATAGAGCTCCTGTACTACGATCCGGACTCGCTGCTCTCATACGTCGAAAAGCGTATGAAGGAAACTGGGTTTAAGACCTTGGCAGTGGTCTGCCGTGGCGTAAGCCCGCCGCCAAGCGGTAAGGTGAGGGAGTTCCTGGCCGAGCAGGGGTTTGAGAACTACATACTGTTGAGAGTTCCCTGCGCTGGTAGGGTTCCTCCGGAGTTCTACTTGAAGGCGTTGAGGATGGGCGTCGAGAAAGTGGTGGTCGTACAGTGCGGGGATGAGTACTGCAGGTTTAAGCGTGGAAGCGAGGTCAACAGTAGACGTCTGCACCTCCTGAACAGTCTGCTGGAAACGCTGGGCTTCCCAGAGGATACCGTGGTGTGCTACACGAACCCGATGAAGCCCGTCTATGTGACTGAGAACTGTGTGGGGTGCGGAAAATGCGGGTTCATATGCCCCTACGACGCCATCGAGATAGCGCCTGGTGGAACGCCGACCGTAGACCCCGACCTCTGTGTGGGGTGCGGAGCGTGTGGAACAGTATGTCCGCATAAGGCCATCTACTTGGACGGCTACGACTACGACAGCGTTTCCGAACGAATACACAAATACGCCTCACTCATCAAAACGAACACGCATGGAAAGCCGGCCATACTCGCTTTCGTGTGCCAGTGGTCTGAATTCTCCGCCCTGGACGGACTTAGGGACGGACTCTACGACGAAAACGTCGCCGTGATAGAGATACCGTGCCTAAAGGGACTCGATCCCGCATGGGTCGTGGAGGCGCTGTTGTCCGGCTTCGACGGAGTACTCGTGGTCGCCTGTCCGGAAGATGCTTGTAAGCTGGAGAAGGGAACTGAGATCGCTGAGAACAGGGTGGTGGCTTTGAAGAAGCTACTCTACAAGCTTGGGATGGACGAAAGGTTTGAAATTCACAGAGCCAGACCAGTCTATCCCAACCAGTTCAGAGACATACTGTCAGACTTCTCGAACAGAATTTCCAACCTGATCGGGAGGTGATGGGGGATGTTTGAGATAGTCGAGAAGAGGGAGGTGGCTCCTAAGATTAAACTCCTCAAGATCCTGGCGCCTAAAATAGCTAGGAAGGTAAGGCCAGGTCAGTTCGTAATCCTGCGCATCTGCGAGGAGGGGGAGCGGATACCGTTAACCGTAGCCGACTACGACCCTAAAGCCGGTACGATCACAATAGTGTTTAAGGAGACGGGGAAGACCACAAAACAGCTAGGTACTTTCAACGTAGGCGACAAGATACTCAACGTACTCGGGCCCCTAGGAAAGCCAGCTGAGATAGGAAAATACGGCAAGGTCGTTTGCATAGGTTCAGGGGTTTTTGCGGCGCCGGCGTCCCTGCTCGCCGGAGCATACAAAAAGGCGGGAAACTACGTGATAGGCATCAACAACGCAAGGAGAGCTGACCTCCTCGTGTTCGAGCAGAGGTTCAAGGCTGTGTGCGATGAGTACTACGTCAGTACGGACGACGGGTCCAAGGGTTATCAGGGAATAGACTTCCTGAAGGAGATACTCGAACGAGGGGTTGACAGGGTCGTCGTCTGCGGTTTGGTTCCGATCCAGAAGAAGGTTTGTGAGCTCACGAAGCCTTACGGAGTTAAGACGATGGTCCACCTCACTCCGATAATGGTCGACGGAATGGGCATGTGTGGGGCGTGTAGGGTCTTGGTGGGTGGTGAGACGAAGTTTACCTGCGTGGACGGCCCTGAGTTCGACGGCCACCTGGTGGACTTCGATGAACTGGAGCGTAGGAAGCGTATGTACTTGGTTGAGGAGAAGGTGGCTTGTATGATGTACGAGCGTATGGGAGGTGGTGATGTTGAGTAAGCGGATCAGGCTTAAGGCCGTTCCCATGCCGAAGCAACCTCCGGAGGTAAGGATAAGAAACTTCAACGAGGTGGCGCTGGGCTACACGGAGGAGCAGGCCATAGAAGAGGCTGAAAGGTGTCTACAGTGCAAAAAACCGCAGTGTGTGCTGCACTGTCCCGTACACATAGACATACCTGCCTTCATAAGACTGCTCAGAGAGGGGAAGTTCAGGGAGGCCATAAACAAGATAAAGGAGAAGAACAGCCTCCCAGCCATATGCGGAAGGGTCTGCCCGCAGGAACGTCAGTGCCAGGCGGGATGCGTACTGGGTCGGAAGGGTGACCCCGTGTCTATCGGGGCGCTTGAACGTTTCCTGGCGGACTGGGAGCGGGAGCACGGTGTCGAGATCCCGGAAATACAACCTTCCACGGGTAAACGTGTTGCCGTGATAGGGTCCGGCCCAGCGGGTCTCACAGCCGCCGCCGACTTGGCCAAGCTGGGTCACGAGGTCGTCATATTCGAGGCTCTCCACGAGCCTGGAGGCGTGTTGATGTACGGTATTCCGGAGTTTAGGCTTCCTAAGGAGATCGTCAGGGCTGAGGTGGACTACGTGAAGAAGCTTGGGGTGGAGATAAGGACGGACTGTATGATAGGACAGCTGTACACGATTAAAGAGCTCCTAACGGATGAGGGCTTCGACGCCGTGTTCATAGGCACGGGGGCCGGTCTGCCGAGGTTCCTCGGCGTTCCTGGAGAGAACCTGTGTGGCATATACTCCGCTAACGAGTTCCTGATACGGATAAACCTGATGAAGGCCTACGCATTCCCGAAGTACGACACGCCTGTGTGGGTTGGGGAGAAGGCGGCCATCATAGGAGGCGGAAACGTGGCCATGGACGCCGCTAGGTGCTCCCTGAGGCTTGGAGCCGATGTGACGGTGTTGTACAGGAGAACGAAGGCTGAGATGCCTGCCAGGGCCGAGGAGATAGCGAACGCCGAGGAGGAGGGTGTGAAGTTCAAGTTCTTGACCCAGCCTGTTGGCTTTGTAGGGGATGAGCGGGGCTGGCTTAAGGCCGTCAAGTGCATAAAGATGAAGCTGGGTGAGCCCGACGAGACGGGTAGGAGGAGGCCGATACCTGTGCCCGGGTCGGACTTCCTCTTCGATGCGGACACGTGCGTGATTGCGATAGGGCAGAGGCCGAACCCGACCGCCGTGAGGGGCACCGACGAGATAAAGCTCACGAAGTGGGGTACGGTTGTCATCACGAACGAGGAGACCATGGAAACGACCATGAAAGGTGTCTTCGCAGCTGGAGACATAGTCACCGGAGCCGCAACCGTCATATCGGCTATGGGAGACGCTAAGAAGGCTGCTATGGGGATACACAGGTACTTGATGGGCAAGTAAGGGCCACCTTCTTATTTTTCTCCCACACCTCTATTCTGTATTGGAGAGGTTTGTTCGAAAACGCTGAAAGGGTGCTGAAGAGGTACAGGGAGATAATTCCAAGGTTCGACGAGTTCATGCGGTGTGTTAGGCAGCCCCTTCCGAGGACTGTTAGGATAAACACCCTCAAAGCCTCAGTAGACGAAGTATTGGAGATGCTCTCCGGCAGGGGCATAAGGTTCGACAGGATGGAGTGGTACGA
>CBFDTC010000017.1:0-17988 GCA_965612785.1 Candidatus Bathyarchaeota archaeon
GGAGAGGAAAGCGACATCGACGTGTTGATCGTGGGAAAGGACAAAGAGATCAGGAGCATAATCACGGAGATCGGCTACGAGATCGATTATGAGAACCGTTTTGAGACGTTTATAACGCCCATTTACTACACTAAGGAGGAGATTGAGCACAGGATTAAGGTCGGCTCACCCTTCATCTATGAAGTTTTGAAGGATGGAGTTGCCCTGTATGACGACGGAACCTTCAAGAGAATACGTGAGAAGATGCTTGGAACTGGCAGATGAATTCTTAGCCGATGCTAAGCTCTGCCTAGAGCATTCAAGGCTTAGATCTGCTATAAACAGCGCCTACTATGCCATGTTCCACGCATCCCAAGCAATACTAGCATTAAAGGGCATTAGACCACCTAAAACCCATAAAGGTTTGAGGGAGCTACTTGGGAGAGAAATCATCATCACGGGCTTATTAGAGAAAGAGTTTGGAAGAGATTTGAGCGAAGCCTTCGAGATGAGGCAGGCGAGTACCTACGACATATACGCAAACTTCGGAGAAGAAGCTGTCACTAAAATAGTGAATAAGGCTGAACGGTTTGTCAAAAGAATAAAGGAGATAATTCATGAAGCTCGACCATAGATCAATTATCCCTAGATGAGGTGAACCCCTACCAACTAAAGAGGGGAGACTACACTGAGGGCTGTTTCATGCAGTTCTCCATTTCCACTACGTTTACGTTCACGTACCTCATCACCTCGTTAACATGATTCACAACAACACCTCTGGGTCTACACCTCGCTAGTACAGCAGACAGCTCAATCACCAGCAACTTAGGCTCGAAAACCTCCAGCCCTCTCTTCGAGACCGCGTCTAAAACAGTAGCGCTCATGCGGTGACGCTCACAGTCAAAGGGGATGATAGCGTCCACAAACACTGACGTATCGAACACTATCATCTACGTCCCTCTAGCAAGACCTTCAACGGATCCTCCCCAACGTCCCGATACTCCCTAGAGATCTTCTCAATCACCTCGCTGAGACCACGAGCGTCTCTAAGCACCATAACTCTGACACTCTCACCCTCCTTAAGATCAAGCTTCTCCAAAGGCTTCAGCACACCCCCCTCGTAGCGAACGCGGATAATCTTAGCCATACAGCACCAACTCCATCATTATAATTCGTAGCAAAATCTGGATAAATTTCTGGTCAATTAGGACTGACTCTCAACTTTTCGAGTTGAAAAGATGAAAAGCCTCATCTGAACTTTTGGGCGTAACATGCAACTTCAAACGAAAAGAAACCTTCTGTCCACACGTCAACGAACTCCAAGGCACAGAATATTTTAGCTGGCATAACTCCAAAAGAACGATGGATGGCGTCCGCTGACCCACCCAAACTACTAGGCGACCCTAAAACGGGATGGGGATGATGAAGCTGAAAGCAAGGTTATCACGAACATCCGGATGAAGGAATATAAAACGAGGGAGGTACCTCAGAAAAAGGCTGAAACGAGCTTCTTTTAAGCACACGATCAAAGCCAGAAGGATGGAGAGTTGCCGGAAATTACACGGGAACACATCATAAGCGGTTGAAATAACTCATAACTCGCTAGTCTCGCCCTTCATAACCCTAAGCGGGCATATCCTACTGTTCTTCCACGGGCACACGTTGATCACGCCCTTACTTCCACCACCAAACCTCATCCTGCAATCCCCGTTAACTTCAACCTCACGCTCCAAAACCCAACAATATATGCGTGCCATTCCAAGACAAACTGACGGCTAAAGAACTTAAACCTCTATTACCGCTTCTCTAGCCAGACGAAAGGGAATAAAGGAATACAAATCTACCTGCTCTCCCCACCCTCCCGTATAGTTCTCACAACACCCCATCTAGGATTGCTGAATAATAAGGCTTTACCCGAAAATCGAGTCCTCCACAGCCTTTCACACTTTTACCGAAAGCTTTATTACGGTACATGAGCAAAAGCTTTGGGTGTTACCATGAACAGAGTCGGTAATACCGTAGCCGCGCTAACCGTCGTGACAGCGCTCCTGATCCTGTCTCTGTCGGCCGGTCTTACAAGCTCAGCTCCGTTGAGGCCCCTGCACGGAGACAGGCCGCTCGTGGTGTGCAGCACGACTGTGTTCGGTAGCATAGTCCAGGAGCTCGCCGGAGACTCTGTGGACGTTCAGGTCATAGCCAGTCCGTCGATATGTCCGGGCCACTACGACGTGAAGCCGAGCGACGTGTATGCGGTGGGGGAGGCGGACTTGATATTCTACCATGGGTTCGAGCCCTGGGTCGAGGAGCTCGTGGAGGCCTCTCGGACGAACGCCACTCTCGTCAAGATAGGCGGCCCCTGGAACAACCCGAGCGGAGCTAAGAACTATTACTGCAAAGTCGCCGACGCCTTGGAGAAGTATCTTGGCTTGGATGTTTCGGACAGGCTCGACGAGGCTCTCTCAGAGGTGAACCAGACTTTCAGCCGGATCAAGGAGGAGCTCCAGGAGCTGGGTGCAAACCAGACGAACGTGATATGCATGCAGTGGCAGGTTGGCTTCGTCTCCCAGCTCGGGTTCAACGTCGTGAAGGCTTACCCGCCTCCTGAGACTCTGTCCCCCGAGGACGTCAGCGAGCTCATATCCGTCGGAAAGTCCAAGGACGTGGCGTTGGTGATAGACAACCTCCAGAGTGGCACGGAGTTCGGCGAGTACCTGGCCGAGCAGATAGGGGCGGTCCACGTAGTCCTGACGAACTTCCCCGGAACGGAGCCCGACGTGAACAACATAACGGCCATGTACCTGTGGAACGCAGAGCAGCTTTCGACAGCCCTGGAGCACCACGAGGTGATGGTTGAGCTCTCATCCGTCAAGTCTTTGCTTAGGGTGTACAGCACCGCCACCTACTGCCTCATAGCCGTCGTGGTCGCCGAGGCTGTCGTGATAGCCTACGCCCTCAGGGTGAGGAGGCCTGGAGGTTCAAGAGCTTAGCGAACGCCTCACGGAGGCCGTAAGGCTCGAAGGAGTTTCGACGTATTATTCAGGTGAGCGTAGGCCGGCCATAAGGGACATAAACCTCACGGTGGAGCGTGGAAGCTACGTCCTGATATGCGGCCCCAACGGCTCTGGTAAGACGACCCTGCTTGAGACGATACTAGGCCTTCTTAAGCCGAGGCGGGGCAAGGTCTACCTGCTCGGACACGATGTCTCGAAGGAGGGTCATAAGGCGAGGAAGAGGTGCTCCTACCTGCCCCAGGACGTTGTCAGGCCTGCCTGGGAGCCCTTCTCGGTTAAGGAGGTCGTCCTGATGGGCCTGTCATCTCTAAGGCCCATGGGTCATGTAACTGAGGAGGACGTGGAGGAGGCGTACAGGGTCATGGAGATGCTGGGCATAGCGGAGCTGGCGGAAATTCCGTTCGGCAGGCTCAGCGGAGGCCAGCAGCAGAGGGCCATGCTCGCCAGGGCAATACTCAGGAAGCCTGAGGTCCTCCTGCTGGACGAGCCCTTCAGCTCCCAGGATGAGGATTCGAGGCGTTACATAGCCGGGGAGCTCCTCCCAAGCCTGAACAAGGCGGGTGTGACGATACTATTGGTAAGCCACGATAGGAACGTGGAGCTCCGTGGCCTCAGCAGAGTCGTCTACATGAACTCGGGCAGGATAGTCCGAGTGGAGGACCTGGGATGATACCGCTGCTCACCGTGGCCCTGCTCTCAGGAGCCCTCTCAGGCTCGATGTGCTCCGCGGTGGGGGTACTGTGCAACAGGATGAAGTTGAGCACGATGGTGTTCGCAGTCGCCCATGGAGCTCTGGCAGGGGCCGCCCTCAGCCTCCTCATGGGCTTAGACTCCACGCTACTTGGGCTGCTCATGGCCCTCCTGACCGCGGTCGTGCTCGGACCCCTGGCGGACACGCTCGAGCTTCCGATAGACATCGTCTCGATGACGCTGTTCTCAGTCTACAACGCCCTGACGTTCCTGTTCATAGTCCTGGCTCCAGGCCAGGTCCTGATGACCGAGAGGGTTGGGAAGATACTGTGGGGTAGCGTCCTGGCGGTCTCCCTGGACAAGCTCATACTACTCGCCACGCTCACGTTCCTATGCACCCTTTTCTTCACCCTAACCTGGCGTAGGCTGACCCCCATACTCTTCGACAGGAGGCTCGCGGAGGCCGAGGGCCTCGACACCAAGCCTTACGTCTACTCGCTTCTCGCCATCTCAGGAGTCGTGATAACGCTCTCCCTAACCCTCGTGGGAGGCTTCCTCGTCTTCTCACTCCTCTACCTACCCGCGGCCGGAGCCCTCCAGGTATCCGAGGACGTGAAGAAGATAGTCGCCATATCCGCCCTGATGGGAGCCCTGTCAGCGGTGGCAGGCGTCGCCGTAAGCTTCATACTCGACCTACCCGTCGGGTGCTGCATAGTCATATGCGCAGCCGTCATATTCGTAGTCTCAGCCATCCTCGGGTTCATGAGGCGGAAGGCACTCATACTCGAAATATCGAGGTAGAACCTCCGACCCCTCTGAACACGCTCATGGGAGTCTCGCCTGTCGTACATGACTTGAAGTGCGGTATGTCCAAATTTTTAATGCCTCTTTCGTAATTACCTATATGGTGATACGAAATGAGTGTTACGATAACCGCGAAGATCCCTAAGGAGCTGAAGGAGAAGATACGTAGGCTTAACATAAACGCCAGCCGTGTCATAAGGGAGGCCCTGGAGGCGGAGGTCAGACGGAGGGAGGAAGAGCGGCTGAAAGCGCTGGCGAGGGAGGTCAGCCGCATACTCAACAAGATACCGAAGGAGGAGATCGTCCGAACCATCAGAGAGGCGAGGGATGAACGGTGAGCTACGTCTTCGACGCAAGCAGCCTCCTCATTCTCGCAAGGGACCTCGGAGAGAAAGCAGTCGACATCGTCAGGGGAGGAATGACGGCAGATCTGGCGATCTATGAGATAGGAAACGCCCTTTGGAAGGAATGTACGTTGCTTAAGAGATTAAGCCATGAAGAAGCCCTCAAGGCGCTAGAGTTTATGGCAGCCCTCCTGGACATTATGGAAACCGTGGACATCAGAAACCTAATCACCGACGTGCTGAAGAACGCCTCGGAGCTAAACATCACTTACTACGACTCGACGTACCTCACGATAGCAGAGAAGACGGACGGAATCCTAGTTACAGACGACGAAAGACTTTCGGAAGCCTCCGTAAAGAGAGGCATAAAGACACTGAACACTAGGACTCTCGTAGGGGAGAGGGGCAAAGTTTAAGGACAGTCCACTAAAAGAACCCCACCGTTCTCAGGAAACCTTCTTCCGACTATATCTCGACTGATCTTTTGCCGGAGATGAGGGAATTCAAGTCGACCGTGACTCTACCCGTCTTCTTCGTCTTAACCCATCTACCGCTCCTGAGGAACACAGTGTTCATCAGAGCCACGGTGGCTACGAAGCTTTCCAGAATCCAATACGCCTGCACGAACGGTATCCAAAGGAGGTTCATGGGTTTTCTGGATCCTGTGTAACATACCAAGATTATGCCTGCCACCAGCAAGGACACCGTCGTGAGCATAGCTCCCAGCACGAGCGGTACAAGCTGGGAGACGACAGTAGAGTTGTGTGGTAAAACCGAGTACAGGATCCAGCATAGGTAGTTGAAGAAGGTGAGGGATATGAGGTATGGTCCAGACAGGGCGACCTCTATGTCGACAGTCTTGAGCGACGGCTTCTTCATGAGGGATCCATACTTGATCAAAGTCCTCATGTAACCCTGGAACCACCTAAGCCTCTGGTGGAAATACGACGTGACGTTGGAGACGGTCTCTATCCCAGAGAGAGCATCATCCACATAGACGGTCTTGTACTCCCTCTCGGCTATCTTGACCGCCAGGTCCACATCCTCCGTCAACGAGTTCTCATCGAAACCCCCCACCTCGTCCAACACGCTCCTTCTGATGAACATGCACGTCCCGAACAGCGGTACGAAAAGCCCACGCCTCCACCGGCCTCGGACGATCACCCGGTTCCAGACGTTCTCCTCCAAAGCCACGAGCTTCGTGAACATGTTCTCATCCTCGTTGAGGCTGAAAAGCCTCCCCTGAACCGCGGCCACTCTCGGGTTGCTAAACTTCTCGACTGCTTTGGATATCGTATCCCTCGCCGGGACGCTGTCAGCGTCGAACACGGCGATTATTTCCCCTCTGGCGTGTTTGAGGGCGAGGTTGAGGGCTGCGGGCTTCCCCCTCGCCTCTTTTTCCCTTATTGCTTTGATGAGGTTGGGATGAGCCTTCTCGAACTCCCTGCATATCTCCCACGTCCTGTCGGTAGAGGCCCCATCCACGACGATTATCTCAAGCCTATCCTTTGGGTAATCCGAGTTCAGGAGAGCGTTGAGACAACGTCCTATGACGGTCTCCTCGTTTCTAGCCGGGACTATCACCGAGACCATCGGCGGATCGTCGACGCTTCTGCGGTAGGTTTCATGGGGGTCTTTCCCGAATACGCCGGTGACGACTATGGGTGCATGGTAGAGTGCACAGAATAGCATTATGGCCATCAGGATCAACGAGATCGTCAGTACGATCAAGTTTAGCAACCCTCCCATAGACTGAGTATGAAGGGACACTCCAGTGAGCGTGATGTGGAAGCCGAACCCCCACAGATAATGTAACTAGCCATTTCTCACTCGAAATCTCCAAAGCATGATTTAAAAATAATTGTATTAGAACGCCCTGTTTTCCATGGTTGAGTATTCTTGGCGTCTGGGAAAACGCTTAACTTCAAGGCTGTGTAGTCTGATCTTGAATGCCCCTCGAGCTTACAGGTTACAGGGGACCAGCTAGGGAGGTTTTGGAGAAGGCGGGTGCATCCATAGGCGATCTCCTCAAGGTAACCAAGAATGGCTTCACTTACAAGGGGGTGCTCATGCCCAGATCCGAGTACGCGGATGATGCACACATCGTGTTAAAGCTGAAGAGTGGGTATAACATAGGAATCCGCGTCACACCGGACATGACGGTCGAGCGCCTTGGGGAGGCTGAGAAGCCCGCCTTCAGGCCTCCGCCCCCACCGAAGGGTAGGGAAGGGCTTCCGAGGGTCTCGATAGTCAGCACGGGAGGGACGATAGCCAGCCGAGTGGACTACAGGACGGGCGCCGTACATCCGGCCCTCTCAGCCAGGGACCTGTACAGCGTCGTCCCAGAGCTCTCCGAGATAGCGAACATAGAGGCGGACATACTTTTCAGCCTTTACAGCGAGAACATGACTCCAAGCCACTGGTCCCAGATAGCCAGGAGGGTGGCCGAGCACATCCGCAAGGGCGCTGAAGGCGTCGTAGTGGCCCATGGAACGGACACGATGGGCTACACGGCCGCAGCCCTCAGCTTCAGCCTCAGAGGACTTCCATGCCCCGTGATACTCGTGGGTTCACAGAGAAGCTCGGACAGGCCGAGCTCAGACGCCGCTTTGAACCTCATCGGGGCGGTCACGGCGGCGGTTAGGGCCCCCTTCGCCGAGGTTGTGGTGGCGATGCACGAGGACACTTCGGACAGGGCTGTCCTGTTGCACAGGGGTACGAAGGTGAGGAAGTGTCACACGAGCGGTAGGTGGGCTTTCAGGTCCGTGAACTCGAAGCCCCTGGCCAGGGTTGTGGAAGGCCGTGTGGAGATGATTCTGGACGACTACAGGCCTCGTGGGGAGGGGGAGCTCCAGGTTCTGGACAGGTTCGAGGAGAGGGTGTCCCTGCTCAAGTTTCACCCTGGGTTTAACCCAGGCCTGATAGAGTGGCTCGTGGATGAGGGGTACAGGGGCATCGTCCTTGAGGGCACCGGCCTCGGCCATGTGGGCAGGTACTGCTACGACGCCCTCAGGAGGGCCGTCCGCGAGGGGGTCCTCGTGTTCATGACCTCCCAGTGCATCTGGGGTCGTGTGAACATGAACGTTTACGACACGGGTAGGGACCTGCTGGCCATAGGCGTCGTCCCCCTGGAGGACATGCTACCCGAGACGGCCCTCGTCAAGCTGATGTGGGTTCTCGGACAGACGGACGACCCGGAGGAGGCTGTGAGGCTTATGAGGAAGAACATAGCCCACGAGATTTCACCCAGAACCGAGTACGGGGTGAGTCTCGTTGGTTGACTATCGTGAGATAGGCCTCAAGGTAGGTTTGGAGATACACCAGGAGCTCGACACGAGGCACAAGCTGTTCTGTAAGTGCCCCCCAGAGCTGTTCAAGGGTGAGCCGGAGTTCACGTTCGTGAGGAGGCTCAGGCCAACCCAGAGCGAGTTGGGTGAGGTGGACCCGGCGGCCCTGTTCGAGTTCGAGAAGGGTAAGACGATCGTGTACGAGGCCACGGAGAGAACCTCCTGCCTGGTCGAGATGGACGAGGAGCCCCCCGGCCCCCTGAACGAGGAGGCCCTCGACATATGCCTCATGGTCGCCCTCATGCTCGGCTCCAGGCCTGTGGACGAGGTTCACGTCATGCGTAAGGTCGTCATAGACGGCTCCAACACGACGGGCTTCCAGAGAACGTGTGTGGTAGCCCTCGGCGGGGAGATAGTCGTGGACGGGAAGCGCGTTCCGATACAGCACATATGTCTGGAGGAGGACGCAGCCAGGAAGGTTGGGGAGGAGGGTATGACGGTCAGGTACAGGATAGACAGGCTCGGAATACCGCTGATAGAGGTGACCACGGCTCCTGTGTTGGAGACGCCTCAGGAGGTCGGTAGGGTCGCCCTGGCCATAGGGAGGTTGTTGAGGGCCACGGGACGGGTTAAGAGGGGCATAGGGACGATAAGGCAGGACCTCAACGTGTCCATAAGGGACGGAGCCCTCATAGAAATCAAGGGCGTCCAGAAGCTAGAGCTCCTTCCCAAAGTCGTCGAGTACGAGGTGATGAGACAGCTTTCGCTCCTGGAGATGAGGGACGAACTCCGACGTAGAGGCATCAAGCCCGAGAACATCCGGGAGGACTTCGTAGACGTCACAGACGTGTTCAAGGACTCTAAGAGCCGGGTTATCAGAAATGCCCTAAAGCGGGGCGGAGTGGTCATGGCCGTCAAGCTCCCAGGCTTCTCAGGCCTCATAGGAAAGGAGATATGTCCAGGCAGACGACTCGGAACCGAGATGGCCGAGAGGGCGATGTTCTGGGGCCGCGTCGGGGGGATATTCCACACAGATGAGCTCCCAGCCTACGGAATAGCCGAACGAGAGAAGGAAGCCGTCCTCAAGGCCGTCGGAGCGTCCGAGCTGGACGCGGCCGTGTTCGTAGCCGCTCCGAGGGAGAACTGCGTGGACGCCCTGAAGGCTGTGGTGGAGAGGGCGAGGGAAGCCGTCTTGGGTGTTCCAAGCGAGACGAGGGCCGCCAACCCTGACGGGACGACGAGGTACATGAGGCCTAGGCCTGGAGCAGCGAGGATGTACCCCGAGACGGACATACCGCCCATCGTGATCACCCCGGAGCGTGTCGAGAGGGTTAGGTCCATGCTCCCGGAGATGCCGGACCAGACGGTCAGGAGGGTCGTCTCCAAGTACGGGATAAACGAGGTCCTGGCGTGGAAGCTGGTGGACTCAGGGTACCTAAGCCTCTTCGAGAGGATAGCCTCCAAGACCGCCGTCGCACCCTCTTTCATAGCCGCCACGCTGACCGAGACCTTCGTGAGCCTCAGACGCGATGGGGTGAACGTGGAGGCGCTTACAGACACCGTCATCGAGGATGTGTTCACGCTCGTGGACAGGGACGTCATGGCCAAGGAGGCCGTCCCTGACGTGTTCAGGTGGCTTGCTGAGCATCCCGGCTCCACGGCCGAGGAGGCTGTTGAGAAGCTCGGTTTGAGGATGCTGTCCCGTGAGGAGGTTGCGGACAGGGTTAGGGCTTTGGTCAGGGAGCGTATGGACTTGGTTAGGAGGTTGGGTTCGAGGGCGGTTAAGCCGTTGATGGGGGAGGTTATGAGGGAGTTGCGGGGTAGGGCTAAGGCTAACATGATTTATGAAATACTGAGGGAAGAGTTGGAGAAGGTTATACCCGAAGAAGGCTGAGAAATCGAGGCTGTTCATAGATTCATGCAGGTTTCGGGAGGTTGGAGCACCCGCTCTTATACGGAACGTGAAAAATAATAGTATTAAGATTAGAGGTTCCCAGACTTTTGCGGAAAATGACGATACAGATGACCATCAGGACAAGAGTCGGCGAATACGAGGTCGAGGTAAGCGGCCTCAAGGAGGAGGTCATGGGGTTTCTCGGAGAGCTTGAGGACGTGCTCAAGGCTCTTACATCCCAGAGGAGGGAGAAGTCGACGCAGAACGCCGGAGGCGGGTACCCGATAATAACGCCCTCCAAGACGTACAGCGAGGCAATAATAAAGCTCCTCTCCACGAGCTGGGGTAGAACCCCCAGAACCCTCAGGGAGATCAGGGAGGCCCTGGAGGCCAACGCCATGCACTGCCCCAAGACAACCCTGTCGGGCGTTCTGATATGGTTGGTTAAGAAGGGTAAGATTAAGCGCTACAAGACGAAGAAGGGATACGTGTACTACCTCGTCCACCAGGGTGAATGAGGTTTGGTCTCCGAACTCCAGGTGAAGATAGACCTCGGATTCGGGGAGCTCGTCGTGTCAGCCAGCACACCCGAGGAGCTCCTCGAAACGCTGAGGAGAGTGGACGGCAGACTCGTGGACGAGGCCAGGAGGATAGCTTCTCAGATGAGGGACAACGGGTGCCGTGAGGTCATGAACTCCATCCTGCGGGACGACGGGGACGGTTTGAGACTCGTCTTCAACGACGGGTTGACCCAGTACGAGGCCATAGGCATAATACTCTACATGTCCGAGAACCACTCCATGACGCTGAAGGAGATAAGGGAAATCCTCAGACGCAGCGGGTTCAAGGCCGTGGCCAGGGCGAGGATACACGAAATGGTCAAGAGGGGCTTGGTGTACAGGCCTGTCGAGGGGGAGCCCATATACCGCCTGTCGGACAAGGGTCTGAGGTGGATAGAGGAGGCCGTCATGCCGAAGCTGAAGCCGAGAGTATATTAACCCCTTCCCAACATAACCTCTGTGAGCCGTAGAGAGCTGCTGAACGCCGTCGGAGAGGCCGTCGACCTGATAAGAGAGCACGTCGAGAAGGGCGTAGTCCGAATAGTCTCACACCTCGACGCGGACGGCCTGTCTGCGTGTGGAATAATGAGCAAAGCGCTCTACCGCCTCGGCGTCAGATTCTTCAGGGCGTCCATAGAGCGTAAGGTGGACGAAGACCTGATGCAGAGTCTGCTCTCCGAGAGGCCGAAGCCCACGCTGATAGTGTTCACTGACATGGGTGGAAGCTACCTCGACATCATATCCAACTACACGGACAAGGCTGAGTTCGTGATACTCGACCACCACATACCCGTAGAGGCCGACGCCGCCAACATCGTACACGTCAACCCGAGAATACATGGCCTCGACGGTAGCAGGGAGGTGAGTGGGGCGGGGTTGGCGTACCTCACGGCGGTCGGGCTGGATGAGGCGAACAAGGACCTTGCCCCGCTCGCCGTCGTGGGGGCTTTGGGAGACAGGCAGGACAAGGGTGACAGGAAGTCCCTCACGGGTGTGAACGAGATGATCGTCAGGGACGCTGTGGAGAGGGGTCTGCTGAAGGTGTCCACCGACCTCCTGTTCTACGGGCATGAGACGAGACCCGTCTACGTGGCCATGGCCTACACCACCTCCCCCTTCCTGCCAGGCCTTAGCGGTAGGGAGGACGCCTGCCTGGCGTTGCTGAAGCGCATCGGCGTGGAGGTCGAGGTGGACGGACGCTGGAGGGCGGTTAGGGACCTTTCGATGGAGGAGAAGAGGCGCATAGTGTCCGGGATAGCCGAGTACCTGGCTAGCAGGGGCGTCAAGCCGGACGTGGCGCACGAGCTGATAGGGACCGTGTACACGCTTGTGGGGGAGGAGGATTGGACGCCGTTGAGGGACTGCCGAGAGTACGCCTCGCTGCTGAACGCATGCGCCAGGATGGGTAAGATGGGCGTCGGCGTGGCGGTCTGCATGGGGGACAGGGGTAGGGCGTTCAAGGAGGCTGAGGAGACCCTCATAGCATACAGGAGGGCCGTGGCCGAGGGCTTGAGGCTGGCCTGGGAGGGCGGTATGATAAGGGAGCTGGACAACGTATACTACCTCAAGGCAGGCTCGCAGATAGACGACAGGATAATAGGCGTCGTGGCCTCCATCATACTCTCCTCAGGCATACTGGAGAAGGACAAGCCTGTCATCGCCCTTGCCGACATGAGGGAGGAACCGGGCATGGTCAAGGCTTCGGGGAGGGCGAGGGAAGACATGAAGGTGAACCTGGGTGTTGCCATGATGAAGGCCGCCTCAGAGTGCGGTGGCAGGGGTGGGGGACACGACATAGCGGCTGGGGCCTTCATACCGAAGGGCTGCGAGGACAGGTTCATCCGACTCGTGGACTATGAGATAGGTGGTCAGAGGGGTTGAGGGCCGAAGTCGAGATAGAGTTCAGGGACGAGCTGGAGGCCAGGGCCGTAGCCGAGGCAGTCTCCCCAGACAACCTCGAAGCCCCCGAAGGCCTGAAGGTCGAAACGTGGTCTGAGGGCCGTAGGCTGTACACGGTCATCGAGTGCCGTAGGGGCGTCGAGTCCCTCGTGGCGACGCTGGACGACCTTCTGGCGTGCGTACACTCGGCCGAGAGGGCCATAGAGGCGTTGAGGGGGTTCAAAAGTGGAGTTTAAAGCCCACGCCAGGTTGTCCGTGACCGCCTCCAAACCCCTCGATGAGTTCAGAGAGTACGTTCCGAGGCTCGTCGAGGAGATGAACAAGCGAATCAGAGACGGAAACGTGGAGTCCGTGGAGGTCTCCGGCCACCTCGTCACGGCCGAGTTGGAGACCTGGGGAAGCATCTCGGAGTCCGTCATGTCGGCTCTGGAGTGCGTCGAAGAGTTGTTGGAGGAGGCTGAGGCGGAGTCCGTCCACGTCGAGGTGGAGGAGCTTAGGGCTACGATAAGGTTTGACGAAGCCATGCCGTCGAACCTCCCGTCGAGGGTATGCAGCATCCCGGAGGTTCTGAACGCCTCCCTCAGGGACGGGAGGGTTCTGAGGGTCCTGCTGAAGCCGATGTCCGTCGAGGAGGTCGAGACAGGCCTCCCGGACAGGGTAGTGGCAATCATAAAGTCCTCGACGAAGAGGCTCGTCAGACAGCCCTCGAGGGGTAGGAGGAGCCGTATGAAGAGGACTCCGTTCGTGGACGACCCGACGATGGTGGCCGTGGAGCTCGGGTGGGTTAAGGAGCTCCCGGCCGAGGGTTTCTGGCTTTACACCCCACCCTACGTGGGCCTCCTGACGACGCTCGGGAACATGTTCGTGGAGGAGTTTGAGAAGCTCGGCTTCCAACCCATCCTGGCCCCCACGTCCATCCCTGAGGGACTGGCTGGGAGGTTTTCAGGGGACAGGCCTTGTGTGGGCGTCTGGATGCTGCTGGAGGAACAGCTTTACAGTCCCCGAAGCCTACCCCTGAAGCTTTACCAACCGCCGAGGTGGGTTCCGAACCCCCGGAAGAACTCCCGAAGCCTGAGGAACCCCTCGGAGGTCTACGTGCTGGACGCCGCCTTCCTCGGAACGGAGGAGCAGGTGTCCAACCTCGGAGACGAGCTCCTCGAAACCCTCCTGGGGCTCGTGGACGTGGAGCTCGACCTGGAGTGGAGGGTTCCAGACGACCCTTCCAGCAGGAGGGTTGAGGTGTACCTCCCGTACACGGGTCCGAGGGACAGAGCAGAATGGCTTCCCGTGGTTGTGGCCCACAGGCCGGATGCCGGTGTGGCGGAGGAGTTTAATATAAGGGTGGAGGAGTGTAGAGAGATTTGGACTGGGTGTGTGAGGGTGGATTTGACGGCCTTAGCCTTCGGGTTCCTGTCTCAGAGGGGCTTCGACGTGGACGGTTGGCCGGATGAGGTTAAGAGGAGGTTTAAGAAAGAATATAAGGTTCCGAAGTCCTTACTTTGGCCGCCTGGGGGGTAGTGGATGCCTAAGCGGAGGAGGAAGGTTAAGGACAAGTGGAAGCTGAAGACCTGGTACACTGTGTACGCTCCACCGTACTTCGGGGGTAAGGAGATAGGCCACACTCCGGCGGACGACCCCAAGAAGGTCCTCGGGAGGGTCTTGGAGACGACGCTCGGCTCGATAACCGACGACCTCTCGCAGGACTACCTGAAGCTCTACTTCCAGGTCATAAACGTGGACGGGGACAGGGCTGAGACGATGTTCAAGGGACACGAGTACATGAGGGACTACCTGAGGAGCCTCGTGAGACGCAGGACTTCGAGGATAGACGGCATATTCGACGTGGTGACGAAGGACGGGTACAAGCTCAGGGTGTACGCAGTGGCCTTCACGTACAAGCGTGTCAAGACTTCCCAGAAGAGGGCTGTCAGAAAGATTATGGGCAAGATAATAACGGAAAAGAGCAAGGAGCTGAACTTCGAGCAGTTCGTCCACGAGATGGTTCTCGGAAAGATGGCTTCCGACATATACAACGAGGCCAAGAAGATAATCCTCCCGAGGCACGTCGGCATATACAAGTCCAAGGTGCTCGAAGTCCCCGTGAAGCCCGACTGAGAGAGGGGGCTCAGGTGCGTAGGGACGTCAGGAGGAGGGTTGCGAGGGAAGCCGCTTCGCTTCTGTACTACGGCCTCTGCGAGGACTACAAGACCGCCAAGCAGATGGCCGCCGAGACCCTCGGCGTCAAGTTCCTTCCAAGCAACCTCGAAGTAGCCCTGGAGCTCGACAGGCTCGCAGATGAGGTCGAGGGCCCCGAGAGACGGGAGAGGCTGGTGGGCATGCGTCGTGAAGCTCTGCGGATAATGGAGCTTCTCCAGGATCTGTATCCAAGGCTTATAGGAAGCGTTTGGAGGGGGACCGCCAGGAGGGACAGCGACATAGACATAGCCGTCTACTCCGACGACCCTGGTGAGGTTAGGCGTAGGCTGGAGCAAGCCGGGTACAGGGTCGTGGACTACAAGGTCGTGAGGGCCGACAAGGGGGACCGTGTCGTGGAGACGCATCACATATACCTCGAGACGGGGATAGGAAACATGGCCGAGGTGGTGGTCAGACCCATGTCAGAGCTCCACAGGAAGCCCGACAGGTGCGAGGTGTACGGAGACCTGATGACAGGCCTAGGGGTGGAGGAGTTGAGGAAGGTCCTGGAGACAGACCCATACAAGAAGTTCATACCGGGGTGAAATAGCCTGCCCAGGCTGTTCGGAACCTCAGGCATAAGGGGCGTCTACGGAGAGACGGTCACACCCCAACTCGCCCTGGAGGTCGGGCTGGCCGTCGGAACCCTACTCCAGAGGGGACGCGTGGTGGTGGGACACGACCCCAGGGTGTCCTGGCCCGCCTTGACCAGCGCCCTGACATCCGGCCTAACCTCGTGCGGCCTGGACGTGCTGGACGTGGGCTTGGCCCCCACACCCGCCATAGCCTACACCGCCTCCAGGGGAGGGTTTGACGCAGCTGCTTCGGTGACCGCCTCCCACAACCCCCCGATGTACAACGGGATAAAGCTCTTCGACCACAGGGGCCTGGCGTACGGTGAGGAGCTCTCCAGGAAGGTCGAGGAAATACTGACTAGCCGCTCCTTCAGGCGAGCCAAGTGGGACGAGCTGGGCCGTGTCGAGGAGGGTGACGTAGACGGCTACGTGGCGGATACGACCTCCAGGGTAGACCTCGGGAGGGCGTGGAAGGTGGCCCTGGACCTGATGAACGGGGCCACCTGCGTGACGGCTCCGAGGATGTTCAACTCCCTCGGATGCCTAACCCACGTCGTCAACGGCACCCCGGTCGGCCTCTTCCCATCAGGCAGACCCGAACCATCCGGGGAGACGCTCAGCAGACTTTCCTGGCTCGTCTCCGAGACGGGCTCTGAGGTGGGGTTCGCCTACGACGGAGACGGCGACCGGATGGCCGTCGTGGGCCCAGACGGCTTCATCCCGAGCCAGGACAGGGTTCTGGCATCCTACGCCGCATACATGGTCGAATCCAGGGGTGGAGGCCTGGTGGTCACGCACGTCGGAGCCTCGATGTGCGTCGAGGAAGCGGTCGAGGAGGCCGGTGGGAGGGTTCTGAGGACGAGGGTTGGCGACGTGGCCGTGGCGGAGGCCATCCTCCAACACGGCGCCGTGTTCGGCGGTGAGCCCATAGGAGCCTGGATACACCCGGATTTCCACCCATGCCCAGACGGCGTCCTTTCGTCCCTGCTCCTCCTGAAGGCGCTGGAGGAGACAGGCCAAACCCTGAGGGAGTTCGTGTCCAGAGCCCCCGAATATCCGACGGTCAGGTGTAAGGTTCCGTGCATGGACAGGGCCAAGCCCTACGTCATGGAGAGGGTTGGGGAGGAGCTTCCATCCCTGTACGAGGGTGTGGAGGAGGTCCTGACCGTAGACGGCGTCAGGGTCAGACTCGAAGACGGGTGGACCCTCGTCAGGCCGAGCGGAACCGAGCCCGTAATCCGAATCACCTGTGAGGCCAAGGACAGGAGAAGGGCTGAGCAGCTCATGGAGTCATGCAGGAGCCTCGTCTCCAGAATAGTGAAGGAGGTCGGCGGATGAAGGCCGTGGTCCTCGCAGCCGGTGAAGGCGTCAGGCTGAGACCCCTGACCCTGACGAGGCCTAAGCACCTCCTCCCAGTCGGCGGGAAGCCGCTGATCGTGAGACTGCTTGAATCTCTCAAAAGCGTCGGCATCCGTGAGGCTGTGCTGGTCACGTACTACAAGGCCGACATGCTTAAGAACTACCTGAAGTCCGGGGAGTCCCTCGGGATGAGCCTCGAATACGTGTCGCAGAGAGGGGTGCTCGGAACGGCTGACGCAGTCCTGCGCGCAGAGGAACACGTACGCGGAGAGCCCTTCCTCGTCGTTTACGGAGACCTGCTCGTCAGCCCGGAGGCCGTGAGGAGGGTTGTGGAGGACTTCAGGAAGGGTGGCGCATCCGCCTCGATGGCCGTGGTGGAGGTGGAGAGACCCTGGAGCTACGGGGTTGTCTCCCTCGAGGAGGGGAGGGTTAAGGCGATAGTCGAGAAGCCTCCGAAGGGCCGGGAGCCGAGCAACCTGGCGAACGCGGGCGTATACGTGTTCTCCGAAGACGTCTTCAGGTTCCTCAAGAAAACTGGGAAGTCGGTCAGGGGGGAATACGAGCTCACCGACACGATCACGGCGATGGTCGAGGACGGCCTGGAGGTTAGGGCTGTGGAGGTAGACCCTGAGGACTGGATGGACGTCGGATACCCGTGGAGCCTGCTGGAGGCCAACGAGAGGGTTCTGAAGAACCTGGAGGCCAAGATACTCGGCGAAGTCGAGGAGGGGGCCGTCATCAAGGGTCCCGTGTACGTGGGTGAGGGCGCCCGGGTTAGGTCTGGAGCCTACGTAGAGGGCCCAGTGTACATAGGCCCCGGAGCCGACGTGGGGCCGAACTGCTACATAAGGCGTTACACGAGCCTGGGGGCCCGTGTGAGGGTGGGGAACGCGTGCGAGATAAAGAACAGCATAGTCATGGATGGGACGCACATAGCCCACCTCTCGTACGTCGGAGACAGCGTGATAGGCGAGAGGTGCAACTTCGGAGCTGGGACGCTGATAGCCAACCTGAGGTTCGACGACAGGCCGGTCAGGGTGATGGTCAAGGATCGTCTCGTGGACTCGGGCAGGAGGAAGCTCGGCGTCATAATGGGGGACGAGGTGAAGACAGGGGTGAACGTGAGCATAATGCCGGGCGTGAAGGTTGGGCCGAGGAGCTGGATAGCGGCCGGTCTGACCGTCTACAGGGACGTCCCACCGGACACCTTCCTGAGGGAGGGGCAAAAGATTTAGGGTTTCACGGGAACCTACCTTTAGGCTTGATATCCGTCGAAGATGTCAAGGTGGACGGGCTTAAGGCCGTAGGCCTTAAGGTGGAGCTTCCACAGTCCCCTCCACTCGTACTCGTGATAGCCAAGAGGGGCTTCCTGATGTGCGGGTACATGAAC
>CBFDTC010000018.1:0-17695 GCA_965612785.1 Candidatus Bathyarchaeota archaeon
GTTTAAGCCGTTAGGCATAACAACCCTAAAAAACTTTCGCCCCCCGCCAGAGGAACGCCTCTCTTCTTCACTCCGGACGGTTCTGTGCGGGGCTGGGGGAAACCTAATTAGAGTTCGGGTGGGGTATTTAAACTGGGTGCCTGTTTTATGAGGAGAAAGTATGTTCTTGGATTGGCTGTCTTCATCCTTGGAGTAGTCCTAACCGCCATCTCATTCATCCCTAAGAGTCAGGAAAGGCCAACGTACTGGTGGGAAGAACGTGAAGAGTATCCGTATTCGTACTTGATGTTGCCGGGACTCTTCTTCTGCATCGTCGGAGCCACGTGGATAGTTCTCTGCTTCCGACGACGTGTCCCCGTGGCGCCGACCCGACGTCCTATACCTTTACCTTGATGCAAAGAGGCTGAAGGTTTGGTGTATCGCTGCGGTTATCATACACGACAGCAAGTACCAGTAGGGGAGGTGAATTAGGGCTATCAGAAGGATGGGGCCTAACACTCCTCCATCTGGACCGAAGGCAAGTTCCCTCGGCTTTAGGAGTGAAACAGAAACGCTAACTCGATAGAACGGAGGAGTGTACGACGATATACAGGGCAAACTGCAGAGATATGTGAAAAATCGCTTCAGAAAGTACATGAAGGGCCAGAGAAGTGCATTAAACCAGAGGGGATACTGCCCATCAAATGTTACTAACGGGCACGCTGTGCCAAAGAAGAGTGCTACGAAGGCTATCCCTATAGTAAACGCTACACGAAGTCTATCGAACTTCAGAAAAGACTTAAACTTGCCAGTCAAAGCAGCGTCACAACCTACATAACATCGCCCCTCTGTCCGAGCCTTCTGAAGGGCCTCCCGAACGGCTTTATTGTATCTGTGTATCAGCGCTGACAGACCGTAGGAAACGGCGAGCCAGTATGGGACATGCACTAGGAAAGGCATCCATACACCTGGAACCTGAAAGCCTAGTAAAGTGAGAGCGAAACCCCATACTATTGTCGGTGGGAACGGGCACGGGACCATCTCGACGTAAATGCTGTCTAGTGGAAGCCAACAGATCCTATGTACGATGTTCACGTACCAGCCCTTGAGCACGGGCATCAACGGGTAGAACAACGGCCAGAACCACACATGTAAGAAGTCAGGTGGTTGTGACTCCGCCGGGACGAACCACCAGTGCCATTCTCCGCCCACGCCGACGAGCAGGGCTAGGAATGACAGCACGGCCATTATGATGGCCGTTTCCTTGGACAAGAGGTATTCCTTCCTAAGCAAAGTGGTCCCAGAGCACCGCCGCATCCACCACATCACCCCTTCATGTCCAGGATAACCTGCGCCAAAAACCAATATATTTTTAGTTGAGCAAGCAAACTCTTATTCGCAGAACCTACGCAAAACCTATTTTAATGTCTTTTCAACACAGTAGATTAATAACTTTTGTTGTGAAAAGAGTATCCGATGAGCTGGGCTGAGAATCTTTCTAAGAAGGTGGTGAGAGAGAAGGAGAGGGAGGTTGTCGAACTCTGTTCGGCTTTGATAAGAACTCCTAGCGAGAACCCGCCTGGAGACACTTCAGCTGTAGTTGAAGTTCTGAAGGAATGGCTTGGAGACAGGGGGCTGAACTCCGAAGTTTACGATGCCGGAGAAGGCCGTCTCAACCTAGTCTCTAAGATAGGATCTGGCAGGCCTATTCTCATATTCAACAGTCACATGGACGTAGTTCCGGCGGGAGATCGTTCAGGCTGGAGCTTCCATCCATTCGGTGGGGAGGTGAGAGAAGGAAAGATACTTGGGAGAGGAGCATCGGACACGAAGAGTGGAGTGGCCGCTATGGCTGTGGCACTCGAAGTCCTATCCCAGGTGGAGGAAAGGTTTGAGGGATCGATTCTGTTCACAGCGGTCGCTGACGAGGAGACGGGAGGTCTGAGAGGTACTTACTGGCTCGTTGAGAAGAACGTGCTACCTAAGGCAGACGCTTGCATAATAGGTGAGCCAACGAATGCTGAGTACGCAGTCGTGGGCGAGAAAGGCATATGCGCAGTAGAGCTTCAAGCAGTTGGAAGAACAGCTCATGGAAGTACTCCTATGTTGGGTGAGAACGCCATTGAGCGGCTATTCGAGGCTGTGGAAAGAGTTAAGGAGATCCAGAATCAATCCGTAAAGCCCCCTAAAGACTTGGAGGAGGCATTTGAAAATACACGCATCTCTCTCAGACAGGCTTCTGAGAAGCTCGGTCTCCCTCGGGAGAGGGCTGAGAAACTTGAGGCTGTGTGCGAGACTTACACGGTGAACCTTGGTATAATCCAGGGCGGCTTTAAGAGAAATGTTGTTCCAGACAGGTGTAGAGCCGAACTTGACGTGAGGATTCCGATAGGGGTATCTCCACGGGAGGCATTTGAGAAAATCAAAAAGCTAGCTGAATCTGTTAAAGGAGTCTCATGTAACCTTATAGATGAATCCGATCCGAACTATACGTCTCCATCCGATCCTATATGTCAAGCCATCTCCTATGCAACGTCAAGCGTCTTGGGGAGATTTAGAGGCTTCAGAGTGTACTCAGGTGCAACAGACGCCGAGGCTCTCAGAAACCGTGGAATCCCAACCGTGATATACGGGCCTGGAAACGATCTACAGGCACATGTCCAAAATGAGTATGTAGAGGTGTGGAGGCTCAGGGCGTCCGTGGGGGTCTACGTCCTGGCCTCCCTAACCTACCTCACTCACGCAGGGACTCTCTGATCTTCTCGCCGAGCGTCTTCAGCTTGCCGTGCTCCACGATCTTTATCGTCGTCCTGAGCCTAACCCTGACGCCGAGGTTTAAGAACAGGGTGTAGAGCTCCTCGCCGGTTATGGGCCCCCTGATCCTACCAGACCTGACGGCCTCCTCCAGAACGTCCTCAACCACCTTGGCCAGCCTCGGATACTGGGCCTTCGCCGCCTCGAGAACCTCCTTTGCCCTCCCGACGAGGACGTCTTGTAGCGTCTTGCCTGTCTCCTTCTTCGGGGGTTGGGCTTTCGCTTTGAGGAGCATCCTCTGCATTTTGAGCAGCTTCTTCCTTCTGAGCAGCTCGAGGTCTATGTCGCTCAACTCGAACCATGGGTTCTTGGGCTTGGAGGTATAAATTTTTAAGGTCGCTGTGTCCGGAATTGTCTCGTATCGGAGAAAACAGTCTGAAGACAACTTATATAGCCATTCCGTTTAGAAAAATTTTGAAGACCTATGGCATCTATCACCACGTACATAGCCATAATACTCTCCTCAGCCGCCATAGGACTGACCTCCGCAACCCTCCTGACATGGCTTCTGAGGGGACGAAAGACGAAGACAGTTGAGGAGTACAATGTAGGGGAGGAAGTGGGAGTATCGGTTAGAAGGTACTCGAGGGAGGAGGACGCCAGGAGGGCGAGCGAGAGGCTCAGAGTTCTCGAAGCCGAGAGGGAGGCTCTGGGACAACTCATAGCATCCCTCTACGAGGCTGAGGACTACGGCAGGATAACCCACGCTGAGAGGGAGCGGATAGCCAAACGCTACCTAGAACGGCTTAAGGAGGTGAACGAGGAGATAGGGCGGAACAGGCTCATCATCAGCCTTTACGAGCTGGAGAAGACCCGAGACGAGCTTATGAGAACCTTCAGACAGAGAATAGCCGAGACACAGAGGAGGATAAACGAGATAAGGAGCAGACTCAGGCCGACACCCGTCAAGCCTATCCCACCCGCCCCGGCGAGGGCTAAGAAGCCCGCTGCGAGAAAGGAAGCCCCGAAGAAGCCCAGGCTTGAGGAGGAGGTTAGGAGGCTGAGGGAGGAGGTACTGAAGGAGCTTGAGGAACTCGAGAAGCTCGAACTCGAAGCCTGAATGGGTGGAGGAGGCGAAGCGTAGGGCAGCCCTCAAAGCCGTAGAACACGTGAGAGACGGCTACGTAGTCGGCTTGGGAAGCGGCTCTACGGCCGCCTACGCCATAAGGGAGCTTGGCAGGAGACTTAGAACGGGGGAGCTCACAGACATCCTCGGAGTCCCGACGTCTCACCAGGCGGCCATGACGGCCGTAGAGGCCGGAGTACCCCTCACGACGTTGTACGAGCATCCGGAGGTGGACGTGGCCATAGACGGAGCTGACCAGATAGACCCGGAGCTGAACTTGATAAAGGGGCTTGGAGCAGCCCTGACGAGGGAGAAGGTGGTCGCAGAGTCCGCCAGGCTGTTCATAGTCGTGGCGGACGAGAGGAAGCTCGTCCAAAGGCTCGGAGAGGCGGGTCCGGTGCCTCTGGAGGTGCTGCCGTTCGCCGTTCCGAGAGTGCTCAGGGAGCTCCGGAAAATAGCCCTAAAGGCTGAGGTGAGACACGGAGCCGGTAAGGTGGGCCCAATCCTGACGGATAACGGGAACTTCATAGTGGATGCCCACTTCGACGGGATAGACAACCCAGAAGAGCTCCACACAAAGCTCAAGACGATCACAGGAGTCGTGGAGACGGGCATATTCCCAGGGATGGCGAAAATAGCTTACATAGGGATGGAGAAAACCGTAAAACGGATGGAGAGATAAGCCTGTTTCACCCTGGGGATGTTGAGCTTTTACAAGGTCTGTGTCGGCGGGGCTGTGGGCGGAGTTCTTCCGAAGTACTCCTTAACGTCCAGCCTCGTCAACAAGCATACCATGATGGCGTTTACGACGATGTTGGGCACCCCGACCGAGGACATGAACTCTATTTCAAGGATTATCCCAGCTACCAACGAGAATACTCCTGGAATCATTCCGAGGATGGCTGACGTCAGGCCAAGCGTCCAACCCCAACCCCTGCCCGTCCAGTAACCGTGGGCTGTGATGAAGTACACGCACGCCATCGCTGTGTAGGAGACGGCCACAGTCATGCTGAAGATGGACACGGACTGCAGGCTTAGTGTGGTTACCAATATGGATTTCCAAATCAACGTGAGACAGTATATGAAGAATGCGAAGATTAACGCAGGAGCTCCGATTATTAGATCGAACGCTCCGAGTACGATCGCGAGGACTGTAAGGACAACTATACTCACAGGTCTAACTTTATCGGCCTGAGACCGCATCCCAATTAACGTTTGAAAGCGAGACGCTAAAACCTACTCCTTATCGCTCTGTCACACTTCCAGGGTATGGAAGAAAAGACCTAGTAAAGGCTGTATTTTCGTAGATGCCCGGCTTAAAGCTTCGTCAAGCGTACATAGAATCTCGAAACACTCGATTTCTACATACCCCAAGAGATAGAGCCTAGAAACCTTTTGGGACTTACATCAGTTCGTCCACGTTACGACGGAGTAGGCCAGAAGGGTATAGATTTATTCATGGCTGGGGTAAGAAATGTTACTTAGGGCCGACTAGCCCCACCTGCTGGGCTAGTCTTCAGATTCTATCAGAATACATAGCTAGATTGAAGAGTCCTATCCTTGTAGAGGTTCTTTCATCATTTTCTCGAAGAATACGGCGAAGAAGATAAACAGCGTTATAGCAGCAACCATGTTTGATGCTCCGAAACCCGCTACTCTTCCGAGGATAGACACGGTGTAGAGCATTGAGCCGTGTATAACCGTAGGTATGAGAATGAACCCTGTTTTCTCCCTGATTACTCCCCACACCGTGCCCATGAAACAGGCGGAGAATGTCATGAATACCGTGAATGGGGTGATGGCGTATCTACCGATGAGCGGGTTAACCTCGTTAAATAGGTGTGGAATCCCGAAGAGGAAGATTGCTGTGATTAGTGTTCCCTGACTCCACTCAGCATCTACCCAGAGAAACCTCCTGTACTTCTTTGTGAAAACCTCGTTCAGCCTAGACTGTACGTAGCCCCTGAAAAACAGCTCCTCTGCAAACCCTATGAATATGTATTCGTAGATAGCGCCCAGAACTACATCTCTAGTAGTCGGGGGCTGTAGACCTCTCATTAAACAAACTGCGAGCGCTATAAGGATACAACCAATAAACAGAGATAGTAGGTATGCGCTCCACTTTAAACTGAATCTGATGTTCTTGGGCTTCAATCCATACACATGCGGTTTCCCATGTAGTAGAATCGCTATAAGCCCTACCACTATCATGATAGCCTTAAAGTACCAGCCGAACCCGGTAGAAACGTACACCTGCAGAACCCGTGCTACGACTAATAGGGAAACCGTTGCTAACGAAACCTCCGCTAATGCTAGGGCAGGTCTCTTCATAGTTTCGACCTCGGTACAACCCTACATAATCGTAATGGGGTGGCATCAAAAGCTTAAAGACATGATTTCTATCTGAGTACTCGCCTCCTCAAAATCTCCGCATCACCCACAGAAACCAACGCAACTTCTTTTGCTGGCTAGCCAGCAAAAACAGCTATATGATCCCTTTTCGTCTCAACACATTCCTTCCTCACTTCAACCTCCAGCTCCATGGTCAATTTTAGTTAATAGTTCAAATTTAAAGTTTTTTGTCTTAATCTGACTATAAAATCAGCGGAACAAAGCTTTAAGTAGCTATTCGCCCTACTTTAGCTCGAGGAGCGACGCAGGCGGCGAGCCTGACGGTTTGTCCCCGCTGTGGTGGAGTGGGCGTTGAGCGTATCTACAAGGTCAGCGGCCGACTGTATAGATTTATTTATCACGGTGGCGGTCGTAGATGTTATTTGGGGCCGGTCAGCCCCGTCTACAGGCGGGTCAAAGTTTGTCAAAATTTGACGAATTTTGACGGGGCTGGTTTCGGCCTCCTTTCGGGGAACGGGGCGTGCCGGGGTAGCATAGCCTGGCTAATGCGCCGGACTCATGATCCGGAGATCGCGGGTTCAAATCCCGCCCCCGGCACTCTTTTCCAAAAATAAGCCTGAATCCAGCTCTGTCAAAATTTGATGCACCTGTAGATGCTGTTGGGCACTGTTCAGGTAAGGCATCAGTTTATGTTCGGCATCCGTGTAACATCCTCATATCCTCTACCATATCCCTGCCAAGGATTTCCTGATGCTTTACCTGTATCTGTGTATCAGCGCTGACAGACCATAGGTCAGACCGTAGGTTAGACCGTGGGAGAGTGCGAGCCAGTATGGGATGTGCACTAGGAATGGAAGTCCAACAGCCGGGATCTGAAAGCCCCATAGAAACATTACTTTATACCCATACACAGCGTAGACACCTATTGCGGGAAACGGCCATGAGACCGCGCTGACGACAACATTGTACGATGAGAGGGGGTAAGCTTTGTACACAGCGCTTATGTACTGTCCTTTGAGCGCAGGCATCAACGGGTAGAGGAACGGCCAAAACCACACATCCAAGCTAGGTGATCCAAACCCCTCCGGTGGAATAACCCAGAACCCACCAACGCCGACGAGGAGTGCTAGAAGAGACAACACAACCATTACGGCGGTTGTCGCCATAGGTAGGAAGTACTTCTTCCTAATTAGTGAAGTGGCTCCAGAGCACCTCGGCATCCACCACATCACCCCTCCTGCTCGACTCCTCAGGAAGGACTTCGTATGTGCGGCACGACCATATAGCATCCAGCATGTTACCGTATCCAGGAACCCAGCCCTGACTGGTGGGCTCGCCAGGGGCGCTGTATACGCCAACGCGTGGTCCATGACTCCACAGTAAGAAGTCACCGACAATGCTAAAAACAAGCAAGGCAGGAGGACACATACACCTCATACCCAGAGTAGAGTTATGTAAAAATCGGATTATTTTAAGTTAAATTGGGCTTTACAGTATAATCGGTGCATGCCCAACCCTTAGTATCTTTAAAGAAACCGTTCGTCAACTGCGCCAACAATAAAATAAGAGAAGCATACTGCTAACGTTTAGCGTCTTATGTACGCTATGGCAAGCGCTGTGAAGGCGACGAAGAACAATCGAAGAGGGAAGGTTGAAGTAAGGCCCATAAAAGTTGACTCAAGCAATAGTTCTGGTTTACTGATTAGTGGTGTGATTATGTAACCAATCAAATTCCCAACGTAGGCTCCAACGATTAGTAAGACGATCAGAGGCGTAAGTTTTGCCTTTAAATCGATCTTTCTACCAACCAAATAGACTCCGATGAAAACTAGAACGGGATCAATTGCAAAACGAGCGAGTGAAGCAACTGTCATGTAAATGCTTACAGTTATTGGAGGACTTCCTTGTCCATGCAGAAAGGTGGGCAGGTATGCTCTGAAACTATCAAGAGTTCCTAACATAAGACCAAAAATCATAACTACCACGAATACCGGGATCAAAGATTGACTTCCTCTCTTTTCCATAACAGCGTCACCTTCTTAGGTGTGAGCAGAGTTTACACAGCCTCTTCGGTATGTCTTCCTCCCCTATCCTTCCCTTCACGATATCCTCGGCTAACTCGTCGGCCAGCTTCTGGAGTTCTTCGAACCATACCTTTGGGAGGGCTTTCCTGCCCCTCTTCGCCGTGAGGTAGTGGTTTACCGATGCCTGGCTCACTCCGAGTATGGAGGCGACCTTCGTCTGGGCGAAGCCGTAGTCCTTGACGAGCCTCCTGGCGAGCATGGCCCTGAACACGGGAAGCGTGTACCTGGCCATTATCTCGCAAGGGAGTTTCATGGCCCGGCCATCTAAGAACTCCTTTTCACACCGTTATAAAAGTCTCGTAGGCTAAAGGTTTCCGCAGGCCTCGCAGCCAGCCCTCCTCCTGACTTCAACCTCACAGAACTCCATCCCGTAGCCGTCGTACACCAACATCCTACCGACCGCCGGAGCTCCGTGGCCTGTGATGAGTTTGACGGCTTCGGTGGCCTGGAGAAGCCCCAGAACGCCCACAGTTGCGCCGAGGATGGGAAACGTACCCTTCTCCGGTGGGGGTGACGGTAGGATACATCTCAGGCACGGTCCCTCGCCCGGCAGGACGACGAGAAGCTGTCCTCCCATCCCGGAGACGCCTGCGTGTATGAACGGCTTCCTCTGCCTGACGCACTCGTCGTTGAGGATGTACCTCGTCCTCCAATTGTCCATGCCATCCACGACTAGGTCCACCATCCCCACGAGTTCGGAGACGTTGCCCTCCCCTATCCTGACCCTGAGGCCCTCCACCTCCACGTCTGGGTTCAGCTCCCTAAGCCTCTCCGAGGCCGCCTCAACTTTGGGACGGCCCACGTCGCTCGTGCGGTACAGTATCTGCCTGTTCAGGTTGCTCAGCTCAACCTCCCCGAAGTCGACCAGTACAAGTTTACCCACGCCGGCGGCGGCCAGGTACAGTGAGGAAGCGCATCCGAGGCCTCCCACGCCTGCGACGAGCACCTTAGAGTTCCTGAGCTTCTCCTGACCTTCGACCCCGAACAGCCTTATCTGCCTGTCGTACCTTTCCAAGAATTCTTTCGGCAAAGACAACCTTTCACCAAAATAATGTCACGTATTTCGGTATATTTGCCCAACCACGAAGTCGAACATCACGCCCAACGGAGACAACTCGCTTCTCAGCTCCGACGAGCCGGCCAAGGTTAGGAACAGAGATGTAATCACGCCCCTAACAAAATGCGGGCTAAATCTGGGACAGGGCTCTGTCCAGGTCCTCTATTATGTCCTCCACGTCTTCGAGGCCGACGGCCATCCTGAGCAGGTTCTCCGTCAGGCCGAGCTTCCTCCTCCGCTCCTCCGGTATGTGGGAGAACGAGAGGGAGGACAGGGGATGCGTCATCATGGTCTCCGGACCGCCGAGGCTGGGGGTCGCCTTGACGAGCTTGAGGTTCCTCATGAGGCTGTAGGCCTCATCCAGCCCGCCACGAACCCTGAAGCTTACCACGCCTCCGAACAGTCCTCCGTCGAACACCCTCTTAGCGACCTCGTGGTACTCGTTGTCTGGAAGACCCGGGTACAGGACGTCACTCACCTTCGGATGCTCTGAGAGGAACTCCGCCACCTGGAGCGCCGAGTCCGAGTGTCTCTTAACCCTGAGCGGCAGGGTCTTCAAACCCTCCAGCGTCAGGTAGGCGTTGAACGGGGCCATCACGGTTCCCAACCACCTCCTCCAGTCCCACAGCTCGCCCCGCATCTTCTCCGTGTCCGTCGACGCCAGTACGCCTCCTACGACGCTGTTGTTCCCGGATATGTACTTCGTCGTGCTGTGCAGGACGTACGTGGCGCCGTCGGGGAGGGGTCTGTACAGGATCGGGGACACGAACGTGTTGTCCACGGCCAGGGGGATGCCCTCCTCCATGCATGCCCTCGCTATCTCCGGGACGTCGAGGACCTTCAGCGTCGGGTTGGTCATCGTCTCCACGAACACGAGCCTCAACCCACTGTGCAGGGCGTCCAGCACGTCCTCAGTCCTCGGGTACACGTACGAGACCTTTATGCCGAACTTCTTCAACGCCTCTACGAGCTGGAGTGTGGCTCCGTACAGCTCCTCCAACACGAGGATCTCGTCCCCAAGCCTCAGCTCGGACAGGAGAACCGTGGATATGGCGGCCATCCCGCTTGAGAAGCACAGTGCGTCCTCGCAGCCCTCCAGCTTCGCCAGAGCCCTCTCGAGGCATCTGACTGTCGGGTTCTCTTCTCTGGAGTATTTCAGGTCTCTGCCTCTGTCTGAAAGCCTCTTTTCGCCCGTTTCCTTGAGGACGTTCTCGAATATGGCAGTCTGGTATATTGGTGGCACCACCGCTCCGAACTGGTCCCTGAAGCCGTGTCCGTGTATGGCGTCTGTCTGCTTACCCATTCTGGGTGAATGATGGTATTCTAACTTTAATGTCTTTCTGAAAAAAATATTCCAATTGGAATACTAAAAGGGAAAAACTGGGTTTTTCAGGAAGCGACGTCAGTACTCCTCGCACTTCACCATGAAGTAGCTCTTGGAGTGTCCGCAGGAGGGACACTGCTCAGGCGGTTCCCTGCCGTAGTGGACGTACCCACACTCCATGCACACCCACCAGACCTCCCTGTCCTTCTTGAACACCGTCCCGGCCTCGACCTCCTCGAGCAGCTTCCTGAACCTCTCCTCGTGGTGCCTCTCGGCCACGGCTATTGCCCTGAGACGTTTGGCGATGTCTGTGAGACCCTCCCTCTCAGCCACCTCGGCGAAGCTGGGGTACATCTCCGTGTTCTCGTAGTGTTCACCCGCTATGGCTGCCCTGAGGTTCTCGGCGGTGTCTCCGAGCGTTGTAGGAGCCGCGGCCTCGACCCTGACTTCCTCGAACCCTCCTCCGAGCTTCTTCTTGAGTTCGTTTATCAGCATGAAAAGAGTTGAGGCATGCTCCCACTCGTTCTCGGCCGTCTTGAGGAATATCTCCGATATCTGGATGTACCCCTCCTCCTTGGCCACCCTGGCGTACATTCGGTACCTGTTCCTGGCCTGGCTTTCGCCTATGAACGCCTTAACCAGGTTCTTCAGAGTCTCCTCCATAGAGACCCCCTATACGATTAAACTTTTAATTTATTTAAAACTGTGGTTAGAAAAACAAACCTAACCGGACGAACGAAGCCACCGGAGTATCTGCCTGTCCAACGGCGGATGCTTCCTCCTCCTCGGCCTGTAGGGCCTCGGATAGCCGCCCACGGTCTCGTAGGCCCTCCTAACCAGCCCGTCGGCCTCTCCAGGGACGTACTCACGCCACCTGGGGTTGTGTCTGAACCCCGTCGGCCTCGTCCAGTCCGGGTGGAACTCGTGGAGTTCTTCGGGTTTGAAGCAGACGCATACTACGTCGAGCTTCCTGTGGAGGCTTAGGGGGCAGGTGAAAAGGCGTTGGGGGTCTATCTTGTTCTCCACCCTGAGGGAGGAGGCTCCACTCCTTATCGCCAGCTCGGAGACCCTCCCAGCCACCTTCAGGCATATGTACTCCACGACTGCGTAAGCCACGTTCAGAGCCCCCATCTTGGACACGAGCTCCGGCGATATGGCCCCTTCGTGTAGGTGGACGTGGCACCCCCTCCCAGACCACTTCAGGTACACGGACTCGGAGACGCCGTGGAGGCGGAGCTCATCGACTATTAGCTCCGCAACCCTCATCGTAGCCTCCCACATCGAGGGTTCGTTGTCTATGTCCCACGTGGGCGTGCACGCAACCGTGTTCTCCAAGTCCATGACGTCGAACTTGGATTCGAGCTTCCTGTAGGTGAGCACCGTCGCGTAGAAGGCTCTCGGGTGGAGCTTCCTGAACTTCTCGAAGGTCTTCCAGACCTCTGAGGGTGTGGATATCGTCAGGGGTCTTCCACCCTCGACGTACCTCTTGAAAGTGGGCTTCCCCTCCCGGGATTGGGAGCAGTAGACCGCCGCCCAGCGGCCCCTCGAAAACTCGGCTATCTCCGCCCTGACGTCGTCTCTGGAGTAGTGTTCCTCCTCGAGGCCCATCAGGGAGCCTCCTCGAGCCTCTTGGCCTTGGCTCTCCTTATCTTCTCGGCCACTGATGGGGGGAGCTTGGCGTCCTCTATGCGTTCACCCGTCGGTGGGAGTATCCTCATGCCCTCTCCCGGGACTATCTTTATCTCGTGCATCCTCAGGTCGTGGGCCGTCTGCCTCATCTTCTCGACTATGACGTACCTCCTCAGGACGCCGTTCCTGACGAACCTGCGGAACCTTATTATCCCGTCTGCTATGTGCTCCACACCCCAGCCGAAGGCCTCCGAGGTCGTTATGGCGTACTGGGAGGTGGCCATGACCGTGAAGTCCCATTTGGACAGGACCTTCTTCACGAAGTACGAGTAACGCCTAGCCATGGCGGGCTTGTCCAGCCAGAACGCCGAGAGGGAGTCTATTACGAGCCTCGCCCTTCCGTATCCGAGGACGCGTTTGGCTTCTATGACCTTGTTCACGAGCTCCTCCACGTCGAGGCTCCTGAGGGACCACCTGTCCTCCAGCCCCATCAGGGCGTCTATGATTACCAGCTTACCCTTGTCCACGGCTTCTTTGAAGTCTATTCCGAACTGGCCTGCCTGGACGATTATGGAGTCCCTGCTCTCCTCGGTCGTCACGTATATGCATCGGTCCCCCTCACGGACTCCCTGGGCTATGAAGTGTATGCACAGTATCGTCTTACCCGTCCCAGGCTCCCCCGTGACGGCCACGAAGAACTTCCTCGGTATGCCTCCTTCGAGCATCTCGTCCAGCTCCGGCACTCCCGTGGACAGCCTCTCCACCATGGATGCTCCAGGTAGTCAGTGGGTTTTGTGGCTTAATTTCCTTCTGTTCATGAACCTTTAAATTCCGTATCGGAAACCATGTATGATGTTCAAATTCCTCACCCTCGACGACCTGGACCTACAAGGAAAAACCGTGTTCCTCAGAGTCGACATAAACTCCCCGATAGACCCCTCCACGGGCCGTATACTCGACGACTTCAGGATAAGGTCCACGCTCAAAACCCTCCGAGAGCTGAGCGACTGTAAGGTCGTCCTGGGCTCCCACCAGAGCCGTCCGGGTAAGAGGGACTTCACGTCGCTCAGGGAGCACGCCAAGATACTCAGGGCCTACCACGGCGGAAACGTGAAGTTCGTCGAGGACGTCATAGGCCCAGCGGCCAGGAAGGCGATAAGGGAGCTCGAGGTTGGGGAGGTGCTCGTCCTCGAGAACCTAAGGTTCCACTCCGAGGAGGTTTTGGAGGCGCCTCCCGAGGAGCTGGCCAGAACGATAATGGTCAGAACCCTGGCTCCATACTTCGACGCCTTCGTGAACGACGCCTTCGCAGCGGCCCACAGGTCCCAGCCCTCCCTCGTCGGGTTCGCTGAGGTTCTCCCATCAGCCGCAGGAAGGCTTATGGAGAAGGAACTCCAGGCGGCGTACAGGATCCTCGAGAGTGGGGAGAGGCCGAGGGTGTTCGTGCTCGGCGGTGCTAAAGTGAAGGACCGTCTGAAAGTCATCGAGCATGCCCTGAGGACGGGTGTGGCGGACAGTGTGCTACTCGGGGGGAGGCTGTGCGAAGTCTTCTTGGCGGCTTCCGGGAGGATCAGACAGCCGTTGGATGAGGACTTGAGGAGGCTTGTGGGTAAGGCTAAGGCCATCCTGGAGGAGAACTCCGACCGCATCAGGTTTCCCGTGGACGTGGCGACAGAGGAAGGGGGGTTGAGGTACGATGTCTACGTGGAGGAGCTGGGGGACAGGCCCATACTGGACATAGGGATAAACACGACCGTCATGTACGCCGAGGTCATAGAGGAAGCTGGAACTGTGGTAGCCAGCGGGCCTATGGGGATGTTCGAAAAACAGGGGTTCGACGTGGGAACCAGGGAGATACTCAAGGCCATGGCGTTCTCGAAGGCCTACACGGTCGTCGGCGGAGGCCACATGGCGAGCATAGCCTTCATAACCAACCTCTCAAGCAGGATGAGCCACGTGAGCACGGGTGGAGGGGCTCTCCTGACACTCCTCTCCGGAAGGAAGCTGCCCGCAGTGGAGGCTCTGGTGAGGGCTGCTGAGAGGATGAGGTTGTCCGGTCTCTGAACAAGGCCTTAATACGCCGTTTGGTATTGAATTTGTTAGGTTTGAAGCAGCCTTTCTCGGACGTTAGGCCTGTACCCACAGTCGAGGAGGTCGTGGACAAGGCTTTCAGAAGGGCGAGGAAGGGATGCCAGACACCGCCGAAGACGCTTCCTCCTCACGTGAGGGTCAGGATCAGGGAGCAGAGCAGGGTTAGGATAGCCACCCAAGTGATAACCTCAACCCTCGACAGGATTCTCAGAGACTTCCCGAGGGTCGATTCCGTCCACCCGTTCTACAGGGAGCTTGCGAACGTGCTCGTGGGTGTGGATGGGCTCAAGAAGAGCCTCGGAGCCGTGAAGTGGGCGAGGGACTCCGTCAGACGCATCGGAGACATGTACGCGTCGAAGCTCAGGGGCGCCAGGACTGTCTCGGATGCTGGGAGGCTGAGGAGGGAGGCGTACGGCAGGATGGTCTCGATACTCAAGCAGGTTTCGGAGAACCTGGATTTCCTGAGGGAGGCCAGGGACAAGCTTGTCAGGCTACCCACCATAGACCCCGAGAAGCCGACCGTCATCGTGGCTGGGTACGCCAACGTCGGTAAGAGCACCTTCGTCAAGTCCGTCTCGACGGCCAAGCCTGAGGTGGCTCCCTACCCGTTCACGACCAAGGGGGTCGTGGTCGGCCACAGGGAAACGGAGATCGGGATCGTCCAGATAGTGGACACGCCTGGATTGTTGGACAGGCCTCTGAGCAGGAGAAACCGCATAGAGCTCCAGGCCATAGCCGCCATAAAGCACCTGCCCGGCGTCATAGTGTTCCTCCTGGACCCTACGGAGACTTGTGGATACAAGGTCGAAAGCCAGCTGAGGCTCCTGGACGAGATAAGGGAGATGTTCGGTGAGAAGCCCATAATCGTGGCTGCGAACAAGGGAGACGTGATGAAGCCCGGAGACCTCGAGAAGGTTGAGGAGCGTCTGGGGGAGGTTCCGGTGATATCGGCCCTGAAGGGGGAGGGCGTCGAAGAGCTCCTCCAGAAGGCCCTCGAAGCCCTCAGGCCCAGTCCTTCGGGATGACCATCGCCATGGTCTTCTTCAGGGCGTCGAAGGTGGCGTAGGCGAAGGACACGGCCGTCCTCGTTCTGCCGAATGACCTGGACCAGCAGTCCTTTATGCCCGCCATCCTCAGGATGGTCTTCGGTATGTCGGCCGCCACCAGTCCGAGGCCCTTGGGGCCTGGTATGAGGACGACCCTGACGGAGCCGCATTTACCCTCAACCCTGAACGGGAGGGAGTGGGGTTCTCCGCATCCACACTCCCAGCTTCCGCATCCCCTCCTGACAGGGATGATGTTCAGCTTTGCGTCCCTTATGGCCTTCTCTATGGCCGTCCTAACCCTCGGGGCCTTACCCAACCCCAGGCCCACGAGGCCGTCCTCGTTTCCCACGACGACGAGAGCCCTGAACCTGGACCTCTCACCGGCGTCCGTCTGCCTCTGGACGAGGTTTATGTCGAGAACCTCCTCCTTCAGGTCTGGGACGAGTATGTCGACTATCTCGACTTCCTTTATCTTGTAGCCCTCAGCGAATATCTCGTCCATCGACGTTATCTTGCCCTCGAGCACCATCCTGCCAAGCCTGGTCCTCGGAACCCACTCACTCTCCGACATGGCCATACGCCTCCATTATCCTCGCCTTAACCTCCTCGAAGTGCTTCGGCAACTCCTCGGGCCTCAAACCCCTCTCTAGATACTTGGAGAACCGCATCTTATACTTATCCGGATCCTCCTCCAACAGCATCCTCGCGTACTCGGCTATGTGCTCACCCCTTATCCGATCCTCCGTCGGGAGTATCTCCTCCCCGTGGGGGACCTCCAAGCCGGCGTCTACAGCCCCCTTCAACGCCGCGAACCACCTGGCCCCCTTCGTCGCCCTCCTGAGGCCTATGTCCAGCACGGCCTTCTTCACGCCCTTCTCCAACGCCTTGAAGCCTATCAACAGGCCTAGCAGGTACGCGGCTGGTGTGTTCTTCCCCGAGCCCAGCCACCCGAACCTCTTCTGGAGCTCCTTGCTCGACGCGGACGCTATGACGCGGTCTCCCTCGACCCTGGCCTCGACTATCTGGGCGATTCCGTTCTTGAGGGAGAACCTGACGACGAGCCTCGGCAATCCTGACAGTACGAGCTTGCGTCTGGCTCTGTAGTCTGTCTTGCCCTCCCTACGCCTCCTGTACTTAACCACGTACGCCGGTCCTCGCGCCATACAACCTCCTCCATAGCCTGTGCTCCGTTATGTACCTCTCAAGGTCTGCGGTGCTCTTGAACGTCCCGCCCTTAGCCTTCATGTAGAGCATCCTGTACGTGGATCTCGTTATCATCCTCCTGTCCCTCAGGAGCCTGAGCCTCTTCCTGATGGCCCTAATCCGGATCATCCACCTCTCCTTCTTGGACATGACAGGGCCTTTCCGACTCCCCGGCCCGCGCCTACGCTTCTTCTTCAACCTCACGCGGACCCTGGCCCTGCTCGTGCCCTTCTCGGGCTTTACCTTTATGGCCCCCTCCTTTATCAGCTTCCTTATCTCTTCCCGGGTTATGGCAACCTCCACGTCCTCAACCCTGTCAGGGTCTATCCAAACCCTGTTCTCGCCGACGCCGAGAATCTCGGCTGCGACCCTACGCTGCGTTCGGAGGGTCATCCTACTCCACCTCCTCTTCCTCCTCTATGACGATAACGCCCCTCGGGTTGAGGACCGTTATCCCAAGCCTCTCGGCCTCGGCGATTATCTCAGCCCTCTTCCTACCCCCGACTGTGTGAGCTATCCTGACCGCCTGCCTTTCAGGGTCCACCTTCTGGAGCTCCTCCACGTTGTGGACCAAAACCTCCTCGAACCCTGACGGGTGTAGGCCTCTGACGGCCCTCGGCCCTCTGTATCCGACCTCAGGGCATCTTGGCCATCCCTTGACCTTGAGCCTCATCTTGCTGTCTATCCCCCTCGGCCTCCTCCAGTTCTCCTTAACCCTGACGTAGCGCCAAGACTCCTGCCTGACGAAGCGGGGACGCTTCCTCTTCATCCTCTCCCTCAACTTGAGCAGCCTCGCTGTTTCCTGAGCCGAGGGGGACATCACTCGAAAACACTTCAAGCATTCGATTTAAACTTGTCGAACCCTCGCCTCCCCTAACCCCAGCCCAAAGCCTTGGCTATCCTCGAACCCAGCTTCTCCAAAACCAGCTTGTCAGCCTTCTCGCCCATCCGCTTGAGAGGGGTGCACTCACTCAGCTTCGCATCCCCCCTGAGCACGTCCACGGCGAAAGATAGACAGGTCTCGTAACCACACTCCCCGCAGTTGGTCTT
>CBFDTC010000019.1:0-17338 GCA_965612785.1 Candidatus Bathyarchaeota archaeon
GTCAGCTTATCCTTCAGGTCCCATTCCTCCGGGTAGGTGAGGGCGACCACGGGGCCGAGACGGTCGTCCCAGTCTATTATCGAGACCGCCATGTCCGGCTCGGCAGGCTGGGAGATCTCCTCGAGGGCCTCCACGAGGGGCTCGGCCTCTGGAGGCGGGTTCGTCGGGGACGGAGGCGTTGAGGCAGGCGGTTGAGGCTTCTCCTCGAGCCTCCTGTAGGCTTCGCCGAGCTCCCTCAGCCTCTCCAGAACCTCCTTCCTGAAAGACTCGAGCTCCATGGAGAGTCTCTCGAGGCCTGCCCGACTCGGCTCTTCGCCGTGTCTCAGGCAGAAGTCTATGCAGAACTCTATGAACTCCGCCCTCCCCATGTCTCCCCGGTTTTCGTCTATCTTCCTCAGAAGGTCTTTGGGGACGATTATTATACGCCGGTCGTCGAGGGACGACATGACACCGATTGTCTGATTGAGCCGTGGGGGATTTAACCTTTATGTGACTCCTCCGCCCTCAGTATGGCGTCGACGAGCCTCTTCAAGTCCACCTCGGCCTTAGCCCTCCAGCCGAGCATGAGCCTACCACCCTCCTCCTTCAGGTACCCAGCCCTCACGAACCTCCTGACGTTCATCTTAGCCCTCCACCCCGGAAGCTTCTCCTCCAACAGCTTCTCAACCTCCGAGGTGGACGCCGCACCTCCGCGGGAGGTTATGTACGCCAGGCATATGGCCAGACCGGCCAGGTCGTCTATCCTCCAACCGCAGGTCTTGGCCGCTCCGAGCGTCATCTCGTCCCTGACGGTTATGAAGTACCTTGCCCTCAGGGCCTCCCTCCCCGTCGGTATCTTCGAAGAGTCCTCCAGGACTGCCCTGACCTTCAGCCCGAGGGGTTCGAGGTACTTGTCCAGGACCTCGAGGACGTTCTTGAAGTCTGGTCCGAGCTCCCTTCGGAGCTCCCATCCCTTAACGCCCGGCTTCCTGTGCCTCCTGTACAGGAGTATGGCGGCCGCCTTACGCACCTTCCTCTCGTACCCTTCCCTCGGCATGGCTCTTCCTCCAATCCTCCACGCTTATCGATATGGGTATGGACTTGGGCCTACCGACCTCCACAGGCTTTTCAACCGACCTTATCCGAACCCTACCCTCCGTTTCGTCCACCTCCATGACTGCGTAACCGCACGTCACGAGGAAAGCCGTTATGTAAGCCCTCTTAACCGTCTCCTCAAAGCTCTCCGAAGATATGAAGCCCCAGTAGTCCACCCAGTCCCCACCTGAACGTTCCCTGAGCTCCTCCAGCAGTTCCTCAACCTCAGCCGAGAAGTCCTCGAAAACCGGTGCAGCCTCCACCTCAGCCGGGAGCTCCACGGGTCTCTCAGGAAACTCTATGAGCACCTTGCCCATCTCGTCCCAAAACCCGAGGGCCCTCAACAGCAGGGGTGTGGAGACCCCCTCCAGGTACAGTATCGGCCTCCAGGCCTTCAGGAACGCCCTGGCGAGCGTCCTCGGGTCGAGCTTCCAAAGCCTCCTCTCAAGCAGGAACGGGTCCCTGTACAGCGTCGTGGAGTGCCTCCTAACCCACTCGTCCTGCCTCTGGAGGACCTTGGCGAGCTCCTTCACGGCCTCAGCGTCGAGGCACAGCTCCTCGACGGATTTGAGGTGGGGGAAGAACCTCCTCAGTACGGACAGGACGTAGTCCACGTCCACGGAGAACGGGTCCACGTCCCCGAACTCCGTCAGCCTGCAGAGGCTTATCACGGCCCTAAGCCTCTCGACGGCCTCCTCAGACCGACGTGGCAACGGACTTACCCCCAACCTTCTGGACCATGATTATGTGTATGTCCTCCCCAGGTATGGACACCTCGCTCGGCGTTATGGCCAGGTACTGGCTCCTCTGACCCTTCAGGACCTTTACGAGGGCCTCCATCACGGCCTGCCTGTTCCTCGGGTCCAGGTGTAGGTCGAACTCGTCCACTGCCCTGAACGGGGACTTTATGTTCTGCTGGAGTGCCAGGAGGAAAGCCATGACGGCTGTGCTCCTCTCCCCACCGCTGTGTACGTAGGCGTCCAACAGCGACGGCTCGGCTCCCCTAAACCCTGCGGTTATCTCTATCCCAGCCGACTCTATGTCGTCGTTCACCAGCCTCACCTCCCCTGAGGCGTCCAGCATCGCCATTATGGCCTGGTACCTGGCGTTCACCTGCCTGACGAGCTCCCTCACGACCTCCCTCCACCTCTCCACCCTGGCCTCCACCTCACCCATCACCTCAGCCTTCTTGGCCTTCAGCTTCTCAGCCCTCTCGACGAGCTCGCCGTAGCGGTCCATGTAGAGGTTGTACATCTCCTCGGCCTCTGAGGTGACGTCCGCCATGGCGGATATCTGACCCCTGACGAGGCTTATGTCCTCCATAATCTCCTGAACCGAACGCCCCGTCTCGACCCTCTCACCGAGCTTGGAGGCCTCCCCCAACGCATCAGCCAGCCTACGCTCCCTGTCCCTGAGCTTCCTCCTCACAGTCTTGAGCGACCTCTCAAGGTCCTGAAGCCGGCTCTCGAGGACGGCGAGCCTGACGCTCTCCTCGACCAGACGCTCAGTCTTACCGTGGATGCCCTCCCAAAGCCTGTCCAACTCCTCCCTCAACGCCAGGAGTTCCGCCCTGAGCGTCTCAGCCCTGGCCACAGCCCCCTCAACATCCGCCTTGAGGCTCCGGTCCCCGAACTTCCTGATGACCCTCCTAAGAGCCTCGGCCTCACCCTCAGCCACGCCTACACGTCTCTCGAGCTTGGCCATCCTGTCCAAGCCGCTCAGGAAGGAGGACCTCATGTTGCTGAGGACCTCCCTTATGGCCGAGACGGCGACCCTCTTCTCCTCAATCTTCCTGGAGGTCTCCTCCATCTCGCCCTCCAGCCTGTCCACCTCGGCCCTCAGCTCGGAGCAGGCCGTCTCAAGCTCGTAGACCCTGGCCCAGGCGAGCTCACGCTGGAGGAATTCGAGCCTAGACCTGAGCCTAACCTTCTCCCTCCACCTCTCGTACTTCTCCCTCCAGTAGTCCAGAGTCTCCTTGGCGCTCCTCAAGAGACGGGTGAGCTCCTCCTCCTCAGACATGACGCTCTTCAGGCGCTCCATGGCCTCCAGGACGTCCCTCCTGTAGGAGTCGAACCCGACCGCCTGTTCGACGACCCTCAGCTTCTCGTGGGGTGGAAGCGCAGCGAACCGCTCAGGCATGTTCTGGTGCATGACGACGAGCATGTTGTCTGGGTTGAACCCCATCTTCGAGAGGAGTTCGACGACCTCGGCCTTCGTGGCGTACCTGTTGTTAAGCTCGAACCAGTACCTCCCGTCGCTCCTCAGAACCCTCGTCAGCAGTATGGTGTCCCTGTCTATCGACGGGACGGGCCTGACCCCGTCCACGGGCGAGTTGTCTATCACCAGCGTAACCCTGCCGGCCTCCTCACCCCACCTGACGAGGTCGCTCAGCCTACGAGACCTCTCGGTGTAGGATTCCCCGAGGGCCACGCATATGCCGAGGAGGAGGGAAGACTTCCCGGCTCCGTTTGGACCGCAGACTAGGTTCACACCGGGCTTGAGGGGGACCCTGGCGTACTCGTAGCTCATGAAGTTCTCCAGTATGACCTCACGTATCATGAGGGCTCCAACCGTGTAGGTCCAACCTCTTGTATTAACGTTTGGGATTTAAGGAGTTCTCAGACAGTTTTTAACGGTACGAGTCAAGGAAACGCCCCTTGGGACAACCCGGTTAAGCCTACCTGTAAAGATTTCCCAAGCCCCGGGTTCATGGACGTTCAACACGGCAGGCCGTTTAAGGGGGAAGCGTATTAATATTGTTTCTGAGAGGTTAGGGGTGGGTGTCTCAGATTTGATGGAGGAGTTTAAGGCCAAGCTCGACAGCCTCGAAGACGTTGTCAAGGACATAGCCGTCGACATAACCACAGGCGTCATCGTCGAGAGGCTCCCACCGGAGAAGGTGTGGGAGAAGGCGGGTGACAGGGTTCTGAAGATAACCTCCCTCACGAAGGAGCTTAAGGAGGCCCTCCTGACGATAAAGCCTGAAAGGGCTCCAACCGTCGAGAAGTACGTAGCGATGATAGTCGAGGGACTTGAGAAGTTCAGGGAGACCCTGTTCAGGCCTGGAGAGCCGTTGGAGAGGTCGAGGGAGGGCATAGAGCAGCTCAGGAGAAGCCTCGTGAACGTGTCTGACTTCATGTCGATATGCCGGGAAGCCCTTTCGAACCCGTCGCCTGTGATAAGGGAGATCATGTCGCTTAAGGAGAGAGCCGTCGTGAAGACGCCCACAAGCTACGCTGAGAGGCTCTCGTCGCTTTTGGACACAATATCCGTCATCCAGTCCATACTGAGGGAGACCCTGAGCGCGCTCACGAGGATAGACGGTGAACTAAGCTCTGTTAAGGGGGAGGTAGAAAGGCTGTTGGCGGGCTCTAAGGAGGGCTCTCCCTGAGGTAGGAGACCATCTCATCCGTCAGGTCGAGCCAACGGGCTATCCTCTCCCCCTCCTCGGGGTTGAGCTTGAATATGGCCTTCAGGTAGGGCAGATAGTACTTGAGAGCCTTGGCCCTGGACAGGTGACACCTCTCGCTTATGCGGGCGCATATGCCGTCCCTGAGGCCTCTCAGCGACTTGGTCACCTTCATCGCCCTAACCCTGCCGGGAGGCTTTATGTACGGAACCCTCCACACACGCTCCCCGAACACCCAGGAGCCGCCGAAGTTCCTCACAACCTCGTTCACCACAGCCCACTCCCTGACCCAACCCCGAGTTCTGACGACTATGCCGTCGCGTCCCTCCACCACCTCGAGCCTGCGTAGGTCCACGCCAGCCGCCTTCAGGGCCTTCTTAAGCTGTTTGGCCGTGTTTGGCCTGCGTGTTGGGACGACTACGCCGAGGCTCATGTGGTCGAAGAAGTACTTCAGCAGGCCCCAGCTCCTCGTCTTCTTGGCCCTCGACAGGAATATGTCGGCCCTGGCTATCAGCTCCATCGCTCTCCACAGGTCCTCCGGGTCGTCCACGAACATCGGGACGTTCTCGTACACGTACTCGAACAGAGACTCGTAGTCCATGTACGTGGACCCAGCCACGTCCTTGGCCTCCGACACGGTCTTCGAGGAGAACAGCCTCACGAGGACCTCGGTTATCTCGGACTTCCTGTCCCTCTCGGAGAGCCACAGCACGTCCTCAACCGTCAGAGCCTTCCTACCCCTCGTGGCGGCCTGCAGGTCGTTTATGGCCGACCTCAGGTCCCCGTTGGAGGCGTCCGCTATGACCTCCAAAGCATCCTCACTCGCCTCCACACCCGCGAGTCGGCATATCTCCCTGAGCCTCTTGACGACGAGCTCCTTAGGAACCCTGTCGAACCTTATCAGCCTGGAGGACTTTATCAGTGGCCTGAACTTGTCCTCCCAGCCCTCCCCGACGGTCGTGGCGGATAGGACTATCGGGCACATGGTCTTCTCGATTATCCTGACGATCTCCTCTATGGCACCCCTGTCCCCCTTACCGCTCAGACCCTCCAGCTCATCGAAGAAGATCATCCTCTTCCTCCCGAACACCGAGACAGGCTGCGTGGAGGCCCTCTCGACAACCTCCTTCAGCCTAGCTGCCGTCCTGTAGTCACTGGCGTTCACCTCTATCAAGTCGTAGCCCAACTCCCTGGCGACGACCTCGACGCAGACGGTCTTACCGGTCCCTGGTGGGCCGTACAGGAACGCAGCTGTCTCGTCCGCGACGTACAGGTCGGGCCTCCTAATCCTCGGGTGCTCGGACTTGATATGCTTGAATATTTCGCTCTTACTGTGGAACCTGGCTCCGCATTTCAGACACCTAAAACGACCCTCGTCCCAGGCCTTGAGCCAGGAGATGAACTCCCTTACGGCTCCCTCGTTTCCGACTATCTCCCTTATCGTCCTGGGCTTGAACCTCTCGACCCACGGTTCCTCGGAGACGCTACTCCGCTCCCCCAACCTCCTCACCGACCAGCACGAGCCTGGCGAGGAGGGCGCTTAGCTGGATTTCCTCGCTGGCTCCCTGCGTGAGACGGTAGTCTATCTCACCTATGTAGTCCGAGAGCAGGACCTTCGTCTTCTCGGGTATGTTCAGCCTCATCACCTCGTTGTACAGGGCTCTGAGGAAGTCCGAGGCGGATACACCCTCCTCGACCAGTATCTTCCTGAGCACCTCCCTCGCACCCATGAAGTCCCCCTTCAGGGCGCGGGCGACGACCTCCTTAACCTCCTTCCAAGACACGAGTCCTATGACGCTGTAGACGACGTTCTCGTCCACCACGCCCGTGGTCGAGGCGGCTGCGGATTGGAGGGTGTTTATGGCCCTCCTCATGTCCCCCGAGGCTATCTCGACTATTGCCCTCAGCCCGTCCTCGGTTAGCTTGACGCCCTCCTTCTCCGCTATGTACCGGATGCGCTCGGCCACGTCCTCGTCCCTGAGCCTGCTGAACCTGAATATGGCGCACCTGGACTGGATTGGCTCGATTATGCGCTCGGAGTAGTTGCCTATCAGACAGAAACGGCATGTCCTCGTGAACATCTCCATTATCCTCCTGAGGGCGTGCTGGGCGTCGTCCGTCAGGTTGTCGGCCTCGTCCATCACGACTATCTTGAACGGGACGCCCGTAGGGGAGGCAGTCCTGGCGAACAGCTTAACCTTACCCCTTATGACGTCTATTCCACGCTCGTCCGAGGCGTTCAGCTCCAAGACGTAGTTCCTCCAACCCTCCCCGTACAGGTCGTGGGCTAGGGCGAGTATGGCGGCGGTCTTACCGCATCCGGGTGGACCCACGAACAGGAGGTTCGGTAGGTTCTTCTCCTCCACGAACCTCTTAAGCCTGGCGACTATCTCCTCGTGGTCCACGAGGTCGTCGAGCGTCCTCGGCCTGTACTTCTCCGTCCACATCTCTGTGCTCATTTCCACTTCAATAATGGCTGATCAGAACTTAACTGTAGTGCGGCCGGATTCACGTGTTACTGTGGAGAAATGCTGTAATCACGGGTCTACGTGGGGGGCGGCCTATACGTTCTTTAGAAACTCCGTAGGCCTTATCCACCCCTTCTTGACGCACACGAGAAAGACGACGAAAGTCGACACCACGATAGCTGCTACCAGGTCTATCCAGGGAACCACCGTAGACCAGTTATCGCCTAGCCAAAGCCCTACATAGGCGAGCATGAAGTTCCAGAGGAACGAGCCCACGGCCGTCAGCGTTAGGAAGCTGTGCATCCTCATCCCACCTACACCAGCTGGTAGGGAGATGTACGTCCTCACGGCTGGGAGAAGTCTGCCTACAAACACGGTGACGGGGCCGTACCTGTCGAACCAGGCCTTGATAGCCTCAAGGTGCTCCCTGCTCAGCCTGAAGTACCTGCCGTACCTGTGGATGAACGGCTCCCCAGCCAGGTTTCCGACGTAGTAGAACACCGTGGACCCGAGGACGTTGGCCAGAGTCGCCACAAGAACTGCAAGCCAGAAGTTCATCTTACCCCTAGAGGCCAGGAAACCCGAGAACGGGACGATGACCTCGCTCGGTATGGGCACCCCCGCACTTTCGAGCGTCATCAGGATGAATATGGCTAGGTAACCCCAGTTGCCCACGAGTTCCGCGAAGCGTTCCATAAAGAAGGCTATGAGCGACATTTAGCAAACAAAATCATGGAGCTTTTGGTAAAAAAAGATGTAGGCGTCTGCAGCTATATCCTGCCAAGCGCTTTCATGGCGTCGTAGACTCTCGACAGCGCCAGTACGTATGCTGCGGTTCTCAGGTCGGTCTCGTACTTCTTTGAGGTCTCGTAAACGTCTCTGAACGCGTTGGTCATTATCGTCTCCAGCTTCTTGTCGACCTCCTCCTCGGTCCAGTAGTAGCCCATCCTGTTCTGAACCCACTCCAGGTAGCTGACGCTCACACCGCCTGCGTTTGCCAGTATGTCCGGGATTATCACGACACCCCTCTCGACGAGTATCTCGTGAGCTTCGGGCGTCGTGGGGCCGTTGGCTCCCTCGGCTATGAGCTTGGCCTTCACGTCGTAGGCGTTGTCCTTCGTTATCTGGTTCTCAAGGGCGGCGGGGATGAGTATGTCGCAGTCCACGGTGATGGGGTCGGTCGTGGATATCTCCTCGGCGCCTGGGAAGCCGACCACGGTTCCGTTCTTGGCCTTGAACTCCGAGAGCTCCTTCGGGTCCATTCCGTCCGGGTTGTAGACGCCTCCCCTCGAGTCGCTTACGGCGACTATCTTGCACCCTATCTCATGCAGGAACTCGGCTGCGGGCTTGGCCACCTTGCCGTACCCCTGTATCGAGACCCTGGCACCCTTGAGCTCCATTCCGTAGGCCTTGGCCGCCTCGACCACGACGAAGTAGAGGCCCCTACCCGTGGCAACACCCCTACCCCTAGAGCCTCCGATCGACAGAGGCTTGGCGGTTATGACGCCTGGGAGGACCATCCTCTTGATCTTGTAGTACTCGTCCGCGAACCAGGCCATCGTCTGGGCGTCCGTCCCGACGTCTGGGGCGGGTATGTCCTTGTCTGGTCCGACGAAGTCCGCTATGGCCGCCGCGTACTTCCTGGTCAGCCTCTCTATCTCGCCGGCTGACATCTCCTTCGGGTTGCACCTTATTCCGCCCTTGGCGCCTCCGTACGGGAGCCCTGCCACCGCGCACTTCATGGTCATCCACATGGCCAGCGCCTTGACCTCGTCGAGCGTGACGTTCGGGTGGTACCTTATCCCACCCTTCATGGGCCCTCTGGAGCTGTTGTGGTGGACCCTGTACCCTGTGAAGACCTCCAGCCTTCCGTCGTCCATCCTCAGCGGTATGGAGACGGTCAGAACCTCCTCCGGCTGGGCTATGGCGTTGAAGGTGGCCTCGTCGAGACCTAGTATGTCTGCAGCCTTCTTAACTGGTTTTAAAGCTTCCTCGAATATCCCCGAACTCATTTCACATTACATGCAAAACTCTAAATAAAAGTTTTTAACAGGGCGTCGGGTCGAGCCTCGCAGAAGGCTGGGCTGGCTGAAAGCGTTTTTATCGCATGGATACCCTTGATAAGAAGGAGTCGAGATGGAGGAGTACACCCCCGTCAAGGTCGTGGCCGCATCCGAGATACCCGAAGTTAAGCTTTGCGGCCTGACGGTGGGGCCTGTGGACGAGGGAAGGGAGTTCGAGACGAGCCTTTGGGTGGCCGAGGAGCTCGTGAAGGCGGGCTTGGCCAGGTTCAAGCACGAGCTGGACATCCAGACTTTGACGAGGATACACTGGGGAGAGATGGTTCAGAGGGGTGGAGCCCTATCGAAGGTCCCCGAGGACCTCTACGTCAGGGCCAACCTCACGTTCCGCAGGATGAGGGGCGAAGTCCGGGAGAGGGCTCTGAGGCTCTTCAAGGAGTTCCTCGACTGCAGGCTGAGGAAAATCGCCCGTCTGTCCGTCTCGGACGCCTCAGAGGCTCAGCTCAAGAACATGACACCCGAAGAGAGGAATCTTTACGCGAGGCTTAGGGAGGAGGTGGAGAAGTGGAGGGGAGAGTTCCTGAGGTTTGAGGTGTAGCCGCATGGAGGTCGAGGAGATAAACGTAGAGGAGGAGTTCCTGCGGTTCGTAGAGGAGTTCAAAGACGCCTCCGGGACCCGCAAGTACGAGGAGCTCATATCCCAGATGCCCGAGAGGGGTCTGACCTCGCTCGTGGTGGACTTCAGCGACCTCTACAGCTACAACACCCAGCTCGCCCTCGAGACCATAAGACACCCAGACTACTGCCTACCGAGGTTCGACTCGGTCCTGATGAACAAGCTGAGGGTTAGGGACCCGCTCTACGCTGAGGAGATAGGCGAGGCCCACGTCAGGTTCAGGGGGCTTCCAGAGGCGACCGACCTGAGGAAGGTGGGTGCGAGGCACATAGGCAGGATGATAATGATCAAGGGCATAATCGTCAGGGCAACTCCGATAAAGCCCCTACTCCTCAAAGCCACGTTCGAGTGCAGGAGGTGCCACGCCAAGACCTACGTTGAACAGACGGGCCCAACGGTGTCCAAGCCCGTGAGGTGCAGCAACCCTGAGTGTAAGAGCAGGGAGTTCGACCTCATCCCGGAGGAATCCGTGTTCGTCGACTACCAGCAGGTCACGGTGCAGGAGAGGCCCGAAGACCTCCCGCCTGGACAGTTGCCCAGGTCCATGCGGGTCGTGCTCCAGGGAGACTTGGTGGACGTGGCCAGGCCTGGAGACAGGGTCTCGATAACGGGCATAGTCAGGGCTGTCATGGCCAGGACTTCGAGGGTCTTTAACCTGTACCTGGAGGCCAACCACGTCGACACCATGGGTAGGGAGCTGGAGACCATCGTGATAACGCCTGAGGACGAGGAGACGATAAAGAAGATGGCTGAGGACCCGTGGATACACAGGAAGATCATCCGCTCGATAGCGCCTTCGATATACGGCTACGAGCACGTTAAGGAGGCCATAGCCTACATGCTGTTCGGAGGCGTCCCGAAGGAGTTGCCGGACGTCAAGATAAGGGGCGACATACACATACTCTTGATAGGAGACCCAGGAGTAGGGAAGAGCCAGCTCCTACGGTACGTGGCCAGGATAGCCCCGAGGGGCCTCTACACGACCGGAAGGGGCTCCACGGCCGCCGGTCTGACCGCCGCCGTCGTCAGGGAGAGGGATGGGGGAATGGTTTTGGAGGCTGGAGCCCTCGTCCTGGCGGACACGGGTGTATGCTGCATAGACGAGATAGACAAGATGAGGAGCGAGGACAGGACGGCCATACACCCGGCGATGGAGCAGCAGGTCGTCTCGATAGCCAAGGGCGGCATAGTGGCCACGCTGAACGCCAGGGCTGCGATACTGGCGGCCGCCAACCCGGCTCTGGGCAGGTACAACCCGTACCAGACGGTCGCCCAGAACATAAACCTGCCTGTGACGATCCTTTCGAGGTTCGACCTGATATTCGTGCTCCGGGACCAGCCCGAGCCTGACAGGGATGGGGTTATGTCGGAGCACATACTCACCCTCCACAGGCTCAGGGCCCCACCGGCTGAGCCTCCCATACCGCCTGAGCTTTTGAGGAAGTACATATGCTACGCCAAGCAGATAAACCCGGTCCTGTCGGACGAGGCCATGGAGAGGCTCAGAGAGTTCTACGTGTCGATGAGGAAGGCGTCCCTGGAGGGCGGTGAGGGATCGGCCATAAGCATAACCCCACGTCAGCTCGAGTCCCTGATAAGGCTGGCTGAGGCGAGGGCGAGGATGCACCTCAGGGACACCGTGACGGCTGAGGACGCCGAGGCCGTGATCACGCTGATGAAAAAGTCTCTGGAGCAGGTTGGGATAGACATGGAGACGGGTCGCATAGACATAGACCTCATCATGACGGGCAAGCCTAAGAGCCTCAGGGACCGCCTGGACAGGGTGTTGTCCACGATAGTCGAGATGAGTGTGGAGGAGGGGATGGTCTCGGAGAAGGACCTGTACGAGGAGCTCGAGAGACGCTACGGGATGTCCAGGTCGGAGGCTTCGAAGCTCGTGGACATACTGATGAGGGACGGCGTGATATACTCTCCGAGGCCCGGGTACTACAAGAAGACGTAGATGAGCTTTGGGTCGGGAAGAGCTGCTACAGGACGTCAGGAGGGTCGTGGACAGCGGTGTCAGGCGGATAGTGGAGCGTAGGATAAGAGAGTTCAAGCAGACGGGCCGAATGGGGGACGAAGCCTGGTTCAAGGAGATGTGCTTCTGCATCCTAACCGCCAACTACAGCGCCCTCGGAGCTCTTAGGATATGGAGCATCATCGGAGACGGCTTCATAACGTGGCCCGAGGAGAGGCTCAGGATGGCCCTGAAGGCCTTGGGGCATAGGTTTCCGAACACGAGGGCCAGGTACATAGTCGAGGCTCGCAAACACCTCAGAGGCTTGAAGGAGCGCATCCTGAACCAGCCTTCGGAGAACGCCGCCAGGATTATGCTCGCCAGGGACGTCAAGGGCCTCGGGATGAAGGAGGCCAGCCACTTCCTAAGGAACGTGGGCTTCGACAACCTGGCGATAGTAGACTTCCACATACTCAACCTGCTGGAACGTTATGGCGTGATAGTCAGGCCTAAGACGCTGACGAGGAGACGGTACCTGGCCATAGAGGCGTTGATGAGGGGCATAGCGCAGGAGCTCGGCCTAACCCTGTCCAGGCTCGACCTCTACCTCTGGTACCTCGAGACAGGCAGGGTGTTGAAGTAAGCTTTTCCCAGCCAGCCGGAAAGACTAACGTGGTGGTCCGTGTGGACGGTCTAACCCACCCCATAGAGTACAGGTACTACACACCGGAGATGAAGGCAATCTTCACGGAGGAGGCAAAGCTCCAGAGGTGGCTGACCGTCGAAGCCGCCCTCGCGAGAGCACACGCGAGGCTGGGGAACATCCCGTGGGAGGCCGCTGAGGAGATCTCGAGGAAGGCCTCGACGGAGTACGTGAAGCTTGAGAGGGTTAAGGAGATCGAGAAAGTTACAAGGCACGACGTGATGGCCATGGTCGAGGCCCTGTCGGAGGTCTGTGAGGGCGACGCTGGAAAGTACGTTCACCTCGGAGCCACCAGCTACGACATCGTCGACACGGCCCTGGCGCTACAGCTCAGGGATGCGTTGAACGTCATAGAAGACCGTCTCAAGGAGCTCCTCGGGGTTCTGTTGGACCTCGCGGAGAGGCACAAGGAGACCGTCTGTGTAGGCAGAACCCACGGCCAGCACGCCCTACCGTACACGTACGGGATGAAGTTCGCCATCTGGGCTTGGGAGGTTAGGAGACACTTGGAGAGGCTTAGGGAGGTGAGGCGTAGGGCCGTCGTCGGGAAGATGAGTGGGGCGGTCGGCACGATGGCCGGGTTCGGGGAGGCGGGGCCGGAAATTCAGAGGCTCGTGATGGAGGAGCTTGGGTTGGAGGCTGAGCCCGTTTCGAACCAGGTTGTCCAGAGGGACAGGCACGCGGAGGTTGTGTTCCTTCTGGCATTGATAGCGGCCACCCTGGAGAAGATCGGGAAGGAGGTTAGGAACCTACAGAGGACTGAGATAGGCGAGGTGTACGAGCCTTTCTTCAGGGGTCAGGTCGGCTCTTCGGCCATGCCCCACAAGAGGAACCCGTGGAGGTGTGAGAGGCTGTGCGGCTTGGCGAGGGTGGTCAGGTCGAACGTCATGCCCGCCCTGGAGGACATAGCCCTGGAGCACGAGAGGGACTTGACGAACTCCTCGGTGGAGAGGGTCATCATACCGGAGACCTTCATACTGGTGGACTTCATGCTCTCCGAGGCGATAAAGATACTCAGAGGACTCGAGTTCAACTACGAGAACATCAGGAAGAACCTGGAGCTCACGGGAGGCCTAATCATGGCTGAGCGTATCCTGAACGAGCTCGTGAAGAAGGGGTTGGCGAGACAGGAAACACATGAGAGGCTCAGGGAAATCGCCGTCAGGTGCTGGAAGGAGAAGAGGAGCTTCAGGGAGGAGCTGCTCAAGGACCCTGTGATATCCTCCGTGGCCAGCCCAGAGGAGGTTGACGAGTGGCTGAGGCCCGAGGGGTACATAGGCTCCGCCGTCAGGCTCGTCGAGGAGTCTGTAAAGGAGCTCAGGGAGTTCCTTCACTCCTCGTAGTACTCGCTGAGGGACCTCTGCTCGAACTTCTCGGCCATCCTCCTAAACTCCTCCAGCTCCTCCTTCGAAACCAACCCGCCGACCTGCTCCTTTATCGCCAAGGCGAGCCTCGGACCTATTGAGGGAACCCTAATCAGGTCCCTGAGAGAGGCCCTCTTCAGGTCCGTGAGGGTCTTGTACCCAGCCCTGTACAGAAGCCTCGCCCTCACACGTCCGACGCCCTTTATCGAGGCGAGGGGTATGAGCTCCTCCCTTATGCCGTGCTTGACCCTGAGCCTAAGCCTGTCCGCCAACGGTACGTACTGCTTGAACCCGAGAACCTTCGCCAGCTCCCCGACGGCGTACAGAAGCCACTCGGCGTTGCTCGTGGCCCTGTACCTGTCGCCGGGCTGGACTCCGAACTTTTCCAGCAGGTCGTTCTCCGGGGTCTCCTCTATCCAAGCCTTCAACACCATCGCCGTCTTGACCTCGGACAGGAACTCCTCGAAGGCTATGCGGTTCATTATCTCGCTCGGCACATCCGTCATGAACTCACCCCTGTGCTCCTCGACGAAGAACAGGAGCTCCTCGTACTCACCTCTGTCAGGCCTGAACTTCGGCGACATGTCAGGTGTGTGGCACACCAGGTGTAGGAGGCTGAGGTCGGTCAGCTCCTCGGCACCCCTCTGGAGGCAGTCCCTTATGATGACGGCGGACAGGGGGTCGATGTACAGCTCAGAGACCCTCCTCCCAAACCTGGTCGCAGATACGTAGTCTCCCTCAATCTTGACGAGGTCCTCCCTCCACAGGAACCTGACAACGGCGTCTATCAGGGCTTCTAGGGGCTTAACGTCGTAGTAGTACGCGTAGAAGGTCTTGCCGAAGAAGTCTAGAATTCCCTGGAGCGTGTGGGCGAACCCCGACGCCACGACGGAGAGGACGTGGCTTCTCAAAGCGGCTTCCGAGGCGAGGCGTGAGTATATCCTCTCCGGGCGTCCCAGGATGTAATGCTCCATGAGGAAGTCCATCTCGTCCTCGGTCTTCGCCAACAGTATGGCGTACCCGACCTCGTCGTACTGCGGTCTGCCACCCCGTCCAGCCATCTGCTTGTACTCCAAGACAGATATCGGGTACATCCCGTACCCAGGCTCGTACCTCCTGTAGCTCGAAACGACGACGACCCTGGCAGGGAGGTTCACCCCAGCCGCCAGCGTCGGGGTGGCCGTCAAGACCTTTATGAGGCCCTCCCTGAACCTGTCTTCGACTATCTTCCTGTGGGCTCCTCCGAGGCCTGCGTGGTGGAACGCCGCACCCCGGCTTATGAGGGACGCCAGCTCCTCGCTCAGCCTCGTCCTCTCCGACGCCTCCAACACCTCCCTGGCCACCTCCTCCAACGCAGCCCTGTCCTCATCAGTGAGCATGGCGGAGAGGGGTCTGGATATCTCCCTGGCCATGGACTCTGCCCTACGTCTCGACTCGACGAACACGAGGGCCTGACCGCCCTCGGAGACCGTGTTCAGGGCTATGTTCACCTCAGGCCTCCTGTGCACCCTACGGAGCTCCCACGTCGAGCCGTCCCCGAACACGACACGGCCCCTGAGGTACACGCCCTCCTTGAGCTCCACGGGCCTCCATTCGCTCTTGACGAGCTCCGCGTCGAGCCAGTCCGCTATGTCCTCGGCGTTGCTGACGGTTGCGCTGAGGGCGATTATCTGCACGTCGGGTCGAACCTGCCTAAGCCTGGCCAACACGACCTCAAGCGTCGGACCCCTGTCGGTTCCGATCAGGTGGACCTCATCCGCCACGACGAGCGTGACGTCGTCTATCCACCTGGCCCCATGCCTCAGCAGGGAGTCCATCTTCTCGTTCGTCAGGACGATTATGTCGTACGCCTCCAGCCAAGGGTCGGAGCTGTCGTAGTCCCCCGTGCTTATGGCGACCTTGACCCTACCCCCGCCAGACTTCTCCAGACCAGCGTACTTCAGGAAGGTCTCATACTTCTCCGAGGCCAGAGCCCTCAGCGGCGTGAGGTACACAACCTTACCGCCGAGCTCAAGTACATGCTTGAGGGCGCAAACCTCAGCCACCAGAGTCTTACCGCTCGCAGTCGGGGTGACCATGACGAGGTTACGGCCCTCCAGGACACCCATCCCGAAGGCCTTCTCCTGAGGCGGGTACAGCTCGACTATTCCGCTCCTACGTAGAACCTCCTTCACAGCCTCCGGGACGGGGAGCTCGTCAACCCTCAAACGGCACCAAGACAACACACACCGAGATGCGATAAAAACTTAAGCGACCCCACAGAACCATATCAAGAGAAGGCGCCCCGGTAGCTCAGTGGTAGAGCGGCGGCCTCGTAAGCCGCAGGTCGCGGGTTCGAAACCCGCCCGGGGCTCCATAGGGCTTCTGTTTTTGGTTTTTTGGGACGGTCCTCGGACCGTCCTGAGTAGGTCCAGTAGGAATTGGTTTAGGCTTTTGTATCCGGCTTGGTGTATGGCTTCTATGAGCTGGTCTCTGACTTCTTGGCGTATTGTGATGGTGGTGTAGCCTGGTTTGGGCATAGCGTTATAGAGGTGACCTTCTCGAGGCTTAAGGGTCACGGTTTTCGTCCTCTTTTAGTCTCTTTATTTCCATGATGTTGGTTTTGATGTTGGTTTTTGAGTATCAAGTTTTTGGTTCAATGCCATGCTGTAGACCACGAGTATTGTGGAAAGCGTTTTGAGAATCTCTTCAGGAACCATTTTGGATGCTGTACATCGTGTTCACCACTGGCAGGTGTAACCTCCGGTGCTCATACTGTGGTGGAAGCTTTCCGGAGGACGTCGTGCCCTGGGAGGTTAAGTACGACCTCCGGGAGCTCTTGGACTTCGTTTCCCGGGACTCTGAGCCTGTTGTGGCGTTTTACGGTGGGGAGCCTCTGCTGAACGTTGGGTTCATCAGGAGGGTGATGGACAGCTTGGAGGCGAGGTACGTGATCCAGACGAACGGTTTGCTCGTCAGGGAGTTGGAGCCGGATTACTGGCTTAGGTTCCGAACGGTCCTCCTGTCCATAGACGGCGTCGAATGGCTGACCGACCTGAACAGGGGTAGGGGCGTCTACAGGCGTGTCGTCGAAGCCGCCGGGTGGCTCAGGGAGATAGGTTTTAGGGGCGACTTGGTGGCGAGGATGACGCTGACCGAGCGTGGCGACGTGTACAGGGACGTTACCCACCTGCTGGGGCTCGGCCTGTTCGACCACGTACACTGGCAGCTGAACGTGGTTTGGTCCCCGCCTTGGAGGGACTTCAGAGGCTGGCTCGAGCGTAGCTACAAGCCTGGCCTTTCGAGGCTCGTGGAGCTCTGGATGCGGGAGCTCAGGTCTGGGAGGGTTCTCGGAATAGCTCCCGTACAGGGCGTCCTGAAGAGGCTCATGGAGGGTGGACCAGCCCCGCCGTGCGGCTCAGGCGTGGAGAGCCTCTCCGTACTGACGGACGGGACGATCCTTGCGTGTCCGATAGCCGTGGACGTGGAGTGGGCTAGGCTCGGGAGGCTGGGGGACGCAGACCCGGAGCGGCTGGTGGGCAGGGTGCGAATAGGGGAGCCGTGCACGGGGTGCCCGATCTTCAGGGCGTGTGGAGGGAGGTGCCTGTACGCTCACCGTGAGAGGCTGTGGGGGATGGATGGGTTCAGGATGGTCTGCGAGGCTACACGGCACCTTGTGGAGGA
>CBFDTC010000020.1:0-17093 GCA_965612785.1 Candidatus Bathyarchaeota archaeon
ATTATTGAACCGAGGGAATAAAAAAGGGTTTAACCAGCCTACGACACGGCGGCGTCCAAGCCGAGCGTCCTGAGGACAGACTCGACGGCTGAAACCCATCTGAGGTAGCTGTTGATGGCGGCCCTGAGGGCTGAGATTTCCTTAGCTTCGAACGTCATCTCGACGGTCTCGTCCCTCCTCGCCATCGAGACCCTCGACCTGGAGGTTGGGGGGTTGATCAACTCGGGTCTTATCGACCTCTCCAAGGCTTCAGCGAGCTCCACGCTCGGGCAGGTGAACTCAACCCTGACCAGGCATCGGATGGGCATTTCAGCCCTTCACCTTCTTGGCCATCGCCTCGCCAACCTTCGTGGACGGTGTGTAGGCCCCTCCCGAGAACTTGAAGCCGCACTTCCTGCACTCCCAGACTCCGACGCTGACCCTCTTCACGGCCTTCATACCGCACCTCGGACAGGTGTGTCTCTCCCTCATCTTGGCGACTATGCTTATCCATCTCCTTCTGACGGAGAGACCTCCCCTCGTCCTTATCATTGCCGTGAGCTTAGGACGCCTACGCTTCCCCAACCTTCTCAACCACCGTACGCCTAATCTCCTCAGACTTCTCGAAGGCCAGGTCGACGCACTTCTCGACCTCCTCGGGAGTGAAGTACCCGGAGCCTCCCTTCTGGACCGCACATATGCGTCCCTGGGAGTCCACGGATATGGTCAGCCTCGCATCCATGACCTCCTCCTCGTCCAGGCTCGGGTCCACGACTATGGCGTCCCCTATCTTAGCCATCGTCACGGTTATCGGCTTGTTGAGGAGCTCCAGAGGCTTGTACTCCCCCGTCTTCTCGACACCAGCCTCAGAGACCTCGTAGACTGGGACCTTCGCAGTCATCAGAGCCAGGAGCGCCGAGAGGGCTGAGGCGTCTATCAGGTTTCCGGCGTGGTTCAGGACGTACACGTCCACGTACAACAAGAGGACCTTCTCCCCTGGGATGAGGCAGAACTTTCCTAAGTCGACCACCTCGGCGGACCTGAGAGCCCTGTCGACGACCCTCGCAAGCTCTATGGCGTTCTCGTCGGGCGGGCCCGGCTCGAACGTCGGAGACGCCAGCGGGACAAGCTCAGCGTTGACTATCAGGACACCCTTGTCCGGCACGTCTGGGTAGGGCTTCCCGACTTCTATCTTCACTCCTGTCAGGACTCGGGTGGCTCCTACCAGGACCTCGGCTGATCCCTCGGCACGCTCTATGACGCCAACCTTGAACTTTATCTCCCTGTACTCGTCCAGGTCCCTACCGTCCAGTCGCTTACCCTTGGAAAGCGTGTTCAGGATCCTGTTCTTCTTTATCTTCGCTATGACCTGGTGTCTCCTCGTCGATATCACGTTCCCTCACCCCCGACGAGACGCTCTATGGCCTCGTACCTCTTCTTGAGGGCCTCCCTCTGAACCTCATATATCTGCTTGCATCCCTTTATGGCAAGCTTGAGCGCCCTGTCAAACTCCTCCCTCGTCATCAACCCATCCATCTGTAGGAGCGTTATCTGACCGAGCTTCGGCATGTAGGCCACCGGCATGTCCGCCTCACCCTCCTGGTCCTCTATGTAGCACAGATCCAGAACGATGTGGCCGTCCACCTTCCCAGCCGCGCACGCCGACACGAGGTCCCTCATCGGGATCCCAGCGTCCGCCAGGGCCACGGATGCGGCCACTATGCCAGCGCACCTGGTTCCACCGTCGGATTGGAGGACCTCTATGAACAGGTCTATCGTCGAGCGTGGGTACTCCTCCAGGAATATGGCTGGCTCGAGGGCGTTCCTGATGACCTTGGAGAGCTCTATGTCCCTCCTCGAGGGTGCTGGGCTCCTACGCTCCTCCGTGGAGAAGGGGGCCATGTGGTACCGGCATCTGAGCAGGGCCCTCTGCGGGTCCGCGAGGTGTCTCGGGTGGAGCTCTTTAGGGCCGTACACGGCTGCGAGTATCTTCGTCATGCCCTGCTCCACGTAGGCAGACCCGTCTGCGTTTTCCAGTATTCCGCTCTCTATCTTTATGGGTCGAAGCTCTTCGAGACCTCTTCCGTCGACCCTCTTGCCTTCAACCAGTAGCGGCAACCTTCCCACCTCCCTCCTTAAGGCTCCTCATGAACTCTTGGACCCTGTCTGTCAGACCCGGGACGTGGCACTCCCTCTCGATCTTATCCAAAGCGGCGGCGACCATCTCCTCACCCCTCTTGCTCCCTATGGCGATTACGTACCCGTTCTGGCCTAGTATGATCTTACACCTCGTCTCCTTGAGCAGCATGGATATCATCGAACCCTTCTTCCCTATGACCCTCGGAATCTTCGTCGGGGTTATCCTGATTATAAGACCCCTACCCACCTTCCCCAGACCCGGACCCTGGGTCGTGAGGAGGGGCCTCATGCTCGTCTTGTGGAAATCCACTATCTTGGCCACGATCACGTCGCCTATGTCGTATATCCTCGTCAGAGGTATCTCTGGGCTGGGCTGGCTCCCTATCACATCCTTGACGTTCAGGAAGGCCTCTAACGGGCCTCCGATGTCCACGTCCCATCCGTTTATGTTCACGTCCACCACCTTACCCACAACCACGTCCCCAACCTTTGGGTCGTAGCACGATTTAAGGGCTATGACTGAGACCTCGTCCTCCCCGTACTCGACGAGGCCGACCCTCGACGCCCGTATTTCGTCCCCAACTTTATATGTGTTGTCCCCTGCCTTAAAATCCCCACGGGCAAGGAGGTCCCCTGGGAGCACGAGGTCCCTCTGCTCGAACATCCTCTCCCCGGGCAACACTAACCACCCGAAGCCTCCACAGAGGCCTCACCCTTCGTCAGCTTAGCAAGCTTCTCCATGAACTCACCCCTCATCCCGGCTGGGAGCTCCACAACCCCGAACCAGGAGCCGTCGGGCCTCCATTCTTCCTTGACTATTTTGCACATCCTCCTCACGAGGCCGTACGCCTTGGCCGAGTACCTGGCAGGTATCCTGACCTTGAGGGCGGACTTCTCAGCCTTCAGCGGCAGTATTCTTGAAATCGCCTTTATTATGGGCTGAACCTGTTCCTCAGCCGGTTTGAACGGGTCTATGGAAACGTGGGCCTCCTTCATGGCCTGCTCTATCCTGACCGCCGTGTGGGGGAGCTTAGTCCTCGGGTCGACGTAGCTCCTCCTTATCAGCTCGATCACCTGCCTCTTCTTCATCTCGGTTAGCCTTCTCCTCTGCTCAGCGGTTATGAGAAGCCTACCCTTCTCCAGGATCGTGGAGGCTATCTTGTAGAAGTCCGTCGTACCGAAAGCCTTCATCAGCTTCTCCCTGGACGCCCTTATACCCTTGTTTGCGTCGGTGAACACCTCGTCCACCACGACGATGGAGGCCACGTCCAGCTTCGAGCCCATTTTGTACTCTAAGGCCTTGTCTGGGTCGACGAGTATCTCGAAGTCCTCCCCTCCCCTGCTGAGCCTGACAATCGTGTACTTCGACGACATGCTCCACCCAGAGCTTTAGGGCCTTCTACTTCTTAAGGTATTTAGCGACCTCATCCTCCGTGAGCATCCTAAACTTCTTCGTATCCGCCGGTATGACGGCCACCCTGATCACCTTCGGGTCGACTTCGCCCTCCATCGTCTTGGCTATGCACTCAACTGCCAGAGCTATGCCCTCCTCCAGCGTCATCTCATACCTGTACTTCTCCTCCAGAATCTTGTTCAGCTCGTCACTCCCCTTACCTATCGCCGTCGCCTTGTAGCCCCTGTAGGAGCCGCTCGGATCCGTGACGAACACACGGCTCCCACTCTTGTCGACGCCTCCGAATATTATGGAGACTCCGAACGGCCTGACACCCGCGTGCTGGGTGTAGAGCTGGACGAGGTCTCCTATACGCCTCGTCAGGACCTCGACGTCTATCAGCTCGTCGTAAGTGAGCCTGTTGCTCTGGGCGTAAAGCCTCGCCTGGTTTATCAGAACCCTGGCGTCCGAGCTGAGGCCAGCCACGGCGGCGCCTATGTGCTCGTCTATCTGGAATATCTTCCAGGAGTGGGAGGAGTCCTGGAGTTTGCTCTCCGGGACCTCCTTGGCTGCGAGGACGACTCCTCCGGAGCAGGCTATTCCGAGTATCGGAGCCCCCCTCTTGACGAGCTCCAGGGCGTATTCGACCTGGTACAGCCTACCCTCGGGCGAGAATATCGTTATGGCCCTGTCATAAGCCCGTGGCATCCACACACTCAACAGCGATTCCTCCGAAACCTTTTTCAACCGATTATTCACTCACCCGATATTTAAGCTTACGAGTACCCGAGGCATTAACCGGTCAGACGGGAGACCGGTTACAAAATCGTCATAGGAGCCTGATGAAGACAGTATACCCGATGGAGGGCGTCGATAGGATAGCAAAAAAGCTCCTGATATACGGACTCGGGGAGAAGGAAGCCAAGGTCTATGCGTGGCTCATCTCCGCAGGTCCGTCGAAGGCAAACGAGGTGGCTAAGGCCCTCGAACTGAACAGGATGGACGTGTACAGAGCCCTCAAGAAGCTCCAGGCGGCTGGTCTCGTGAACGCCGTGGCGGGGAGGCCGGCTAGGTTCGTGCCTGTTCCGGTCAAGGAGGCTCTCAACATGCTGATCGAGGAGGCGAGGAGGAAGGTTAGGGAGATGGAGGAGCGTAGGAAGCAGATAGTGGCGGAGTTCTCGAAGCTCACGTTGCCTGAGGTACGGTACGGGCCGAGGATAAGGGTCATCGAGGGGAGGGTGAACGTCTACAGGACGCTGGAGAAGATGTACACCTCGGCTGAGGAGGGCGTATGCCTGATAACGACCGTGAACGACCTCTACAGGATGACGCTGGTGGACCTGGACGACGTTCTAAGAAAGGTGTCCAAGAGAGGTGTAGCCGTGAGGATACTGACGAACCCGAGCAGGGAGGACGAGGCCGTCGTAAAGGCCTACACAAAGTTCTCCGAAGTCAGGGCCACCGTCCTGCCGACGCCGTTGAGGATGTCCACGTCGGACTCCAGGGAGGCTGTGGTGTCGATACTGATGGACGACTCGATGGTCCTGAAGACGAAGAAGGACGTGAGCCTATGGACGGACGGAGCTGGGCTCATAGGAGCGGTCAGGATGCTGTTCGAGGAGGGCTGGAGGGCCTCGGAGAGCCTGGAGGTCGCTGTGGAGGCTGTGGCCGCTTAGGGTGAAAGAAGGTTGGGCAACTTCGGGAACGGCACGGCCTCCCAGATGTACTTCAGTCCGCAGAGGAATCTGGTGAGCCTCTCGACGCCTATGCCGAACCCAGCCGACGGTGGAATCCCCTCCTTCAGCATGTCCAGGTACCACCCGTAGTCGGATGGGTCTTCGCCCGTCATCCTCATCCTAGCCAGCACCTTCTCGTACGTGTACTCCCTCTCCCCTCCGGAGACGGCCTCCCCGTAGCCCTCCGGGTACATCATGTCGAAGTCCCTGAGTATCCCGGGCCTGGCTGGGTCCTCCCTGTCGTAGAATCCCCTGGCGGATATGGGGTAGTCGATGACGAAGAACGGCTCCTCGAACTCTCTGGATATGGCCTCCTCAGCGTCCCATGGAATCTCCTCGCCGTACCTGAACTTGTATCCCATGTCCGTGAGGATGTCGTGGACCTCGTCGTACGTCAGCCTCTTGAACGGCGTCTTGGGAACCCGAAGCTCCCTTCCCAAGGAGGCGAGCTCGTCGGAACAACTCTCCCTAACCCTGGCGCACACGTAGGCTAGGAGCTCCTCAGCCACCTTCATGGCGTCGTCGTAGGATACGTCTGCCATCTCGACGTCCACCTGCCTGAACTCGGTCAGGTGTCTACCGGTGTGGAGGGCCTCCACGGGCTCGAGTCTGACGTTCGGGGAGAGGGCGAACACCTTCGGGTGGGCGAGTATGGCCATCTGCTTGTACAGTATCATGCTGCTCATGATCTTGTACCTGTGCCCGTAGTAGTCTATGATCGCCTGCTTGGCACCCCTTATTCCGGGGTCCGTCACAGGCCCTATTATCGGAGCGAGTATCTCTACGAAGCCGTTGGACCTCAGGTAGTCCCTGAGGGCTGAGAGGGCCTCGTCCTGAACCCTCAGAACAGCCCGCATCTTGGGTTTCTTAAACACTTTGTATCTCTCGACGACCTCCCTAAACTTCTCCTCGGTCAGGTGTCCTAGCATCGGTTATAGGATACGTCTGTAAGGTAAATAAAAATTATTCTGTGTCAGGCTGAATTGCACCCAACAATACGTTAATTTTTTTAAGGTATGTTGCACATTTTTCATGAAATGGCCAAGTTGGATGAAAAAGACTTGAAGATACTGAGAGTCCTCCAGTCCGACAGCAGCCTGTCCATAAAGGAGATCAGCAGGAGGCTAGGCATACCGGTGACGACGATACACGCCAGGATAAAGAAGCTCGAGAAGAGGGGAGTCATCAAGGCCTACAGGGCCATCCTCGACGGCAACAAGGTGGGGATAGGGACGACCGCCTTCGTCCTCGCCTCGTTCGCCTACAGGCTACCGGGGAGGGGTGAACCCCTGTCTCAGAGGGAGGTGGCTGAGGAGATAGCGAAGTTCCCCGAGGTGCAGGAGGTGCACATAATAACCGGAGACTGGGACATACTCATCAAGGTCAGGGCCCGCAGCGTGGATGAGATAGGGAAGTTCGTCGTGGACAAGCTCAGGAAGGTCCGAGGGGTCGAGAAGACTCTGACATGCATGGTCTTCGAGACGACTAAGGAGACGACGGAGCTCAACATATAAGCAACCTAGACGGCTATCTGGTATCGGATGGTTCTATCCAGGTTCAAGAAGCTGTTCGAGGGTCTGCTGGGCGGGCTGGCGGCCCCCCTACACAGCGTCGGGGTTAGGCCGAACACCCTCACGGCCGCCGGGCTGGCGTTTTCAGCCTCCGCCGCCGTCCTGATATACATGCACAAGCTGATGCTGGAGCTCCTCTACCCGTCAGCCGCCCTGATGATTCTCTCAGGCCTCTGCGACGCCCTCGACGGAACCATGGCCAGGATGTTCGGGGAGGAGACGCCCATGGGAGGGTTCCTCGACTCCCTCCTCGACAGGTACGGGGACGCCGTGGTGATCTGCTCCGTGATACTGTCAGGCCTCTGCAACCCCGTGTGGGGCGTGGCAGCCCTCGTCGGCTCCCTGCTCGTGAGCTACGCCAGGGCCCGTGGAGAGTCTCTCGGGGTGCAGATGGCGTCGGTGGGCTTGGGGGAGAGGGCTGAGAGAATCATCATCCTGACGGCTGCCACGCTCATCGAGCCCCTTGCGAGGGGGGCCCTGAACGTGGCGATGATCGTTCTCACAGCCTTAACGCACGTGACTGTGGTGCAGAGGGCCGTGCACTTCTGGAGGTGTAGAGGGGCGGGGGGTAACGCATAAAGCCTCCGCCTGTTTGTGCCTTATTGAGACGGCTTGAACGTCAGGAACCTGCTGCTGATAACCGTGGACTGCCTCAGACCCGACTACCTCGGCTGCTACGGAAACAGGGACGTACCGACACCCAGCATCGACAGGCTCGCAGAGGAGGGGGTGCTCTTCGAGAACGTCGTGTCGAACGGCTCCGACACGTTCAGCTCCGTACCGTCCATGTTCACTTCCAGGCTCCCGAACATGCTACGTCCAGGCCTTCCGTCCGTAGTGTCCGCCCTAAAGGATGCAGGCTACGTCACGGCCGCCTTCAACCCCAACGCCCTCATACTCCTGGAGCCTTGGCTCAGGCCGCACAGGTGGTTCGACCACTACCAGACCTTCCTCAGCGTGGAGAGGAGGTTCGTTAAGAGACGTCTGAAGAGCCTTCTGACGAAGCTCGGGGACATGGCCGTGAGTAGGTTCGGCGGTGGAAGCCCCGCAACTAGGATTCTGATGGAGATTCTGTGGAGGCTTCCGACAGCCGTGGACAGGCCGTGCCCCCCTGCGGAGCGTCTGAACGAGGAGGCCTTGGCGTGGATCGAGGAGCAGGGGGATGGAAGGTTCTTCGTCTGGGTGCACTACATGGACCTCCATGAACCCCTGCTCCCACCCGAGGAGTTCCTACCCGACGGCTTCTCGAGGAGCCTCGTCATGCGGGTTAACAGGAAGAGGAGGTACCTACGCAACCTCCTGACCGAGGAGGACCTGGATGTTTTGAGGAGTCTCTACAGGGCTGAGGTCAGACACGTGGACAGGTGTGTTGGAGGGCTCGTGGAGGGCCTACGCAGGCTCGGACATGGGGAGGACACGGTCGTGTTCCTGACGGCGGACCACGGGGAGATGCTCGGGGAGCATGGGAAGGTCGGGCACAGGGGGGACGTAGGCCTGTATGAACGTCTGCTCAGGGTCCCCCTCATAATCCACGACAGGGAGGCTGGGGGGACACGTATCAGAGAGCCTGTGAGCCTCCTCGACCTGGGGCCGACCATCCTCGACTACGCCGGCGTCGAGCCTCCCCCCACCTTCCAGGGTCAGAGCCTAACCCCCCTGATAAGGGGCGCCGGTCGCTACGAGGTCAGACCCACCGTCAGCTTCTGCAGGACGGGTAAGAGGATCCTGAGGGTCGCCATGAGGAAGGGCAGGTACAAGATAGTGCTAGACTTAGAGACGGGCCGCAGAGCCCTCTACGACCTGGAGGAGGACCCAAACGAGGAGAGGGACTTATCCGAGGAGAAGGGGGCTTTGGCCGAGAGGCTGGAGACGGAGCTCGAGGAGCTCCTCGCAAGGCTCGAGAAAGAGTCGAGAGGTGTGCTGGAGAGGGAGAGGGTTAGGGTGAGAGCTGCGAGGGTGAGGCGTAAGCTGGCTGAGCTGGGAGCTCGGAAACAATAATTTGCGTCGTGTGAATGTCTATGGAGGCGGGGGTGCCCGAGCGGTCGAAGGGGCAGGGCTTAGGACCCTGTGCCATCAGGGCTTCGTGGGTTCGAATCCCACCCCCCGCACCAACTCACCAAACGATTTTCAGAGCGGCGGAGAAGACATGTTACCCCCCGGTGCGCTACGATCCGAAAGCTAAAGCAATTGAACATGAAGAAGAGTTGGAGGGGATGTATGTCTTCGTTTCAAAAGAGCGCTGCTGAGAGGTGCCTGGTTTATTTTTCGAGCGTTAACGCACGAGTGAATGCATAAATATCCGGTGTCCATGAATAGTTTTGCTATGAAGATAGTCGTTCCACTCGGAGACAACAACGGCCTTGAATCAACTCTGTCCGACCATTTTGGTCGTTCTCCGTACTATGCGGTTGTGGAGGTGACAGACGATAAAATCGAGTCCGTGAATATCGTTGAAAACCCGAGAGAACAGGGTCTAAGACCCGGAGAGTACTGTCTGAGGGTCAACGCAAGATACGTTATCATAAAGGGCGATGGGGGCATAGGCGTCAGGGCGCTAAGTCTGTTCAGAGAAAACGGAGTCGAAGTGCTACGCGTCGATGCTTCTACTCTTGAGGAAGCCGTTCAGAAGTTTCTGAGAAGGGAGTATGAATACTTTGAGGGAGAGGGTTGTAGAGGAGTTCGTTAACCATCCGAGCCCCTGCTACCAGGCTTAACGGCCCTTACAACTACGAAGGAGCCTTCACCGTACCCCTCTCTTACCTCCTCCACCTCCCCATGCTGGAGACCGTGGAACACCGTCTGGACGAACTCGAAACTCCTGAAGCCTGTCTTCCCGAGCATCGAGACTACTTCATCGACCGAGTAGAACTCTGCTACCCTGTAAAACACGCTGTCCCTTCTGCGTCGGTTGTAAAGCCTCCCCAACATGCTTTCCCTGTCTATGAAGCCAACCACGACTGAGCCGCCTGGCTTCAGAACCCTGTAAACTTCCCTGAAGGCGGATACGACGTCGTCGAGGAAACACACTGTGGTCACCATGAGTACGTAGTCCAAGCATGAGTCCCTGACGGGAAGCACCTCACCCACAGCCTTAACGACGTCGACACCCCTCTCCAAGGCCTTCTCCAGCATCCTGTCAGATGGGTCCACCCCGAGTCTCACGCCGAGAGGGTATGCGAACCTGCCGCTTCCGACGCCGACCTCCAAACCCATCCCTTCCGGTATGAGCCTCCTGACGGCCCTGAGCTCCGACTCGTAGGTGGCCCTGTGCCTGTCGAACCAGCCGTCGTATCTGTCCGCATACCTGTCGAACGGCTCTACCTTCGGAAGGACCAACGTGAACGTCCCAGCCTGAGTCGGCGACGCAGTCTCCTACGGAGTCTTCTCCGAACGGGCGGGCCGTACCAGAGTGGCCTCGGCGTGTAGGGCGGAGGCCATACAGCGTGGTAGGGAGGGTAGGCCGACCTTAAGGGTGTTGGAGGCTTCGGCACGAAGTTAGGACAGGCTGGTCCCTCAGGGTCGACGGCTGCACCTGTGAGCATGCAGAACCCGTCTCTGAAGTTTGCGCAGTCTTTGTGCCTCATCCAACGGCCTCCAGCTGCTTGGAGAGGTATTTCCTCACAGTGTCTCCAACCTTCGAGCCTGGCTGGACGAGCACGTAGCTCACACCGTGGTACTCTAGGAGCTTCGCAACACCAGGCCCGATTTCCGGAGCTATCACGACGTTCACACCTGAGTCTATCAGCATCTTGACGGCTATGGGACCAGCTCCGTGTGGGTAGTCTGCAACCGGGTTTTCAACCACATCAACCCCCTTTATCTCACCGTCCTCGACGTCCACGATCGTGAACGTCCTGGACCTACCGAAGACTTCGGAAACCTCGTCTTCGAGGCCTTCGTGGCCCTTGGTCGCCACGGCTATCCTAACCTTGGCCATGCTGAAGACCCTCCACAACATTTTTGTGTATAAGCACAATTATTTTTCCACGGGGTCATTATATAAATGTTCCCATCAATGGTTAAACTAAAAGGGGCTGTGAGGGGAGATGTGGAGACACAGACACAGGTGGGGTAGGAGGGGAAGACCGCCAAAACCCATAATGGTCAGAGTGGTCCCACCCTCAAACGTCTTCGTACCCCAGCCTCCTGGAAACCCCGAGCCCGTCCTCCTAGAGATAGCGGAGCTCGAGGCCCTAAGGCTAGTGGACCTGGAAGGCCTGTCCCAAGAGGAGGCGGGTGAGAGGATGGGCGTCTCCAGGGGAACCGTCTGGAGGCTCGTCCAGAGAGCGAGGAGGAAGGTTGCCAGAGCCCTCAGCGAGGGGAGGCCCATACACTTGATTCCGTAGGGGCTCCGAGGTGGAGATGAGGCGCATCTGGCTGGCCTTAGCCGTAGCCGCACTCGTCATCGCCTCGACGATAACCGCCTTCAAACTCAGCGGTAGGCGTCTCGCAGCCATCGGGAGAGAGTACGTCGTCCTGATGGTCGCCCCAAGGGTGGACGACCCATACTACGCAGATGTCTTCGAGGACGTAGTAGAGTTTCAGGCCAACGTGGCCGAGACGATGGATGGACGGGGAAGGGTGCTATTCATCGTCGACAGGCATACGTGGAATTCGCTGGACGAGGCTTGTAGGGAGAAGCTGAGGGAGTGTCGTGTTTGGGGCTCCGTCTATGATATATGGGTCAGGGACTACGCCCCCGTCTGCGTCCAAGGGAGGCTCTACATGTTCAAGTACAGGCCAAGCTACCTCGACGAGCAGGAGGCTGAGTGGATACAGAATTCCTTCAAGGAGTTCCTCGACAAGCACGGCGTTGAGTACACGACCGTGGACCTCGTCTTAGACGGTGGAAACTTCGTTTACGACGGGGAGGGGAAGCTGATAGTCACCGAGAGGGTTCTCAAGGACAACCCAGACATGACGAGGGACGAGGTAATCTCGACACTCAAGGCCATACCAGGCGTCGACGAGGTTGCGATGATACCCGAGGAGCCCGGAGACCTGACGGGCCACGCCGACGGAATGGTCCTGTGGCTCTCACCTAAGAAGCTCCTCGTGAACAGGTACGAGGAGCCCTTCAGAAGCCGGCTTCTGAAAATCCTCGAGGAAGCGTTCCCGGAGGTGGAGGTCGTAGAGGTTCCATACAGGCCTTCGAACGAGACCTGGAAGGGGTTCCCAAGCGCCTGCGGAGACTACGTCAACGCCCTCGTCACGAGCTGGGCGGTCTACGTACCCGTCTACGGCTCCCCCCTCGACGAAGAGGCTTTAGAGGTGTTCAGAGAAAACACGGACAAAGAAGTCATCCCGATAGACGCTTCAGCCGTGTGCTTCATGGGGGGCTCCCTACACTGCCTCACCTGGGACGTTCCCCCTAAACCTCAGGGTAGTTCAGCCACTAGGGCAGACTCCACACAGATCAAGCCCTCCACAGAGACATCCCCGGGTTTGGTGGACCGGCCGGGACTTGAACCCGGGACCTCTGCGTTGCAAGCGCAGCGTCCTTCCAGTCTGGACCACCGGCCCACCAAAGTAGTTCGGCCACGGCGCTCGTAATCAAGTTTTCGATTCTTCCAAGACGGCCACGGCCCTAACCGGTGAGGCTGTCGCCCCCCTTATCTTCAGCGGCAACGCTATCAGCTTGAACTTCTTGCCGACGAGCTGCTTCAGGTTGCAGAGGTTCTCGATCACGGGTATGCCCGACGACAGGAGAGCCCTGTGGGCTGGGAATCCCTCGGCTCCAGCCGGGTCTACGCTCGGCCCGTCTATGCCGACTATGGATGCACCCAACTCTACCAAGACGCGGGCTCCTTCAACGGTTAGGCCGGGGTTCTCAGAGAAGTACCTTTCCGATCCGTAGAGGTCCTCCCACCCCGTGTACAGGAGGACCCCCATGCCACGCCTGAAACCCTCAAGCCTATCCCGGAGATCTCCACCCACCACCCTGACCCCGGAGACGTCCACGGCTACGGCGTCCACGACGAAGGCCTCCAGCCTCAGGGAAGATACGTCTGCCCCTCCATCCACGAAGTGTAGCGGCGCATCCACATGCGTCCCCGTGTGGGTGGAGGCGAACAGGGCCTCAGACCTGAAGCCGTGTGTCTCGAACATCGTCCACGGCACTACCTGAACGGACGGGTAGACTGGGAACATCGGCATGCCAGGCTCTATGGGCCTCGAGAGGTCGAGCAGCTTCGACATCGTTTAAGAATCCGTAGAAAACACTTATATCATCGACATTTCTAAGACCTGCAGCCTTCGACGCCGAGGCGCTATATATCCCATTATTTCGTGATTTTGTATCGGTGGAGGTCCATAGAAAGAGAGGGGTAAGCTCGTAAGGATAGCGGCCGCCAGCGCAAGAGGGAATACCGGGCAGATGCGTTAAAGGGGTACCGAGGGAAGAGGCTCGTCGGATGGGCTTCTCATGCAACGTAAAGTCGGCATACCGGCCCTACACCAGTGTTATCAGGAACTCGCAACACTCGTCTCCAGAGGCCGCACACGAGACCTCCACAACCTCAGCTCTGACCTCGCAGAGTCTCTCCAGCACCCCGGATACGAAGCCACACATGAAGTAGCAACATGGACTCTGACACTCCGCATCTCTACACTCTGGGCATTCATGTATTTTGAGTAGACATCCGTTGACGGCGGTTCTGAGCTCCGGCTTGGCCCCAGTTGGCTTGAAGAAACTCTTAACGGCGAGCATGAGGATGCTTCTCCACCCTCCGAAGAAGCTTGCGAATCTGACCGTAGATCCCACCGCCTTGGGGAAAGGCGTGCTCAAGGCCGTGAGGTAGCCAGCCCTTCTTACGACAGCCCCGTAGCTCCTGCCAAACAGCTTCATACTCGACACTTTAAGCCTCCTGAAAGACTCGAGAGACACGGTCTCGTCGACGTTAAGGGAGGGGCTGGACAGAAGGTTCGGGAGTCTGGCGTGTCTGAGGACGGCCTTAGCAGCCTCCCTACCGACGGTCTCAACGAGCGCATCCACGTAGTGGTACACTATCACCTTGTACACCTGTCCAGTAACGGCCACCCAAAAGCCCCGCCATCGTATTGGAAGCGGTCTCTTAAAACAGAAATTCATTAACAAAAGTTCCTAACAGAGGCGGGCCCGGCGGGATTCGAACCCGCGACCCCCGGCTTAGAAGGCCGATGCGCTGTCCAGGCTGCGCCACGGGCCCCATCTGAGAAAAGGGGTTGGCGGTTTATATTTATTCGACGTATATGGCGGGCCTGTAAGGCCTGGCTTTCTCGGCCCTGTTGGCTGGGTCGTACTTGTCGGGGTCTTCTTCACCGTATATTCTGACCTCCGCGTTCAGCTCCTCCTCAAGGTAGGGCTTTGCGTCCGTCAGGATTGCCTCCTCGTCCAGCACCCCCGCCTTCAGCCTGCTCCTCAGTTTGTCCTCCGGAAGCTTAGAGACCTCCTCGACGATCGTCTTGAGGTACCTCTGAACATGCTTGGCCTTTTTCCTGAGCTCCTCGCTCTTCATGGCTTCCCTCATGAGCTTCGGGAACTCCACACGGCCCTCCAGGCGCTGTTTCAGGGCTTCTGTGTAAAGCCTCCACTTCCACTCTGAGGCCGTGTAGACGCACACGAGTTTGGGCTTTATTCCCGTGGCCTTGGATATGTTCCTGACGTCCTCCACGAGCTCCATCACAGTCTCCTCGGCCTCCTCCACGTCGGGTCGAACCGTGTCCTCGTCGTACTCGGGCCAGGGCGCCGTAGAGACGAAGGGCTTCCTGCCCATCATCTCCCATATCTCCTCGCACACGTGGGGTACGAAGGGTGCCAACAGCCTGACCTGGGCGTCCAGCACCCTCATCAGGACGGCGTAGACGGCCTTCCTGCCCTCCTCGGTCTCCATCCTCCGCCTACACCTCTTCAGGTACCACTGGACGTCCTGGCTGAGGAGGTAGAGGGCTGTGTGGGCCGCCTTCCTCACCTCGAACCTGTCGAGGGCCTCCGTCGTCTCCTTTATCCGCCTGTGGAGTCTGGAGAGCATCCACAAATCGATGTGACCCAGCTCGTACCCGCCCTCAGAGTAGTTCTCTACAACCTCCCTCGCCAGCCCATACAGCCTCTCAAGCCTCTCCCGACATGTCTGGGCGAGCTTAGGGCTGAAGTCTGCGTCCTTTATCGGCTCCGCCGATATCAAAAGCGAAAGCCTGAGCGGATCCGCTCCAAACCTCCTCACCGCGTCCCTCAGCGGGATTATGTTCCCGAGGCTCTTGCTCATCTTCTGCCCGCCCATCAGGACGCTTCCGTTCACGACTATCTGCCGTGGCCAGAGCTCCTCCGGGAATATGGCCGCGTGTACGAAGACCATGAACGTAAGGTGGTTTGGAACCAGGTCCCTGCCTGAGTGCCTGCTGTCGAGCGGGTAGAAGTACGTGAACTCCCTACGCATGGCCTCCAACAGCTCCAGGGGTATGTCCAGACGCCTCGAGATCTCCTCGGGGTCTCCACGGCCGAGGAAGACGTAGTCGAACACCTCGTCCGTAACCTTGTCTGGAGGTATCTTCCTGAGCCATCTGACGATTGTGTAGTAGGCCATGTATATCACGGAGTCCGACAGCGACTCTATGACCCAGTCTGGGTCCCACGGGAGCCTCGTCCCCAGCCCAGCCTTCCTGGCGCAGGCACGCTCCCTGAGCCACCCGATCGTGTACTCGAACTCCGCCCTGAGTTCCTCGGGGACTATCTGCATCCTGTCCAACGCCCTCCTGGCAAGCTCCTTCCAGCCCTCGTCCCCGTAGTCGAGGAACCACTGGTCCCTGAATATCTTGACGACGCATTCTGAGCCGCACCTGCAGTACACGGGTCTGTTGAGGAGCTCGTACATCGAGTCCACCAAGCCCCTCTTGGAGAGCTCTTCCTTGACGACCTCCCTGGCCTCCTGGACGGAAAGGCCTGCGCATGGTCCCGTGTTGGGTTTCATGACGCCCCTGTGGAACTCGGCCCTGTACACCTCCTTGGTGGCCTGCTCCAGCTTCGGGTCGGTCTGGCCAGAGACTCCGAGACGCTCAACCACGTCCCTTGCGGGCAGGTCTGAGAAACCTGGAACAGAGATTATCGAGACGGGCCGTATGGACTCGACCCTCTCCGGGTCGAGACCGTGTTTGAGGAGCTCCTCCCGAGACCTCTTGAGCTCCTCCAGGGCCACGTAGTCGTATGGTGCGTGTCCGGGTACTGACATGACGACTCCGGTGGCGTTCTTCGGGTCCACAAACCCGGCTGGGAGTATGGGGACGGTCGCTCCGTTTATGGGGTTCTCCACCTCCCCTCCGACGAGTTCGGAGCCACGGAGCTCCCTGACGGCCTCGACCTTCCTCTCGAGGAACTTGAGCTTCTCGGCCGCCTCGGCGCTCACTATCCACTTCTCCCCGTCCACAAGGGCCTCCACGTAGACGGCGTCAGGGTTGACCCACATGTTCGTGACTCCGTAGACGGTCTCAGGCCTCAGGGTGGCGGCCGGCATGTATGCGTCTCCGAATCTGAACTTTATGAGCGTGTACTCCCCTATCTCCGGCTCCACGTCGCCCTTCGTGTCGTGCTGGCCCACGGGGCTCTGGCATTTGGGGCACCACCCGACTGGGTGGCTTCCACGCTTTATGTACCCGCCCTGCCTGAGCTTCCTGAACTGCCACTCTATGAACTTCTGGTAGTGGGGGTCTATCGTCGTGAACTCCCGTCTCCAGTCTATGGAGTAACCCATCTCGAGCATGCCTTGCTTTATCTCCTCGTGGAAGTACCTCGCCATCCCGAGGGGCTCCTTGAGCTTGTCGAGGTCTCCTTCCGGTATTCCGTACACGTTGAGGAAGGTGTCTATCAGCTCCCTGTCGCCCTCCCTCAGCCTCCTCGTCATGGCGAGTATCGGCGTACCCGTGTAGTGGAAGGCCATCGGAAACAGGACGTTGTACCCCTTCATCCTCATGTACCTTGCATGAACGTCCGTCAGCGTGTACGTCCTCCCATGCCCTATGTGCTGCGGAGAGTTAGGATACGGGTACGCAACCGTCAGGAAGAACTTGGGCCTACCGGGCTCTGGGTCAGCCTCGAATATCCGAGCCTCCATCCACCTACGCTGCCACTTCGACTCTATGGACCTCCAGTCCACCAAGGCACCGCCAAGAGAGGAGTCGTTTCCACGCCTTAAACCCTTAGTTCCAAGGCATCACCCTCCCAGCTGCTTCCTAATTAATTCACCGGCAAGTTTAAAGGCTTTTTCAAGCTTATCAACCCTCGGCCCACCCCCCTGACCGAATTCC
>CBFDTC010000021.1:0-16931 GCA_965612785.1 Candidatus Bathyarchaeota archaeon
TTTTTTAATGATACGGCGACCCCCGAGATCTACACCTAAGCCTTCGTCGGCAGCGTCAGATGTGTATAAGAGACAGCCGCGAGTATGGCCGCCCCCTCCTCCCCCATCGTGGCCACCGCTACCTCCACGCCCCTGCTTGTGAGGAGCTCCAGAGCCTCCCACACCCCCTCGGCTCCGAGGGCTTTCAGGAGCTCGTCGAGTGAGGCTGAGGCTACGTCGAGGTTTCCGAGAACCTCCGGGTCCATCCACCTGGAGACGGTTACGGACCCGTCCCTCCCGAACCTCCTGACGAAGCCTTGGAGGGTCCCAGCGACCAGGTCGGCTTTCTCCCTGAGCTCCGAGACCACCTCCCTCGGCACCTCGTTGGCCACGGGGCCTGCCACGGCCACGTCGAATCCCCCGTGGGGTAGGTCTTCAGGTTGGATGTCCGTGCACCTGGACAGGAGCCTAAGCCTCCTGGGCTCATGCCTGTAGTCGAGTAGGAACCTCGTCGTGGGGCTCTCCTCGACCCTCCTCACGGCGTCCACCCCCAGCCCAGACCTCGCAAGCCAGACGGCGTACTCGTCCGGGAAGTCCCACCCAACCCTGGAGCACACTTGGACGTCCAAGCCCATCCTGAGTGCGGTCATGGAGGCGTAGGTTGGAACCCCGCCGACGTAGGTTCCGGACCACCCTGGGTGGATTATGGTGTCCACGACGAGGTGTCCGACGACGAGCATCTTGGGTCTTTTCACCATGCTTATATTTCCTCAGTTCCGAATACTCTCGGATGGGTATTAAGGAATACGGGTTTACGACGCTCACACCGGTGGACGAGGCCCTAAAAACGTTCCTAGAGACCCTAAAACCGAAGCCCTTGGCCGTAGAGGAGGTCTCGTCTGAGCACGCCTTCGGAAGGGTTTTGGCCGAGGACGTCTCGGCACCCGTGGACGCACCGGGATTCGACAGGTCGGCGATGGACGGCTACGCTGTAAGGGCCGAGGATACGTTCAACGCCTCCCCAACCAGCCCAGCCCTCCTCAGGGTCGTTGGAAGGGTCGAGACGACGCTACCGCCTGAGCTTAAGGTCGGCCCAGGCGAGGCCGTCGAGGTCTCCACAGGCTCACCCGTACCTCCCGGGGCGGACGCAGTCGTCATGCTCGAATACACGCGCAGAGTCGGGGACAGGCTGGAGGTGTACAGGCCCGTAGCCGCCTGGGAGAACGTGGACAGGGCTGGGATGGACTACAGGAGGGGCTCCGTCGTCCTCAGGCGTGGACGCGTACTGAGAGCTCAGGACGTGGCGGCCCTCCTCATGCTCGGCGTGGCTTCCGTCAGGGTTTACAGGAGGCCTAGGGTGGCGGTGCTCTCTACGGGGGACGAGCTTGTCGAGTCCTTCTCAGACCTCGCTCCGGGCAGAGTTGTGGACGTGAACAGACCGATGCTCAAGCTCCTCCTGTCGTCCCTCGGATGCGTACCCGTAGACCTGGGGATGTCACGTGACGACGTTCGGGAGGTTTCGAGGCGCATCTCCGAGGGCTTGGAGAAGGCCGACGCCCTACTCGTCTCCGGAGGCACATCCGTGGGCAGGAGGGACGTAGTCCCCGAGGCCCTGGAAACGCTCGGAGCCGATGTTGTGGTCCACGGGGTCGCCATGTCCCCCAGCAGACCCACCCTCCTGGCCGTGGCTTCCGGAAAGCCTATAATCGGGATGTCAGGACCCCCGGCTGCGGCCCTGATGTGCTTCGAGGTGTTCGCCAAGCCCGTCCTCCTCAGGCTCATGGGGGTCGAATCCTACGTCAGGCCGTACGTCAGGGCAAGACTCGCCAGGAGGGCCCCCTCAAGGCTCGGGGTCAGGAGCTACGTCAGGGTTAGGCTCATCCCAAACCCCGAAGGCCTCACGGCCGAGCCGGTGGCGGCCAGGGGTTCAGGACTCCTTTCCACGGTTACGGAAGCCGACGGGTTCATAGTCGTCCCGGAGAACAGGGACGGCTTGGAGGCTGGGGAGGAGGTGGACGTGTACCTCTTCGAGTGGGGGTGCCGCACGTTTGGGTAAACTCTACAAGCCCCTCATGAGCCTGGAGGAGGCCCTGGAAGCCCTGCGGAACGCGGTCGACGCGTCTCCAAGGGGGACGGAGTCTGTCCCGGTCTCGGAGGCCCTCGGGAGGGTTCTGGCTGAGGACGTGGTGGCCCCGATGGACGTCCCTCCGTTCGACAGGTCCATCGTGGACGGCTACGCTGTCAGGGCTGAGGACACCTTCGGGGCCTTCGAGACGAACCCGTTGAGGCTCAGGTTTGTGGGGGAGGTTCGTGTCGGGGAGAAGCCGAGGGTCTCCGTGGGTCCCGGGGAGGCTGCGTACGTGTCCACGGGAGCTCCCCTCCCCGACGGGGCTGACGCCGTGGTGATGCTCGAATGGACTGAGAGGGGGGATGGGGAGGTCGTCGTTTACCGCTCCGTCTCGCCTTGGGAGAACGTGATGCGGAAGGGCTCGGACATAAGGGCTGGCTCGAAGCCCCTTAAAGCCGGAACCGTCCTCGGACCGAGACAGCTTGGAGTCCTTTCCGCCCTCGGGTTTACGGAGGTCAAGGTTTTCAGGAGGCCTCGGGTGGCCGTCCTCTCCACGGGAGACGAGCTGGCGGAACCGGGCAAACCCCTAAGCTACGGCATGGTGTACGACGTGAACAGCACGACCCTCTCCACGTACGCCGAGAAATGCGGGGCTGAGTCCCTCGTCCTGGGCGTGGCCGGAGACAGGCCCGACGAGATAAGGCGGATGCTCCTGAGAGGCCTCGAGACGGCGGACGTGGTCGTTGTGTCGGGCGGAGCGTCTGTGGGTGTCAGGGACTACATGAGGGACGTCGTGAAGTCTCTCGGAGCACCCGGCATGGTGGTCGACGGGGTTAGGATAAAGCCCGGAAAGCCGACTATGGTCGCAGTCGTGGACGGGAAACCCGTCTTCTGCCTCCCGGGACACCCGACGTCCGCCCTCATGACGTTCCACGTCTTCGTGGCGCCCATCCTGAGGGCCATGGCAGGCCTACCCGACACAGCTGGGAAGACCGTCCGAGCCAGGCTCTCCAAGAGAGTCATCTCCGAGACGGGTAGGAGGCTGTTCCAACCCGTCAAGCTTCTGGAGGACGGAGCTGCGGAGCCCATCTTCAAAGGCTCGGGAGCAGTGACGAGCCTTTCCGAAGCCGACGGCTTCGTGATCGTCCCTGAGGACGTCAGGATGCTGCCGGAGGGCTCCGAGGTGGAGGTACACCTGTTCGAGGGGTGGTAGCGTGGTCGTGGACAGGTTCGGCAGGCCTGTGACGAGCGTCAGAATATCCTTGACGCAGAGGTGCAACCTCGCCTGCATCTACTGTCACAGGGAGGGTGAACAGGCGGCCCACGAGGAGATGACGGTCGAGGAGATATCGAGGATAGTTGAGGCGGCGGCTTCGCTCGGAATATCCAAGGTGAAGCTGACGGGAGGCGAGCCCCTGCTGAGGGAAGACATACTCGACATAGTGTCGGCCATATCCTCCACGCCGGGTGTGGAGGAGGTTTCGATGACCACGAACGGAGTCCTCCTAAAGGACATGGCGTGGAAGCTGAGGGAGGCCGGCCTGAAGAGGGTGAACGTCGGCCTGTGCTCCCTGAGGGAAGACACGTACAAGCGTATCTGCGGACGGGGGAGCCCTGACGTGGTTTTGGAGGGGGTGAAGGCGGCTGTGGAGGCCGGGTTGAACCCGGTCAAGGTGAACATGGTCGTCCTGAAGGGCTTGAACGAGGACGAGGTTTGGGAGATGTTCAGGTTCACGTCGTCGCTTGGCGTGATACTCCAGATCATAGAGCTCGAGTACGTCCCGGGAAGCGTGGACAGGGACGTGTACGAGAGGCTGCACGCCGACCTAACGCCCGTGGAGAAGCTGCTGAGCGACAGGGCCCTCAGGGTGTTCGTTAGGGGAGACATGCACAACAGGAGGAGGTACGTCCTCCCGGACGGGGAGGTGGAGGTGGTCAAGCCCATGCACAACAGGGAGTTCTGCATGCACTGCAGGAGGATAAGGGTTACGAGCGACGGCAAGCTCAAGCCCTGTCTGATGAGGAACGACAACCTCGTAGACCTCCTCAGACCCCTGAGGTCTGGGGCAGGCCTCGAGGAGCTCAGGAGGCTGTTCAAAAAAGCCATATTGCTGAGGGAGCCATACTTCAGGTAGGTGTCTCCGTTGGAGTACGACGTGATAGTCGTAGGAGCAGGTCCAGCCGGCCTGACATCCGCCATGTACCTCGCCAGGGCGGGGCTTCGGACACTCGTGCTCGAGAAGGGTGTCCCCGGAGGCCTTCTCACAGAGGCCCCCATGGTGGAGAACTACCCAGGCTTCCCGGACGGCATAGAGGGGCCCGAGCTCGCACTCAGGATGCTGAGGCAGTGCGAGGCCTCCGGGGCGGACGTGAAGACCTTCGAGGAGGTTCTCGGCTTCTCCACGGTCGAGAATGGCGTCGAGGTGAGGACGGCTAAGGCATCCTACGGGTGTAAGGCCCTGATAATCGCCACGGGCTCTAGACACAGAACCCTAGGCGTTCCAGGGGAGGAGAGGCTGAAGGGTCGTGGAGTCAGCTACTGTCCCGTGTGCGACGGGAGGTTCTTCACGGACGGTGTGGTCGCCGTGGTGGGGGGTGGAAACTCGGCCGTCGAATCTGCCCTGTACCTCTCCAGGATTGCGTCGAAGGTCTACCTCATACACAGGAGGGACACCCTAAGAGCCGAAAGGTGCCTCGTGGAGAAGCTGGGTGAGAGGGGTGTGAACCTCCTCCTGAACACGGAGGTGAGGGAGATAAGGGGCGGGGACGGGGTTGAGTCCATCCTCCTCTACGACAAGGCGAAGGACGAGGTCTACGAGCTGGAGGTGGACGCCGTGTTCCCGCAGGTGGGCGTGGAGCCCAACAGCGAGTTCGCCTCAAAATCCGGGGTCAAAGTGGACGAAAGGGGATACATAATCGTAGATTCCAGGCAGAGGACGAACGTCAGAGGGGTCTACGCAGCCGGGGACGTGACAAACTGCCCCGTCAAGCAGATCGCCTCAGCCGTGGGCCAGGCGGTCGTGGCCGCCCTCGACGCGTACGGTTTTGTGGAGAGGCCTTACTACTACGCTGGGGGTGAGTGGTGACGGCCTCGATGGTGGACATAACGGGCAAGCCCGACGTCTACAGGGAGGCCACCGCCTCAGGCATGATAAGGCTCAAGCCAGAGACGGTGAGGAGGATCCTTGAGGGCAGGGTCGAGAAGGGAGACGTCCTGACGTGCGCCCGCCTGGCGGCCATAATGGCGGTTAAGAGGACACCTGAACTCCTCTTCCTAACCCACCCCATACCCATAACGGGCGTGGACGTATCCTTCGAGTTCGGTGAGGACTGGGTTAGGGCCCGTGTCACGGTCAGGAGCCACGGTAAGACCGGAGTCGAGATGGAGGCTCTGACGGGCGTCTCAGCCGCCCTCCTAACCGTCTTCGACATGTGTAAGGCTTACGAGAAGGATGAGAGGGGGCAGTATCCCGTGGCCGAGATAACGGACATACGGGTCGAGAGGAAGGTTAAGGGGGAGGCCTAGCCCATGGATGACAGGTTCACCATCGTGAAGGTTTGGGCGAGGGAGGTCCTCGACTCCAGGGGGAACCCCACGGTCGAGGCCGAGGTCTGGACGGAGGGTGGGAGCGTGGGGAGGGCCATCGTCCCCAGCGGCGCCTCCAGGGGCCGCCACGAGGCTGTGGAGCTGAGGGACGGGGGACGTAGGTTCATGGGGATGGGTGTCTCCAAGGCCGTCGGGAACGTCAGGGAGGTCATAGGGCCCAGACTCGTCGGGATGGACGTCCGACGCCAGGACGAGATAGACCGCATGATGGTGGAGCTCGACGGGACGCCCAACAAGTCGAACCTCGGAGCCAACGCCATACTCGCCGTGTCCATGGCTGTGGCCAGGGCGGCCTCCACGGAGCTCCGTAAGCCCCTCTACGCATACCTGGCCGAGCGGGATAGGTACCTGATGCCCGTTCCGTTCATGAACCTGATAAACGGGGGCCTACACGCCGGAAACATGCTAGACTTCCAGGAGCACCACGTCGTCCCCCTCGGGGCCGAGTCGTTCTCTGAGGCCCTGAGGATGGGGGTCGAGGTGTTCAAGCAGGTCGGCAAGGTGCTCGTAAAAAGGTACGGAAGATCTGCTGTGAACGTCGGTGACGAGGGCGGGTACAGCCCACCCATGTCGACCCTCGAGGAGCCCTTGGAGGTCTTGGTGGAGGCCGTGGAGGAGCTTGGGTACGGAGGGTCTGTCATGCTAGCCTTGGACGTGGCCGCCTCCCACCTCTACGACGAGTCGAGGGGCGTCTACAGGGTCTACGGCCGTGAACTCTCCGGCGGCGAGCTGGTAGACCTCTACCTCGACCTCGTCTCCAGGTACCCCATCGTCTCGATCGAGGACCCCCTCCACGAGGAGGACTTCGAGGGGTTCGCAGAGCTGACCAGAAGGTCCGGAATACAGATAGTCGGAGACGACCTTTTCACGACCAACCCCGAGAGGCTTAGGAGAGGCATAGAGACGGGGTCGTGCAACGCCGTACTTCTCAAGCCCAACCAGATAGGGACGGTCTCGGAGGCCATCCAGGTCGCCGAGATGGCCTTGGAGGGCGGGTACGCCGTCCAGGTTTCCCACAGGTCCGGCGAGACGGAGGACGCTTTCATATCAGACTTGGCCGTGGCTCTGTCATGCGGTCAGATAAAGGCTGGGGCTCCCTGCAGGGGTGAGAGGACCGCCAAGTACAACAGGCTCCTGAGGATAGAGGAGGAGTTGGGGGATAGGGCCTCGTATCCAGGTCCATCAGCCGTTAAACGTCTATCCTGAAAAGCTGTAGGGCCCCCACTTTTTCGAGCTTCTTGTATATCCTCGTCTCCCTCAACAACCTACACGTCTGCGTTCCAGCTCCCTTCTCCAACACGAACCTCAGGTCTGGAGGGTCGTCCACGTCCACGGACAGCCTCCAGGAGTTGTACACGTAGAGTGGGATACGCTTCTTCCTGGCGGCTTTTATGTGGGTGTTTACGCTCCTGATCCCGAACATCGTCGAGATGACGTTCGGAGGCCTCCTCAGAAGGGCGTTCGTCCCCATGTCGTGCGAAGGGGACACGACGACGCACCTGTCATCCACGCCCATCGACACGACCCCGTCCACGTCCTCAGGGGTTATCAGCGGCAGGTCGGACGGTATTATCAGCACGCCGTCAGCACCCTGCTGCATGCACCAATCCGTCCCGTAGGTTAGGGTTTCGTTCAAACCTCCTCCAGGGTCCTCCAAGAAGACGGCTCCAAACGCCTCGGCCATCCTCTTGACAGGCTTGTCTGAGCCCACAACGGCTATGTTGTCCACGGAGTCGCTCTCGGCCACGGCTCTGAGGACGTCCCAGAGCATGGCGACCACTATCCGCCTCCTCTCCCTGTCCGTCAGGACCTTGGAGAGCCTCCTCTTCGCCTCAGACAGCCTCTTCACCGGTATCAGGACGAACGTGTTCACCCCCATCCCTCCAAGACCCGGACTACCTCCCTCGCCAGCCTGACCCTGCCCTCCAAACCCCTCATTATCGTGTCGGTCAGGTGAACCCTGATGCCCAGCCCCTCCACACGCTCCTTCAGGCCTCTGTCCACCCTGTCCATGACGAAGACGTCCAGGAAGTCCCTGTAAAGCCATGCCACCCCATAGGCGCTGGCCTCCACCCCCACGGCCCTCATCATCACGTCAGCGGGCCCCTTGACGGTCTTCCCACCTATTATCGGGCTTATGGCAAGCCTGACGGCCTCGGAGTTTCTCAAGGCCTCCCTGACGCCCTTCACGGAGAGTATCGTCCCTACGCTGACTATTGGGTTGCTCGGACAGACTATTATCCAGTCCGCCCCCTCCAGCGCCTCGAGGACGCCTGGGGCTGGCCTAGCCTTCTCGGCGCCCCTGAACTCTATCCCGAGTATCCTGTCCCTTCCACCCCTCTTCACAAGCCACTCCTGGAAGTGGAGTTCCCCAACCTCCGTGCGGATGACCGTCGTGAAGGGGTCGTCCGTCATGGGGACTATGTTCACCTTGAGGCCGAGCATCCTCGTGATCTCTCTGGTGGCCTGGCTGAGGGTCATACCCTCCCTCAGCATCCTCGTCCTGAGGACGTGTGTTGCAAGGTCTCTGTCCCCGATCCTGAACCAGGCCTCCTGACCCAGCCTGGCCATCTGGTCGAGGAAGTTGAACGTGTCGCCCTCGATTCCCCAGCCCTTGGTTTCGTCCACGATTCCGGCCAGGGTGTAGGACACGATGTCTATGTCGGGCGATACGTGTAGGCCGTAGAGCTCTATGTCGTCCCCGGTGTTCACTATCACCGTGACGGACTCCTCTGGGACGACCCTGACCAAACCTTGGAGGAACCTGGCTGCTCCGACTCCACCCGCAAGGCAGGTTATCCTCCTCAAACCCAGACGGACACCTCCGAGAGGGGCTTCCTCTTAGGGGGCTCGGGCTTCTCGGCTGGGTACCCGACGAGTATCAGGGCCTGCGGCTCCACGTCCTCGGGCATACCCAGCGTCCTCCTAACCACGTCCGGACAGAACAGGGGTGCACACATCCAGCACGCCCCCAACCCAAGCCCATGCGCTGCGAGTAGCATGTTCTGCACGGCCGCAGCCACGCTCTGGACGGCCATAGTCCTCTCCGCCATCATGCGCTTCTCATCCGGGTACCTGTCCATGTCCCTCATCGTCATGCAGGCCAAGACCGCCACGGGAGCCCCGGTAATCCTCTTCACGGACTCAGAAGTCAGGCTCCTACGCTCCTCCGAGGGCACTCCATCGGCCTCTAGGTCCCTTTCCCAAGCCCCGGCCATCTCCTCAGCCAGCCTCCTCTTCACGTCAGGGTCTGTGATGACGTAGAACCTCCAGGGTTGGGCGTTGTGGGCCGAAGGAGCCCACGTGGCGGCCTCCAAGATACGCTCTATGAGCTCCTTCTCGACGGGGCGGTTCAGGAATCTCCGTACGGTCCTTCTCCCTCGAATCGCTTGGAACAACTCCATGAGGCTTAGCACCCGATACGATTTAAGTCGTTGATACTATCTGAAGTTACCTACCTTCCGTGTATGGAAGACCTTACCTTACGAGCCTTATCCCGGCGGTTTTCTCGAAAAGTGGCATGTGTTCGATTATGTGCTCCTCGTCGTACCATCCCCCTGGATTCTGAATCACCACGAGGTCTCCCCCATCCTCCCTGCACATGAGGACGAAGATTATCATGGATGGATTTGTTAAGCTTGTGGCGACGAGAATGTCGTCCCTGGGCCTCAAGACGTAAAACAACTGCTCTTTTAATCTCCTCTCAAGCTCATCGGTACTCTTAACCACATCCCACGTCCATCTGAAAGCCAACGCGCTCTTTATGGGCTCGTCACCGCTCAAAGCCCCTCACCCCCCAACCGCACCAGCAGGCCTCCGGCCATGCTGTGCGAACCTTCTCCACGTCAGCCACCGGAGACTACCTCCAGAACCGTGTTATTAAACGTTGTTGAACTAGGCCTTACCTGTGGGCGTAGTAGGCTGTCAAGCCCCGGTTCAGGCTGTCCACTCTGACGAACCCGAACCTCTCGAACTGTACGACCTCCCCCACCCTGGCCTTGAGGCATCCCGGCTCGACGAGCCCCTCGGCCTCGCTGGCGTCCGGCATGACCACCGTGCATGGAGCTCCGACTCCCTCCGGTAGCCAGTGTATGAGCCTCGCACCGGCCTTCCTCGCCTCCTGGAGTGTGAGGCTGTGGAGCTCCGCCTCGATGAGGCCTTCCGAGGGTTTGAGAACCTTGACGTTGTACAGTCCCATCAACCTCACGATTGCTCCCTCCCTGAGCAGGTGTAGGTCGTCCCTGGAGACCACGAGCACAGCCCTCCCCTCAGGCGCCTCGACCCGGAGTTCCCTGTAACCCCACTCAGGGTGGTTTGGGTGTAGCGGCAGCCTGGCGATGCGTGTGGGCGCTCCCGACACTACGAGCCTTATGGGGTCCTTGACGAAGAAGTACCGCCTGGCCTTAGGGTCGACTATCTTCCTGTTCAGGGCCGCCAGGTTTTCCCAGCTTATCCTCGCCTCCTGCGGTTTGACGCCCACTTCGAGCATTATGCGCCTTATAGTCTCCGGCTGTATCCCACGCCTCCTCAAGGCCATGAGCGTCAGCAACCTCGGGTCGTCCCACCCCCTGTAGAGTCCCGCCTCCACACCTGCCCTGATCTTGGACTTGCTGAGTATCCCTCCCTCGACTCCGAGCCTTCCGACGTGGATGACCTCTGGGTACTCCCACCCCATGTGTGCGTAGAGGAACCTCTGCCTCACGGTGTTCACGATGTGCTCCTTACCCCTGATTATGTGCGATATCCTCATCTCGTGGTCGTCTATACCGCAGCTGAAGTTGTACAGCGGCCACACACGGTACCTGCCGCCCACACGGGGGTGGGGCGTCTCCTTGATCCTCAGGGCTGGCCAGTCCCTGACCGCCGGGTTGGGGTGGTTCAGGTCCGTCTTAACCCTGACGACCGCCTCACCCTCCCGGTACGTTCCGTCGAGCATCCGCTCCCACCTCTCCAAGTTCTCCTCGACCGTCAGAGACCTACACGGACACGGCCTGGAGGCCCTCACGAGCTCCCTGAACCTCTCGGGACGGCAGGTACACACGTAAGCCCCACCCGTCTCTATGAGCCTTTCGGCGTACCCGTAGTACAGCTCAAGCCTGTCGGACTGGATGTACACTTCATCCGGCTCGGCGTCCAGCCACCTGAGGTCTTCCAGTATCCAGTCGTACGCCTCTGGTATGGGGGGCTTGACGTCCGGGGAGGTGTCCTCGAACCTGAGTATGAACTTCCCACGGTACATCCTGGCGTACTCCTTACACAACACAATCGGCCTCGCAGCTCCCAGGTGCAGCGGCGCGTCCGGGTTGGGAGCGAACCTCGTCCTGACCTCCGGGAACCTCTCCACGTTCGGGAGGGGTGGAAGCCCCTTCTCTTCTTCTCTCCTCTCGGAGGCGAGGAGTTCAGGCCACCTCTCCTCCAGCGTGGACCTCACCTCTGAAGGCTTCATCGAGTTCACGCGTTCCACCACCCTTGAGATGGTCTCCAGTAGCTCCCTGGCCTTCGGCCTAAGGTCTGGACGCTCTGCGAGTACTTTGCCCATGACTGCCTTGACGTTCGCCTTCCCGTACCTGTGGGCGTTGGCCAGTGCGTGCTTGAACGCTATCTCCTCGACGGTCTCCATCAGTCTCAAACACCTTTATCGAGACGGTGCGTTATATCCATTAGGTTTATCAGCCGCCGGGTGGAGCTAAGGTCAGAATGAATGGGAAAGTGAAAACAGGGGTTCCAGGCCTGGATGAGATGCTGGGAGGAGGCATCCCCGAGGGCTCGGTCGTCCTCGTGATGGGAGAGCCCGGGTCGGGTAAGACAGTCCTATGTTCGCAGTTCTTGTATTACGGGATTTCCGAGCTCGGTGAACGTGGTGTTTACGTCTCGTTGGACCATCCCAAAGAGGTTTTTATGAAAAAGATGTCGACGTTTGGATGGGACTTCGAGTCTTTTGAAAAGGAGGGGGTGTTCAAATTTATAGATGCATCACCGTTCAGCTCTGGTAAGGTGAGGTTAGGAAGTAAGGGCTTCTCCATAGAGGCGCTTCTTAAGTGGGTGTCCTCGGAGATAAAGCGCTTAAATGCCAAGAGGATTGCAATAGACTCCATAGCGTCGCTTCTTTACCAATATCCGGACATAGCGAAGAGACGTATGGCAATCCTGTACCTGATAGAGTCACTCGTAAAGTCTGAGGTAACCTCCATGATGACTTCGGTGTTTAGGACGGGCTGGCGTGACACTACCGTACTAGTTGAGGAACATCTGGCTCACGGTGTGATAATACTGCAGTTGATGAGGACAGGTAGAGAGCTTAAGAGGGTCATCCAGATCGAGAAGATGTTCGGAACTCTGGTGGACATACAGCCGAGGCCGTATGACATAACTAGCAAAGGCATAGTCGTACACGTGGACGAGACCGTTCTGTAGCCCTCCCTCCTCCCTATTCTTCCAGCCTGACAACCCTGTAGAACAGGTAAGCCGAAGGATACACGAACAGGTGTAGGCAGGCGGTCCACCAGAAAGGTGGGTTAACGAAGGGTAGAGCCGTCGCCACGTAGAGACACGCACACGAGAGGACTATGAAGATGAAGAGCTTCGTCGAAATGGAGTGCCAGAACTCGGCTCTGTGCCTGAACATCATCCCTACCGAAAACAGGCCGATTCCACGCACGCTCGTGGGCTCGAAGGCATTCGCCTCCATCGAAGACGGCGTCATGCGGCCGCCGCTCACGCCGAACCTCGTCGTCCCGACGCTCCTGGTGAACATGGTCGTGGATACGGCCAACAGCAGTACCAGGCAGGAATAGACCATGAGGATGAGGGCCCACCAGGCGGTCCCGTCGTGGACCGAGGCTGAGGGAGGAAACGGCGTCATGTAGACCGCCAGGAGGCCATAATATATTCGGCTCCGTGCCGTAAATCTGTTTTGAGTTGCGGGTGAAGGCTCTGTTCAAAGAGGGCAGGGTCCTGATCCCCTCGAGGGAGGGGGCCAACAAGATATACGGGATGGGCTTCGGCTCCATGCTCGAATCGGATGAGGGTCTGACGCTCTCGCCGTGCGACGCCCTGTACCTCGTGGAGAAGGGCAAGATAGACGTCGTGGACGCCTCAGACGGGTCGAAGCTGAGCTTCAACGACCTGCTTTCGAGGTTCATGGAGGTGGATGAGCGTGTTTGGACGAAGTACCTGATATACAGGGACCTCAGGTCGAAGGGATACGTCGTCAGGGATGGTGTAGGGCTTGGCATAGACTTCCAGGTGTACGGGAAGGGTGAGTTCGGTAAGAGTCTGCCCAGGTACATCGTGGTAGGCCTGTGCGAAGGCGAATCCAGACCGATCTCCGAGATAGTCAGGGCCGTGGAGGAGGCTGAGGCCCTCGGCAAGGAGCTCAAGCTGGCCGTCCTCGACAGGAGGGGCGAGGTAGTGTACTACACAGTCAGGAGGATAGACCCCTCCTCCGAGGAGGCCGAACGATAGACGAAACCTCCTCCACCAACCTCTCCAACCCGACCTCCCTCTGGGCCTCGAGCTCCATGTCCCTCAGGGCCACGACACCCCTCTGAGCTTCCCTCGGCCCCACTATCACGACCACCCTCACTCCCAGCTTGGAGGCGTGTTCGAGCTGCTTGGAAAGCCTCCTACCCATCACGTCCACGTAGACCCTGAACCCCGCTTCCCTGAGAATCCCGGAAACCTCGAGGGCCTTCCCCACACCAGCTCCGACGGGGGCCACGTACACGTCTATCCCAGGCCCCAAGTCGCTGAACAGGCCTTTCCGCTCCATGACGAGGACCACCCTCTCCACCCCCAGCGATATCCCGGTGGCCGGCGTCGGCTTTCCTCCGCAGAGCTGTATGAGGGTGTCGTACCTCCCACCTCCGGCCACGCTCCCCACGTCCTCCTCACCGCGTACGTGCACCTCGAATATCGGCCCTGTGTAGTAGTCCAACCCCCTGGCCAGGCTTGCGTCCACGTTCAGTAGGTCTCCTATGCCCATGTGCTCGGAGTACTCCAGCAACTCCCTCAGCACACGGCATCCCTCCAACCCCACCTCAACGCCACGGAGGGTCTGCTCCAGCTCGGATAAAACTCGGTCTGGGTCGCCCTTCGCCGAGATGAGCTCCATCAGCCTCTCCACCTGCCCGTCCTCGAGACCCAGCTTTCGGAGCTCCTCGGCCACACCATCCTCTCCTATCTTGTCAAGCTTGTCTATAGCCCTGAAAACGTCCAGGGAAAGCTCTTTAGGAGCCCCGGAGACCTCGACGAACCCCTCCAGGATACGCCTGTCGTTCACCCTGACCGTCAGGTCTTCGAGGCCCAGCCTCCTCAGGCAGTCAACGGCGACTGCTATGACTTCCGCATCGCTCAGGGGGCTGGAGCTTCCGACCACGTCCACGTCCGCCTGGTAGAACTCCCTCAACCTCCTACCGGCTGAGGGTCTCTCGTACCTCCAGACCTTGCCTATCGAGTACCGTTTGAACGGGAGTGGGAGGTCCCTCCTGGACGCCACGTACCTGGCCAAACCTATCGTCAGGTCGAACCTTAGGCCCACGTCCCTCCCGGCCTTGTCCTTGAAGAAGTATATCTGCCTCGCAACATCCTCGCCGCTCTTCAACGTCAAGAGCTCCCAGCTCTCCATGGACGGGGCCTCGAAAGGCTGGTACCCGTACGACTCGGCCACCTCCCTGAACACCTCGAACACCCTGAGCCTCTTAGCCATCTCCTCAGGAGGCAGGTCCTGCGTTCCCCTAAGAGGCTTGAACAAAACGCATCACCGTCAGGCTCCCAACACCTTGGCCAGGGTCGGGTACATCTCGCTGATCTGCTCCCCGACGAGTATCTGGTAGTACTGGTACAGTATGTCCACCATCAGCAGGATGCCTATACCCGTCCCAAACACGCCGAGGAAGTCGGACACAACGGCTATCAAACCGACTATCGCACCTCCTATTATCGTGAGGGTCGGGATGTACCTCTTGAAGAGCATCTCGAGCGGCCTACGAGCCCTCCTGAACCCCGGAACCTGCATACCCGCATCTATCAGCTGGTCGGCCACGTCGGATGGAGACATCCCGCCCACCTCGATCCATATGACGGAGAAGGCTACGCACAGGAGCACCATGAGGACGGCGTAGACGGCCGCCCTGACTGGATCCTGGACGACGTTCTGGAGGCCTATCGGAGCCGTGATGTACTTTACCAAGCCCCCTATCGGCCTTCCCTTATCCGGGTCGAACTGGGCTAGCAGGTTGAGCCAGAAGTTGGAGTTGTCTCTGTTAAATTTGGACCAGATGAGGTTGGACACCCAGTATATGTCTGCGAAGAGGGCTGAGGCCAGTATGACGGGTATGTTCGACACGTACAGGAGCTTTATCGGCATCCTGCTCCTGAAACCCCTAAACCTTGCGTAGGATATCGGTATCTCAACCCTTAGACCCTCCACGTAGATGATGGCCAACAACACGCCTACCGTGGTCCCCAAACCTATCAGGTCTGGGTACCCTTCCCTGTTCACCAGCGGTGAGAGAGGCTGGTGCTTCCAGAGGGCCTCGAAGAACGCCACTATTACGCCGAGCCTCATACCATCTTTAAGGGGTCCGAACGGGCTGAAGCACGACCACATGATGTTCTGAGCTACTCCCGCCGCTATGAAGAGGCTTATGCCGCTTCCCAGACCCCACCCCTTCTGTATCAGCTCGTCCATAAGCATCAGCACCACGCCGGCGGCCATCAGCTGGGCGAACACGATAACGCCGAGCCTGGGGGTGAGCTTCCCGTACACGCCTGCGATTATGTAGGAGGCCGCTTGGGCGCCCGTCATGACTATGCTGAGCACCTTGCTCGCACACGTGAAGAGGGCCCTATCGTCCGGGTCTGAGAAGTCGACATCTATTATCTTGGAGCCTGCGAGTATCTGGAGGACCAACCCGGCGGTGACTATGGGCCCTATGCCCAACTCCATCAGGGTTCCCCTTCTGGAGGCGAATATGATCCTGAGGTAGTATAACAGGTCCACTCCCCCTGGGGGCTGGATTCCGTAGAGCGGTACTTCGCACATGATGAGGTATACGGCGAGCACGATTCCAGTCCAGAAGAACTTCTCTGATAATGAAACTCTTTTTTTAGGCGGCTCAACTTCAGGTATAAACTTCGCGATAGGTCTGAATACCTCAAGAAACCTGCCCAACGCAGGTCACCCTGTGACCGTGTTGGAAACTACTTTCCCGCCCGCCGCCTCTACCTTCTCCAACGCCCTCCTCGTACAGGATTCCACCTTGACTATGACGGGTATCGTTATCCTCCCCTTCCCGAGAAGCCTGTTGTACCCATGCTCCCTGAGGTCGAGCTCCAACGGCTTGGAGACCTTTAGGAGCTTCTCAGCTGGGTAGAGTTTGTACAAGAGGGCCTCGAGCTCACCTACGTTTATCTCGTTTATCCTGAGCCTCTTGCTCTTCGGAGACTTGAAGCCGTGCTTACCAAACCTGTCAGGCTCATACTTTATGACGTATGTCCAGAAGTGCTTGTGTCCACCGGCCCTCCCCTTGCCACCCTTCTGTCCGCTCTTCCTGTGCTGGCCCACCCTACCCCACCCACACGTCCTGGAGCCACGCTTCTTCCTGATCTTCCTCAACCTGTGGGGCAAACCCTCTCCCCCTCTGAGCGGTTCAGGATATTAGAGACCGGCCCACTTTAATAAGAGTAGCGAGCGGACCATACGTCCGAAGCTCCACACCTACATCATCCTCTTCACCAGATCGTTTATGGCTTCACCCCTGTACCCGAGTTCCCCTCCAGCCGCGTACGGCCTCTTTATGCCTCCCTTGTATCCCCCACTCGGTGGTCTGAGCCTGAAGAAGGGTTTGAGACCCCTAACATCCTCTATCGATACCTCGCATCTATACAGGGCCTCAGCCAGCTCCCTGATCGAGTCGAACCCCGTCTCCTTGACGTTCTCATCCGTCAGCCTCCTGTCGCCGACAAGTCTGCCCCGTCTCCTCAGGAGCTCCTCCAGAACGTCTAGGGAAACCTCGCCCCACGTTATCCAGTCCTTGGCCTTCTGGAGCATCCCCCTGTACGCGGGTCTGTCGTCCACGAGCGTCGCGTAGTTCGTCCTCTCGACCCTAAGGTACTTGAGCGTCTCCTCAACGTCTTTCCTCGGCCCTATCCGGCCTCGAACCCTTATGACAAGGAGGCACTTACGCTTATCCATCGGATGCACCTCGGCTCGGACTACTTAACTGTGAATGGGGTATAGGTTAAACGTTTCGAAGCAGCAGTTTGCTATATAAC
>CBFDTC010000022.1:0-16729 GCA_965612785.1 Candidatus Bathyarchaeota archaeon
TCGAAGCTCGGCGGAGATGCGTGGCTGATGAGCTGCAACATGAGGACGATGCTGGAGGTAATCCAGTCCGAACGTGGGGCCGTGGTTGAGGCCATGCTGGACGCCTTGAAGAGGGCTTCACCCACCATCTACGGGAGGGTTGTCGGATGAGGGTTAAGCTCCTGTCGTTCACACCCTCAAAACCCGTATTGGAGGCACTCCGAAGGGAGGGCTTCGAAATCGACGTGGCGGAGCTCCTGAAACACCTGTCGTACACGTTCGCCATAGAGGCCGTATCGAGGTCCTGCACACACCAGCTCGTCAGGCACAGGATGGCATCCTACTGCCAGCAGAGCCAGAGGTACGTGGAGGTCTCAGATCTCATAAACCACGTCGTCGAACCCGAAACCGTGTCCAAGATTCCCGAAGCCCACGAACACTTCGTCAGAGCCGTTTCGAGCTGCATGGAAGCCTACTCCGGCATGGTCGAGTCGGGCGTCCCGTTCGAGGACGCCAGGTTCATCCTACCGAACGCCGCTGAGACCAACATACTCGTGACGATGACAGGCAGAAGCCTCTACCACTTCTTCGGCCTCAGGTGCTGCAACAGGGCTCAGTGGGAGATCAGAGCCCTGGCGGACGCCATGCTCGTCGAGGTTCGCAGGGTCGAGCCCGAGCTTTTCAGGAAGGCCGGCCCCTACTGCTTCCAGAAGGGCTACTGCGAGGAGGGTAGGTTCTCGTGCGGTAGGATGGAGGAGGTTAGGGAGAAGTACAGGAGGCTGGGGTATGAGGGGGCAGGTTAAAGTAAGGCCGGCTGGGCTGGAGGACGTCGAAGGGGTTGTGAAGCTCCTCGAAGAGTGGTTCCCGTGCCCTGAGGGAGGAGACAGGAGGGAGACCGCCGTGCGAGCCGTAGAGGACGACAGACACGAAGTGCTCGTGGTCGAGGTCGATGGAGAGGTTGTAGGCCTCCTCGAGTGGGTCCTCTTTCACGAGTTGCATGAGGGTTCAGACACGGCCACCATACTGAGCCTCTACGTGGCTAAGTCCCACAGGCGTACAGGAGTTGGGGAGGCCCTCGTAAGGGAGGCTGTGAGGAGAGCTAAGGAGAGGGGGGCGGTAGAAATCCACGTGTGCACTGAGAGAACGAACGAGCCCGCCCTAAACCTGTACAGGAAGTGCGGGTTCGGTGGGGACTACGTCTGTCTCGAGATGGAACTCTGAGGCGTGTGAAGGTTTATTACAAAAGCAGACGTCCATCATAATGAGATGTGCGAGTTTAAAGTGTTCCTGTCAGGGGAAAAGGTGTTTGAGGATGTCATATACGTAAGGGTTGAGGGAGATAATGTCCTACTCAGGGATGTGCTCGGGAGGACGAAGACCGTTCAAAACGCCAGGGTAACTGAGGTGGACGTGGCCAGAGAGGTGTTGGTGCTAGAAAGGTCTTAGACAGGTTCACCGAGCTCATCGAACTCCATACAATAGTTCAGGTACTTTCTGAGGAGTTCCGGTAGGGTGGCTATGCTCTGCCTAACCTGTCTCCAGCTGTCCCTGTCCCTGAGCGTGACCGTGTCGTCCTCCAACGTCCTGTAGTCCACCGTAACCGCCACAGGCGTCCCTATCTCGTCGAACCTTGCGTACCTACGTCCTATGGAGCCCTTAGACTCGTACCCGACGGTGAAGCCCTCCTCCATCAGCATGTCGTAGACCTCCAGAGCCTTCTCCGGTAGCCCGTCTCTCTCGACGAGCGGTAGGACCGCCACGCTTATCGGGGCCAGATCCCTCGGGAGGGATAGGACTATCCTCCCATCCTTCTCCCGGTAGGCGTACTCCAACGCCACGTACATCAGCCTCTCCGAGCCGAAACTCGGCTCCACCACGTGGGGTATGAACCTACGGCCCTCCTTGAACACCCTGAGGTCCTGTCCGCTGTGCTCCATGTGTGCCTTAAGGTCGTAGTCGGTTCTGTAGGCGTGGCCTGAGACCTCGACCCAACCCCACCTGGAGAGCAGGACCTCCTGGTCGAAAGTCTGGGTCGAGTAGTGCGCCCTCTCGTCTGGCAGGTGCTCCCTGAACCTCTGACGCTCGTCCGGAACGCCGAGGTAGTTGAGGAACCTCTTGGCCACGCCCATGAAGTATGCCTGCCACTCCGCCATTATCAAACCCTCGGACAAAGCCTCCCCGAGCGTCTTCTCCACAGGCTCGGTCAACCCCTCCCTCTGCATGTCGGCCGTCAGGAGCTTGACCACGTCATCCTCGACCTCCTTAAACCTGTCGCATCCCGGATCCTCAGGGTCGAAGAAAACCTCAACCTCCATTATCGTGAACTCCCTAAGCCTGAGCACACCCTTCCTCGGCGAAATCTCGTTCCTCAAGGCCTTACCAACCTGCGCGATCCCGAGGGGGAGCTTCTCACCCGTCGCCATGTAGACGCGTCTGAACTCTGTGAACATGCCCTGGGCGGCCTCAGGCCTGCCGTAGGCCTTTGCCTCGGAGTACGGGCCTATGGAAGTCTCGAACATCGTCAGCGTCCTAGACGGTTCGGAGAGCTCCCCACCGCACTCCGGACACCTGACGTCACGCTCCACGATCAGCTTTCTCAGGTACTCCCCGCCGAACTTGTCCGCTGACTGTATGCCCGTGGCCTCCTCGACCACACGGTCGGCCTTGAAGAACCTCCCACACTTGAGACACCTGACCATCCAGTCCTTGAAGTGCTCCACGTGTCCGGAAGCCTCGAAAACCGCCTCCGGGGCTATCACCGGGGCCTCTATCTCGACGAACCCTTGGCGCCTCACGAACCACTCCCTCCACTTGTCCTCGATCTTACGCTTGAGCTCCGAGCCCAACGGGCCGAAGCACATGAAACCCTTTACGCCACCGTACATCTCATAGGCGGGCCAGAACAAGCCTCTACGCTTGGCGAGCTCCACTATCTTCCCGTACAGGTCCTCCATCGGTGACACCCACGTAAACGGTCTCCGAACAGTTTAAAAGTTCTGGAGCTAAGAGGAGCTTATCTCCTTCCAGCGCCTGTAGGTCGTGTAGTCCACGTACTCCCTCTTCGGGTTCATAACCTGCGACATGACGGTCACAGCCCTGTCACGCTTCTCCTCTATCTCCTCCGTCACCGTGAATATGTACGCGTCGCTCCCGGCACCGGAGCCGTAGCTGACGAGGAGTATCTTGTCCCCAGGCTCGGCCACGTCGAGTATGGCCGCCAGGGCCGTCGGACTCGAGCCTGAGTAGAGGTTTCCGACGTACACGTTCACGAGTCCAGGCTTTATCTGATCCTTCGTGAAGCCCATCTGCAGGGCCGCCCTCATCGGGTACTTTAGGTTGGGTGAGTGTAGGGCCACGTAGGATATGTCTTCCGGCTTAAGACCTGCCTTTTCGAGAACCCTCTTCATGGCCGTGGTGACGTGCTTGAAGTACGCAGGCTCGCCCGTGAACCGTCCCCCATGCCTCGGATACTTCTCGCCGTCCCTCCTGTAGAAGTCGGGCGTGTCGCTCATGTACGAGACGTAGTGGTCCAGAGTCGCTATCACCCCACGCCTCCCGAATATGTACGCAGCCGCACCAGCCCCGACCGTGTAGTCCAAAGCGTCTCCCGGAGCCGCCTGGGAGTTGTCCGCCCCGATGACCATGACATACTCTCCCGGGAACAGCGGGCTCGAGACGAGGGCCGCGGCGTCTATGAACAGATCCGTAGCGGCCTTGCACGCGAACTGCGTGTCCACGCCGCCGACGAAGAAGCCGCCCATGTAGGGTTCGCCGAGCTTCAGGGCCTGGACGACCGTCGAGACCGAGGGCTTCACTGCGTACGGCGTGGACTCCGAGCCCACGTAGCACTTGGCCACGGCCCTACCGTCGACGGCTGCGTGTATGAGGGCCCTCCTTCCGGCTTCTACGGCCATCGTGGTGGCGTCCTCGTCCGGGAACGGCACGGACCTTTCGACGACTCCGACGCCTATGGACGGGTTTGGGTTTTTTACTCTGAACTTGGGTATGTACACGCCGTACCCGACTATTCCGGGTTTGTCGTACCTCTTGCCTGGTTTCTGGACTCTGTATTCCCTGTATTCGTAGTAGTCGTCCCTGAAGGAGAATGTCAGGCTTGAGTAGTATATGAGGCCGCTGTCTCCGTCCACGTACATGCGCCTAAACCTTGGAACAACCTCTTTGCCTATGAAGTCCGACGGAGACGTGTCCTCATCTGGGATGATGTCCGTTATCCTGCCAGGAACCTTGACACTCCCGTCGAACTCGACTATGCACGTCACGTACGAACCCAGGTAGCTGAACTTGTTCGTAGGCCTCCTGACGACCGTCCCGGAGTAGAACACGCCAACCCTGTCGAAGTACTCCTCACAGACGACCTCGCTCTCACGTCCCTCGACGTCGCAGAACTGCTTCGGTGGGAAGTACCTGGCACCACACAGCTTACAGCGGCTCACGGTTATCCTGTAGTCTGTCAGTATCTTACGCCTGGTTATGGGCTCGCTCATCCCTCAGGACACCTCCGTCGAGAGTATGTGGACGTTGCATATTCCTCCGGTTCCGCCTATGTTGTGACACAGGGCGTACCTCAGGTCTCCGTCAACGTCCACCTGGTTGGCTCCTCCTTCACCCCTCATCTGCTTGAAGCACTCGTAGACCTGCCTCAACCCCGTGGCACCTACTGGATGCCCGTCGGCCTTTAGGCCTCCGCCGACGTTCACGAAGACCTCCCACCCGTCTCCGACGTAGGGTATGTGCTTCGAACCGTTGTAGGAGTCTATGCTCTCGTGTATGCCCTTCCACCCATCACCCTTTCTGTAGAAGCCTGCATCCTCCATGAAGAGGCACTCCTCTATTGTGAAGCAGTCGTGAACCTCGGCTATCTGGAGGTCCTTCAGGCCTATCCCAGCCTCCTTCAGGGCCTTAGAGACCGCCATCCTCGTGACGGCTATCTCCGTTATGGACCTCCTGCTGAAGAGCGACACGTGGTCCGTGGCCTGCTGGCTGGCCACTATGTAAACGGGGTTGTCCGTGAACTTCTTCGCCAGCTCAGGCTTGCACAGTATGACGGCCACTGCGCCGTCGGATATGGGGCTGCAGTGCAACAGCCTTATCGGGTCCGCCACAGGAGGCGATTCGAGAACCTTGTCTACGGTTATCTCAAACTTGAACTGGGCGTACGGGTTGTTCACGGCGTGGTGGTGGTTCTTGACCGCTATCTGGGCCAGAGCCTCCTCGCACCTTGGGTCCCCCCTGCCGTACTCGTACATGTACCTAGCCATCATGGCCGCGTAGAGGCCTGGGAAAGTGAACCCCGCATCGAACTCGTGGGGGTCCGCCGCGAACATGAGGTCATCCGTTATCTTCCCAAACCTGTCAGTCATCTTCTCGAAACCACCCACGAGGACCACGTCGTAAAGCCCGGACTTTATGGCTATGCACGCGCTGTGCAGCGCGGAGCTGCTGGAGGCACAGGCCGCCTCGGTCTGGCTTATGGGTATGTTGAGGCCGAGTTCCCTGGCCACGTACCCGGGCACGAGGCCGAGCTTGTTCGTGACCTGGTACAGGAAGCTTCCGAGGTAGCATGCCTGTATGTCGCTTCGCTTCATCCCGTTGTCCACGGACTCCAGGGCTTCGAGACCCGCCCTGACGACCATGGACTCTGGGCTCTCGTACCACAGCTCTCCGAACTTGGTCCTCCCCGCCCCGACTACGGCTGCATACGGCTTACCTGACATTTGGGTCACCCGTATACGGTCTGGTTTATAAAACCATCACCTGGAAGCTTATTTAAAATTTTCGTCAAAAAACGATTCAATATCCCACGGTTGTCGAAACTTGCATCCTCCTGAGGGTCACGAACATGGCGGCTGCGGCTGCCACGGCTATGCCGAGCAGGGTCATCCTTAGGAGGGGTTGTAGGCTGAACGTCGGTGGCTGCGGCGTCTCGACGTACTTCTCCATGCTCTCGTAGACCTTTATGTACAGGTTGCTCTTCTCTATCGTTTCCCTCTGCTCTATCCCAGCCTTTATGTAGTCGGAGTACACGACGTTCGAGCACTCCACCACGTAGGGGCTGAGGACGGAGGCTCCGAGTATGCACCAGAGCTCAGTCTCTTCAGGGAACAGGAACGTGTAGGTCAGGTCTACTGGGAGCCAGCCCCAGGGAGGTATGTAAACGACTGCCCAGCCGTGCCACCCCATGTTCTCCTCATGGATGTACAGATGCCCATCCCACATCGTGTAGGAGGCGCCGTACCCCTCCACGAACACACATCCTATCTGGAGGTACGCAGGTATGCCCATTATCCGGCACATCGTTATCAGGAGGTTCGCCTGGTCGTCGCAGTCCCCCTCCCGGAGCTCCAGCGTCTCGTTCGGGTACAACGGCCTCTCGTGTCCCTCCTCCGGGTACTCTATGTTATCGTGTATCCAAGCGCACAGCTTCTCGACTATCCTCAACACGTTCGTCTCATCGCCGACTATGTCCTTCGTCAACGAGACTATCTCCGTGTCGTTCACGAGCCACGGCCCCACGGCCATACAGTACTTGACAACAAGTTTCCTCGGTATGTCCGAGAGATCTCCGGCGTCGGCCTCGCTTATGTTCGGCAGTGTGCGTGTCCTCGTCAGTATGTCGTAGGTTATCTGCACCGTGACCTCGCCGTTCGGTGGGATTTCGTCTGGGAGGTTTAGGATCACGTACACGTTTCCGTCCATGTCCTTAACCTGCCTGACGATTCCGTGACTCTTCTCGACTATCTTAACCTTCTGCCAGTTATCGGAAACAAACTTCTCGAAGGCCTTGAAGTTGTATTCGCTCGTGACCAGCGGGATGGGCTCGTCTCCCTCGTTTATGTACGTGTATGTGACCTGAAGTCTGAGATGCTTCTCCCAGACGGCCCCTACGGGATGCGCAGCCGTCAGGGTCCAGGTTAACGTTATGAGTAAAAATACGATGGTGGCAACCTCTACACGTCGTGTTCCAGTCATCGCTCGTTTCTCTATTCTACGTGCACCCTGAATAAGTCTATGTCCCCTCCGAGGTACGGCATGAACTCCCTGACAGCCCTCTCGACGTCCCTCGACTGTGTCACGTACCGGCCCACGATGAGTATGTCGGCACCCTCCATGAGCGCCTGCTTGGCCGTCTCAGGCCTTATCCCACCTGCGACGGCTATGAGGATGCGCCTGTCCTTGAACTCCTCCCTGATCTCCTTTATCACCTCGAAGTGGAGCTTGGCTCCAGCCTTCTCCATGTCTATGCCCCTGTGAAGTATGACCACGTCCGGAGGCTGCTTGAGCTCCTTGAGCCTGGCCACCGGGTCTGGGACGCCCATCATGTCCACGAAGGCGTATATGCCAAGCCTCTTTGCCTCGTATATGAAGTCATCCAACGTCTGCTTGGACGCCAACCCTGAGGCCACGACGCCGTCGGCGGTCTCGTCGAAGGCCACGTCCACCTCAACCTTGCCAACGTCGAGGGTCTTCAGGTCCGCCACGATGAAGGTCTCCTCGGCCACCTCCCTGAGCTCCCTTATGACACGGGTTCCGTACCGCTTTATCAGCGGCGTTCCGGCTTCGAGGATTATCCTGTCGCTCTTCGGTATCTGGCTCACGACTTTCTTGATGCGTTTGATGTCGGGTATGTCAAGCGCTATCTGGAGGTACGGTGGGTTCCAAAGCCTCTGGACACGGTACCCGAGTATCGGGTGCTTGGCCCTGTCCTTGTCGTACATTATCTTCTCCAAGGACGGGTAGCCCATCATAGCCCTCTTTAGAGCAAGCTTCGTGGCGCTGTAGTTGTAGTGGTATATCTTCCTGTAGTTCGACGCCTGCGGGTGGATGAAAACGCTGCATATGATGACCCAGTCGTCCACCTTGTCCTCAGGGATTATACCCTCCTCAACCGCATCCGCCACAGCCTTACCCACAGCGTACTGGGCCGGACCGAATATCTTATCGGCGTCCTTCAGGTTCCTTATCGTCACCTTCGGAATCATCAGCGTAAACGGCTTCGGAGGTAGGTTAGGCCTAATCACAGCCAGCAGGGGCGTGTGGCCCTTGGTCGGGTTCGACAAGGCGTGGACGAACGCCTGTCCCACAGGACCCCACTTGTCACCTATGACGAGGTCGACGTGTGCCACCTCAGGCCCCTCCCCGACGAGGGCCTCGCCTATCAGGTAGGTCGGCGTGGGCTTTCCCGTTGCGTGCTCCCTGTAGACGTTTATGGCGGCCCTGACCGCCTCGCTTATGCTGGCGTACTTCCCTTTCCTCACCTCCTCCTCCAGGAACTCGTACTGCTCCCTCGTGATCCTGCCTGGAGCCCTCACCATCGACTCCATGGCCTCCCCCACATATTCACGCATAGGGTTCTTAAATACTTTGTGTCACATATGTGACACGAATAATTCCATAAGAAACACGTCGACCAGATGATGTGGTCTTCATAGGTGCGCTAACGATAACGTCACGAGGCTAAACCTAGGGTTGGTGGTTCAACTTGGTTCTGAAGATGCTCGTGGAGGCCTCTCCGTTCGTTGGGGGCGGGTCAGTTTGGGACCTAGGCCTGGATGTACTACGGGGTTTTTCAATAGCCAATCGGAGCGGATTGCCGAGATAATCGTCAAGGCGTTTCAGGTTCCTGGATCAGCTCGGCTGCGTGGACTCCATGGCCATGGGTTCGGCTTCTGTGGAGAAGGTTAGGGAGGCTGCTCCAGAGGCCTTAAAATACTTCCACGAGACTGTATAGGCGGGTATGGAAGACCTGGTCAGGGTGCTCCTGGAGTGCGTCAAGGCCGTCAGGGATGAAGTCCTGCCCATACTGGGCTCCCCGGAGGCCGTCGAGGAGCTTGGGGTCGGAGCGGGCGGCGACAAGACGGCCAGGGTGGACGTGGTGGCTGAGGATGCCATACTAGAGGCGCTGTCGAACTCGGGGATTCCTCTCAGGGTCGTCAGCGAGGAGAGGGGTGTCCTGGACCTGGGTGCCGGAGAGCCTCAGTACTACGCCGTCCTGGACCCGATAGACGGTTCCACAAACGCCTTGAGAGGCATACCTTTCATCGCAACCTCGATAGCGTTCTCCAAAACCTCCAACCTTCACGACGTGGTGGCAGGCGTCGTCGCGGACTTGGGCCGCGGAGACACCTACTGGGCTGAGGCTGGGAAGGGGGCGTGGAAGAACGGGGTTCGGATATCGACTTCCGGACGTACGGTTCTTGAGGACGCAACGATAGGCGTGGACTTCAAGTCACTCGCGTTCAGGAGGATCCTCGACACGCTCACAGACGTTTTGGCCAAGGCGGGCCACGTCAGACACTTCGGAGCGAACGCCTTGGAGATATGCTACGTGGCGGATGGGAGGATGGACGCCTTTGTGGACATACGCGGCAGGCTCAGGGTCACGGACATAGCCGCCGCGTACCTGATAGTACGGGAGGCTGGGGGTGTGATGCTCAGGCCGGATGGCTCGGAGGTGGAAGCGGAGCTCTCCCCAACCAGCCGTGTGTCCTTCGTGGCTGCCTCCACGAGGGAGCTTTTCGAGGAGATCAGGGACGCCTTGAGGGTTTGACGCACGTGAAGCCCATCACGGGCTCGTGGTACCTCAGGGACCTGAACCCCGCCCTCAGGAGTCTCTCTCTGACCCCACGTCTCAGGTCTATGCCCCTAAACCTGTGGCCCGGCTTACCGACGTAGTGGAAGAGCCTCCCACCCGGCTTTAGGACACGGTACAAGGCCCTGTAGAAATCGAGGCTGTAGAGTTCCCCGGCCATCGAGAACCTCGGTGGGTCGTGCACCACGTAGTCGAAAGCCTCATCTGGAAAAGCCTCGACGAGTCTGTAGGCATCCCCGAGGACGACGTGGATCCTCTCGGATTCGAACAGAGGTCTGGACCACGGGTTCACACGGGCTATGTGGAGAACCTCGGGTGAGACCTCGACCGTCACCACCTGGTCGGCTCCCATCCTGACCTCCTGTATGGCCGTGTACCCAAGACCCGTCCCGACGTCCAGGACGAGGCCACCCCTTATTCTGAGGAGCCTGACCTTCTCCAGGGCATCCCTGTCGGGCGTGGTGTCCTTCGTCCTGTGCATCCTGACCCCGTCAACCTCCACGGTCGGAGCCCCCTCGGTTGGAACGAGCTTGTAGAAGTGTCTTCCGGCCACGTAGACGGGTCTAAGCCCTTCCTTAGTGACGAGGAAGACTTGGTTCGGCTTCTTGAGGACCGCCTTCACCTCTCCAACCGGAATGGATGTACCGTCTGGGAAGACGACGAGGCCCTTTTCGACCCTGACCTCAGATGTGGTCAGGCCGAAGTCTAAGGAAACCCTGCGAAGCCCGCTGAGTATCTTCTTGGCTTCGGTCGAGGTCAGCAGGAACATCCACCTGAATTATTGGGCGCAAACGTTTTAAACGGATGGCTTAAGGATTTCATGATAAAAATGGTCGAGGTAGAAGGCTCCGTATTCCCAGAAGACCTGTACTACCACAGAGATCACATGTGGGCCAAAGTGGAGGACGGGAAGGTCAGGGTCGGGTACAACGACTGGGCTCAGAAGGTGGCTGGGAACATAGTGTTCGTCCGTGTCAGGAGGGTTGGAGCCAAGGTTGTCCAGGGGAAGACGCTCGGAACGATCGAGAGCGGCAAGTGGGTTGGGCCTCTGAAGGCCCCCGTCAGCGGAACGATCGTCGAGGTGAACCAGGAGGTGCTGGACAAGCCTTCCCTGATAAACGAGGACCCGTACGGCAGGGGCTGGATAGCCGTCATAGAGCCGAAGGACCTGGAGAACGAGCTGAAGAACCTCATACCCGGAACGGATGCGGAGGCCGTTAAGAAGTGGATAATGGAGGAGAAGAAGAGGCACGGACTTTGAGCCGGGAGGCCGACAGGCTTAGGCTGATAGACCTAGGGCCCTGTGAGCCTATCAAAGCTCAAACTTTTTACGAAGCCGTTGCGGTCGCTGTGGACAGAGGCCTATCCCCGGACACGCTCGTGCTATGCAGACCATCGTCACCCTACGTCTGCATAGGATACCACCAGGACCTGGAGCAGGAGGTGGACGTGGACTTCTGTAGGAGAGCCGGGCTGCCGATAATAAGGAGGGGGCAGGGTGGAGGGGCTTGCTATCTGGACGGAAACCAGGTTTTCTACCAGTACGTCTTGAGGAAGGACAGCAGGCTGGCCTCCGGAAGCGTGGAGGACTTCTTCAGGAGGCTCCTTTCCGTGACCGTGAGGGTCTACAGGGAGCTCGGTCTGAACGCGGAGTACAAGCCGATAAACGACGTGGTCGTGGATGGGAAGAAGATATCCGGAAACGGGGCCGGAGAGTTGGGTTCTGTTAGGATCTTGGTCGGTAACGTGATCCTCGACATAGACTACGACATGATGGCGAGGGTTCTGAAGGTTCCGGACGAGAAGTTCAGGGACAAGATGGCGAAGAGCATGCGTGAGTGGGTCACGTCTATCAGCAGGGAGCTAGGCTTCAAGCCTCCGTACGGGAGGATAAAGGAGCTCATAGTCAAGGCGTGTGAGCAGGAGCTCGGCGTCAGTGTGGTCGAGGACAGGCCCTCAGAGGAGGAGCTTCGGATATGGGAGGACGAGGTAAAGCCCAAACACCTGTCCGAGGATTGGCTGTACATGCACACCTACAGGCTTAGGGGCGCTAGGGCGGTTAAGATAGCCGACGGGGTCAAGGTTGTGGAGGTCTCCCACAAGGCGAGGAAGCTCATCAGGGTTAGGGCTGAGCTTATGGCGGACAGGATACTGGACATAGCCCTGATGGGGGACTTCTTCATGATACCCGAAGAGGCCGTGTCGAGGCTTGAAAAAGCCCTAAGAGGCGCTAAACTCGACAGGGAGGAGATACTGAGGAGAGTCTCGAAGTTCTACGAGGAAGGTGTGGAAACACCCGGCATAGGGCCTGAAGACTTCGTAGAGGCCGTCTTAAAGCTTAAGAACTTCACTGAGAAATATCCAGAACACATAAAACCTTACGTGGAGGAGGGAGAAGTTGGAAGCAATTCTTAAGGTGAAGGAAATAAAACCCGTCGCAGAGGCGAAGGTAACCCAAGCCATACTCAGATGCGCCTACGAGAAGCTCTCCAGAGCCTCAGAAACAGACGTCGTGATAGTCGGAGCAGGCCCATCAGGCCTCACCGCGGCGAGGTACACGGCCAACGCGGGCCTCAGGACAGTCGTGTTGGAGAGGGACCTCTCCTTCGGAGGAGGGATAGGGGGTGGGGGGATGAACATGCCCTGCATAGTCGTCGAGGAGCCTGCGGACGAGGTCCTGAGGGAGGTTGGATGTCGTCTGAGGGAGGTCGAGGAGGGTATCTACACGCTCGACCCGGCTGAGGCCATAGCCAAGCTCGCCTCCTCGGCCATAGACGCCGGGGCCCAGATACTGTTCGGCATAACCGTCGAGGACGTGGTGGTCAAGACGGAGCCCAAGCCAGCCGTCAAGGGCGTGGTCGTCCAGTGGACATCCACGATAGAATCCGGTATGCACGTCGACCCGCTCGCCTTCGAGGCGAGGGCTGTGGTGGACTGCACGGGACACGACGCCGAGGTGGTGAGCATAGTCTGTGAGAAGGTTCCGGAGCTTGGGCTCTCCGTGAGGGGCTTCGGCCCTATGGATGTGGAGCGTGGGGAGAAGTCCGTCGTCGAGCACACAGGGAAGGTTTGCGACGGACTCTACGTCGCAGGGATGGCCGTCTCGGAGCTCATGGGTCTTCCGAGGATGGGCCCCATATTTGGGGGTATGCTGCTTTCCGGGAAGAAAGTGGCCGAGGCGGTCATAGAGGACCTGCTGGGGAAACATTTAACACGGTGACCACGCAGCTACTCTGGAGGGAGCTGGTTGAGGATTAGGGGCCGCAGGAACATAGTCAGGTGTCCTATGTGCGGTTTTGAGTTCGACGTAAGCTATTCGAGAGCCTTCTCCTGCGCTGGATGCCCCTCGATGGTCTCATGCAACTACGTCAAGTGTCCCAAATGTGGGCATGAGTTCATGCCGGGGAGGTACGGTTAGGGGCTGGTGGGTTTAAGAAGAGTCTCATGCCTGTTTCTATTAGAGGGGTAGCCCTTGCCCGTCAAGACGGGATGCTGTGGATACAGGTTCTACAGACCCCCGGAGGAAGTCAGGAAACGGTACAGAGACCGCCTCCAAGCCTACGTGTCCCAGTACGAGCTCGTGGAACTCAACTCAACCTTCTACGAACTTCCCAGGCCCTCCACGGCGAGGAGGTGGAGGGAACTCGCCGACGAGGTGAAAAAGGAGTTCGAGTTCATCGTGAAGTGCAACCAGAGGGTTACGCACCCGGCGACGAGCCCCACGTACAGGAAGGTCAGGGCTAAAATCCCGCCGGAAAAGGCGGGTGAGTACGGCTTCTTCAGGCCGACCGAGGGGGTCTACGAGGCTTGGGAGGAGACGAGGCGCATATGTCTGGAGCTCAGAGCCAGGATATGCCTCTTCCAGTGTCCGACGAGCTTCAGGCCGACTGAGGAGAACCTCCGGAACATGGAGACGTTCTTCAGCTCCGTCGAGAGGTCTGGGATGACGTTCGCCTTCGAGCCCAGGGGGGCTGAGTGGGGGCCTGAACTGGTCAGGGATGTGTGCAGGAGGCTTGAGCTGACGCATGTGGTCGACCCGTTCAAGGCCAGGCCCTCCCACATACACGACGTCGTGTACTTCAGGCTCCACGGGCTGGGTAGGAGGCCGTACGCTTACAAGTTCAGGGATGAGGAACTTTTGAAGCTCCGGGAGCTGTGCAGGGAATACGAGACGGACTGGGACGTGTACGTCCTCTGGAACAACTACGAGATGTACGACGACTGCAGGAGGTTCTCGATGCTGGTGAGGGGGGAGGAGCTTCCCAAGACTCCGTGGGGGGCTGAGGCAGTCGTGGAGGCCCTGGACTTGGAGTACCCGACCACGAGGGACGAGATAATCGAGAGGTTCGGCCGTGTGTGGTGTTGGGTCGAACCCGACAGGAGGGTTAGGGTCGGAGACGTGGTCGGACGGCTGAGTCAGGATACCTTCAGAAGCAGAGAGGAGCTCCTGAAGGCCCTCGAGGAGGTCATCCCCCGCTCTGGAGAGACTTGAAGTAAAGCTTTCTGAGCGAGTCGAGGAGCTCGTCGACCGACGGCAGCCTGGACAGTATGAGTGGGATTCCTTCACGGCTCGCCAGGTCTATGGCCAGTGGGTCGACCTCGGACACTTTGCCGTGTATGACTACGGCCTTGGGCTTGAACGGGCTTATCTTCACCGCCACCATCGGAGACCGTCCCCTAACGACGCCCGTGAACACGAGGGCTCTGACCGTGGTGGCTCCGAACACCCTGTAGAAGTCCATCCCAGACAGGTTCCTTATGGCCTGGATGCTGTCTATTACCGTGTACCCATATATCTCGTCATCCAGCTTCTCAGGACACGTGAGAACCTCCCCATCCACGTGCTCCACGAGCTCCCTTACCTTCACGGGGGTGGGAAACTCCCTCACGTCCAGTATGGCGTCCAGGGGCGTGTACGCCAGCCTGGCGAACTCCGATATGTGCCTCCCACCAGCCCTCTCATCCACCTCCAGGAGAGCCTCGACGAAGCGTCTTATGAAAGTCGAGCCGGGGTTCCTCCTACGGCCGGACTCGTAGTCGCTGACCACGGAGGGCTTGACGCCCATGGCCGACGCCACGGCCGCCTGAGTGACGTTGAACAGCCTCCTCCACTTCCTCATCACAAGGCCAGGGTTGCTGGAGAGAACTATCTCGCCAGCTATCCTCCTGGCAAGGGCCTCCTTGACGGAGGGGCTGCCGCTCGTCAAGGGAAGCTCAAAAATATAGAGGTGTTTCTGCGGATTTAAGCCTCACCGACCAGCCTCAGGAGGCGCTCCCACCTCTCGTCGACCCACTTCTGTATGGTGTTTATCAAGTCGTCCCTGCGCTTAGGCCTGAACAGGTGTCTGAACCTGCCCTGAAGCTTCAGGTACTCCTCGACCGGAACCTTCAGCTCCGGCTTCTTTGCTATGGCCCTGCTTACGCCGGAGAGCCTGTACACGACCGTACCGTCCTCGACAACAGCCTCCCAAAGCGGGAAGAAGCACGTCTTGACGGCGAGGTCGCTCATCTTTACCGTCATGTTCGGCGGGAACCTCCAACCCCTCGGACACGGACAAAGGACGTGTAGGAACGCTGGCCCGTCGGCCTCGAGGCCCTTCCTCGCCTTGTTCACCAAGTCCATCGGCTGGCAGACGGTCGCAGTGGCCACGTACGGAACCCCGTGGGCCACTACTATGTCGGCTATGGGCTTCTTGTGCTCCGGCTTGCCGGGGATCACCTCACCGGCAGGGCTCGTCGTGGTCCACGCAGTGTAAGGTGTGCCGCCGCTCCTCTGTATCCCCGTGTTCATGTAGGCCTCGTTGTCCAGCAGGACGTAGAGCATGTCGTGTCCCCTCTCCAACGCCCCACTCAGGGCCTGGAACCCTATGTCGTAGGTCCCGCCGTCACCTGCAAACGCTATGACATCCAGCCTCTCGTACTTCGCCAACGGCCCGGAACCCTTTATCCGCATAGCCCTGTAAGCGGCCTCTATGCCGCTCGCAGTGGCCGCAGCGTTCTCGAACGCGCTGTGTATCCACGGAACCTTCCAGGAAGTGTATGGGTATATAGTCGTCGAAACCTCGAGGCATCCGGTGGCCACGGTCACTATCGTCGGCCCCCTGGCGGCCTTCATCACAAGCCTCGCAGCCAGTGCCTCACCGCATCCGGAGCACAGCCTGTGTCCGCTCATCAGGAGGTCGGGCTTCTTCACGATGTCCTTTACGGTCAGCTGCGGCATTTCCTACTCACCCCTCAACCCGACGAACTTGACGGGTTCTTCGACCCGTCCCTTCTCGACGTTCTTCAGTAGGTCCATGAACACGGGCTCTATCAGGTGCATCGGTATGTCCCTCCCCCCGAGGCCGTACACGTAGTTCGACACCAGCGGCTTGACGTCCAAGTCGTACAGGGTTGCCTTCATCTCGGTGTACAGCGGTCCTCCGTTCAGGCCGAAGCTGACGGCCCTGTCGAGGACGCCGACGGCCTCCACGTCTTCCAACACGTCGACTATCTCCCTGTGTGGGAACGGTCTGAACGCCCTAACCTTTAGGGCTCCGACCTTCAGGCCCCTCGCTCTGAGCTTCTTCACGACCTCCTTGACCGTCCCCATGGTCGAGCCGAGTCCCACCAGGACTGCGTCAGCGTCTTCGGTCATGTAGGGCTCTATGAGTCCATAACCCCTCCCGGAAACCTTGCCGTAGGCGGCTCCGACCTCCTCCACGACCTTGAGGGCGTGCTTCATCGCCTCCACCTGCTGCCTCTTGTGTTCGAAGTAGAAGTCGTAGAGGTCGAGGCATCCGACGGTTATCGGGTTTTCCGGGTCCAGCCTGTAGGGGACCACCTTACCCTCGTGGTTCAGCGTCTCCATGAACACGCGTTCGCCGACGAACTTCTTGACCTCCTCGTCGGGAAGCGTCATAACCCTCTCCAGCGTGTGGCTGAGGACGAAACCGTCCAGACAGACCATGACTGGCAACTGAACGTCTGGGTGTTCCCCTATCCTCCAGGCCTGGATGACCGAGTCGTAGGCTTCCTGGGAGTTCTCGCAGTAGAGCTGTATCCAGCCGCTGTCCCTGGCGCCCATGCTGTCGCTGTGGTCGCAGTGTATGTTTATCGGAGCGCTCAGCGCCCTGTTCACGACGGCCATCACTATGGGCA
>CBFDTC010000023.1:0-16488 GCA_965612785.1 Candidatus Bathyarchaeota archaeon
CCCGCTATCCTGGCCATCCACCTCCACTTCACGTTGTCGCCGACCGGGTATTCCCTGAACGGGTACCTCGTCTCGAACGTTATGAACACCACAACGTAGGAGACGTTGTACATCCTGAGTATCTTCAAAGCCTCCGTCTCGTTGGACATGAACATCAACGCTATCATCTTAATCTGCGTGGCGTTCAGCGTCCCGTTGTCCACCACCGTCGTCTTGTTCGCCACAGTCGTAATCCAGTAGCCATAGTCCCACCACGCGGCCACGACCGCGTCGTTCGGAAGGTTGTACTTCATCCACAGCAGCGCCTCAACCCAATCCTGGGCGTAGGAGCCGCCCTCGACGGGTATGGGTATTCCAGAGCACACTATCTCGTTGGGAGAGTAGGCACCCCTGACTGAGGCCCAGAAAGTCGGCACGGACATGGCCAACAGAGCCGCCAGGAACACGGCAGAGGCCTCCCTACTCAACGGAGGCCTCAGAGCCTTCCGCCTGGGCTTGGCTGGAGCCTTTATGGCTTCAGAGAAGGGCCTTATCAGCTTGGCCGCACCGTATCCGCCGAGTATCGAGGCGGCGGGTCCGAGTATGAGCAGGAGCCTTATCATGGAGCCGGCGAAGTACAGGGCCGATACGCCGTAGACTATGGCGAGGAGGCGTCTGTGGTCGAGCTCCTTGAACGCGAAGTACATGCCGAGAAGCTGCAGCGGGATTAGCATGCCGAGTTGGTTGAAGAACGCGAACCATGTCGTTCTCTGATGCTCCGCAACCGACTCTATGAGCGGCATCTCTGGTCTGACGAACGGGTTTATGGCTGAAATCCACTTACCCTTTATGGGTGGAAGCCACCCCTGGCTGGAGGCGTAGAAGTAGCCTCCCACGAGGGAGGCTATCAGGGCGGCCACCACCAGCAGCCTCGTCTTCCTGGAGAGGAAGCCGCTTAGAAGCTCGTACACGGCCAGCAGGATGAGGGCTCCGACGGACGCCAGGAAGTCGTAGTTCTTCACGTACCTGAACCCGAGCTTCGGAACCTGGAAGGCTATCAGGAACCCCACGAGCACGGTCAGGCCGTAGGCCACGATCGTCCTCCTGCTCGACATCCCCAGCAACATGAGGAGGACGACGTAGCCGGCTATGAGGACTGAGACGTACCTCGCCGCACCCCAGGAGGCGTACATGTACCCGAGGAACAGGCCTGACAGCACCGAGTAGGTCACGGTGTACCTGAGGCTCCTGTTCTGGTCGAGGGCTCTGGACAGGGTGAGGAGCACGCATACGAGGCAGAGTATTCCTATCGTCTCGTCGTCGAAGAACCCCAGCGTAGTTCTGGAGACGAACGACGGGGTTATGGCGAGGAAAAGGGCCGAAAAAAGGCCTGCCTCGACCCCTCCCATGTCCCTCCCGAAGAAGTAGGCCGCCAGCACGGTCAGGGCTCCGAAGGCGACTGGGAAGAACGCGCACACCTGTAGGACTGACACCCTCGCTCCGAGGAACCTGAGTATCTCGTACAGTGCGGCGGCTGTGAACGGTATTCCGGGGAAGGAGGTCTTCGGTATCACCCTGCCGTGGGGATACCAGCTCATGTGGTCGTGCCAGGTGAACCAGGCCTTAAAACCGTTCTCGACTATGTACCGGGTTACCCTGTACTGGAAGAACGGGTCGAACCCGGAGAGGTTCACCCCCCACCTTATGGGCAGGCATCTTACGGCTATGGCCAGGACGACTATGGCGGCGAGGCACGACGCGTGGAGGAGGCTTGAGGGGGTCGGACGCCTCGGCTTCAGGTATTCGAGAAGTCCCTTGACACGGTCTGTGAGCGCCATCATACACAGATAAGTTCTACCAACCCAAAAAAAGCCTCTCGTACAACATGGGTGGAAGACCCTCGTCCCTCATGAGCCTCGCAACCCTTTCGATGTCGTACCTAACCCTGAAGTGTCTCACATCCACCTCCCCGCCGAACAGGTCTAGGACCATGAAGCTAGCCCTCGGATCCCCGTCCCTCGGCTGACCCACAGAGCCCGGGTTCACCACGACGCCCCGTTCGACCCTCCTGACCATCGGCACGTGTGTGTGGCCGAGGATGAGGAGGTCTGCGTCGGCCATCTGGAGGAAGCGGCTGAGCGTCGATGACGGGTAGTCCGGGAACACGTACTCGTCCAGCGGCGCCCTCGGGCTCCCGTGGTAGACGGCCACCCTGACGCCTTCAACCTCGAACCTAACGCTCCTAGGAAGGCCTGACAGGTACTCGAGGCTCTCCTCGGTCAGCTTCCTGTGGGTGTAGTGGACTGCGTAGGCTGCGTACGGGTTGAAGCCCGCCGCCACGTCCGTCACGGAGGCGTAGTCGTGGTTTCCCATCACGCATTCGGCGTTCAGTGCCTTGACCTCATCCACGCATTCGTTGGGGTTCGGGCCGTAGCCGACCACGTCTCCTACGCATACGACCGAATCGTACTCTGGAGCTTCTTCGAGGACGGTCTTGAGGGCCTCCAGGTTCGAGTGTATGTCGGCTATGACGAGAATCCTCAAATTCAGGAAAAATTTTCCACGACACTTTTTAACTTTGACCCCAAAATATTAGATGTCCTCCATGACAGCTCCTGAATTCGTCTCAGAGGAGGTTAGAGCCGGCGGGGTAGGGCTGAGGGGCTCCGTCCTGAACATGAAGAACGCCGTCCTAGCATTCTTCTGGGAGGGAGGTGAGATGAGGCTCGGAACGCTCTCCGTGGCCATACCGGGCGGAGTTTCCTCCACAGTGATGGGCGTGAAGGACTCCATAATAGGCAGGATGCTCGCCGAACGCATAGCCGAGCGGGTCGGGAAGGTGGCTGTGGTGTCCGTGTACCTGAAGACCGTCAGCGTGGACGTGGCCGGAAAGCCCCTGCTGGAGCTCTCATCCAAACTCCTCAGCAAGCTGGGGGGTGGGGTTGAGCCTTAGAGAATTCCTCAAGGAATGCGAATCCGCTGGAGAGCTCCTCACAGTCGAGGAGCCCCTCTCCACGAAGTTCGAGATACCCGCCGTGTTGAAGGAGCTGGACGGCGGGCCTGTGGTTGTCTTCGAGAACGTGGAGGGACACGACGTCAAGGTAGTCGGCGGGGTCTGCGGAACGAGGGACCGTGTACAGAGGGCCGTCGGGGCGTACGGAGAGGATTTCTACAGGAAACTCTTGGAGGCTGTCGAGACCCCCCTGAAGGCCGAGAGAGTCGAAGATGGACCGGTCGCTGAGGTCGTGGAGGAGCCGAGGCTGGACAGGATTCCAGTCCTGACGCACTACAGAGGAGACGGAGGACCGTACATGACGGCTTCGATAGTCTCCGCCCTGAGCCCCGACGGGGAGGTCGAGAACGTCTCGGTGCACAGGCTTCAAGTCCTGGACGAGCGGCACATGGCCATAAGGATCGTCCCGAGACACCTCTACAGACTCTGCCAGCAGGCCAGGGAGGCCGGCATGGATCACTTGGACGTGGCCATATCCGTGGGCGTCCACCCGGCGGTCCTGCTGGCTTCCACGACGCCCGCACCGTTCGGTGTGAGCGAGTACGACGTGGCCAACAGGCTCCTCGGGGGAGGCCTCAAGCTCGTCAGGTGCCGCAGGGTTGAGGCTTACGCTCCTGCAGACGCCGAGCTCGTCATCGAGGGCCGCATACTGCTCGACAGGGAGGTCATGGAGGGGCCTTTCGTGGACCTTACGGGAACGAGGGACAAGGTGAGGCCCCAGCCGGTGGTCGAGGCCGTCGGGGTGATGCACAGGGAAGGCTACCTGTACCAGGCCCTCCTCCCAGCAGGCTCGGAGCACAGGCTGTTGATGGGGATGCCGAAGGAGGCTCTGATATGGGAGCACGTCAGGAGGGTCGTACCCGAGGTCAGGGGCGTGAACCTGACGGTCGGCGGATGCGGCTGGTTGCACTGCGTCGTCAGCGTAAGGAAAGTCAGGGACGGGGATGGTAAGAACGTCCTCATGGCTGTGTTCTCAGCCCACCCGAGCCTTAAACACGCCGTCGTGGTGGACGAGGACGTAGACCCGTTCAACCTCCAGGAGGTGGAGTGGGCCATAGCCACACGGTTCAGGGGGGACAGAGACCTCGTCGTCGTGAAGGACGCCACGGTCTCAACCCTCGACCCGACGGCCGGGCCTGAGGGACTCGGGTGTAAGGTCGGCGTGGACGCCACAAAGCCCGTCAAGGAGGATGAGGAGTTCCTCAGGGCTGAGATACCGGTTTCAGACAGGGTTAGGAAGGTTCTGGAGGAGCTAAGGGCTGGATGAGGAGCTCAAAGTGGCTCGAAGAAGCCTTAGGAGGCGCCTACGGAAGCGGAGTCAGGAAGGCCGCAGAGATGGTCTTGGCCCTGGCAGAGGCCTTCGAAGCCGAGGGACTCGTGCCCGTAAGGAGCGCCCACGTTTCCGGCGTGTCCTACAGGACCATCGGCGATTACGGGCTTAGGTTCCTGGAGGAGCTCTCCCGGGAAGGCGTCAGGGTCAGGGTTGAGGCGACGATGAACCCGGCTGGGATGGACCTGGCCAGGTGGCGTGAGATGGGCGTCCCCGAGGAGTTCGCCCAAAAGCAGATGCGCATCGTGGAATGCCTCAGACGCATGGGGGTCAAACCGGCCCTGACCTGCACGCCTTACCTGGCCGGGAACAGGCCTGAGAGGGGGAGTCACGTCGCTTGGGCTGAGTCTTCGGCGGTCGTGTACGCCAACTCCGTCCTCGGGGCGTGGACGAACAGAGAGTGCGGTCCATCCGCCCTGGCCTCAGCCATAACCGGCTTCACCCCGAAGTTCGGGATGCATCTCGAAGAGGAGAGGAAGCCCACCCACCTGGTGGAGGTCGAGGGACGGGTTGAGGGAACCCTGATGTACAGCGCTCTGGGATACTACGTGGGCCGTGAAGTGGGTAGGGGCGTACCATCCATACCGAAGGCCTCAGGGGCGTCCCAGGACGAGCTCAAGGCCCTCGGAGCCGGTCTCGCAACCTCCGGTGGCGTAGCCATGTTCTCCACGAAGCCCGTGGAGGACGTACCGAGGATAAGGGTCTCCCCCAGCGACCTCCGGCAGGTGGTCGAGGAGCTCTCCACGGGGTTAGGTGGACTCGTATGCCTCGGCTGCCCCCACCTCAGCCTCCAAGAACTCAGGACCGTCTACGAGCTGATCTCAAAGCATGGAGTCCGGAGCGAGGTCTGGCTTTTCACTTCGAGGAGCGTCTACGAAGAAGCCGTGAGGCTCGGCGTAGTCCAGGGTCTCGAAAGGTGTGGTGTGAGGGTGTTCAGGGACACCTGCATGGTCGTCTCACCCCTCGAGGACATGGGGGTTAGGGAGGTAGTCACGGACTCCTGCAAGGCTGCCCACTACATCACCTTGATGACGGGGGGCAGGGTGAGGGTGGCCCTCAAACCCAGAGAGGAGTGCGTAAGGGGGGACGAGGGTCGATGAGGCTTAGGTGTAGGCGGGTTGTCGGAGGACGCGGCGAGGGAGAGGCAGTGGTGTCGAAGAAGCCCCTATCGTTCTTGGAGGGGGTGGACGTGAAGACCGGTGTGATCATCGACCCAGAGCTGGAGGCCGTGGGGGAGACGGTCTCGGGAAAGGTGCTCGTGTTTCCGTGGTGTAGGGGAAGCACGGTCGGAACTTACGCCATATACGGATTGGCCAGCAACGGCGTCGCACCCGCCGCCATGGTCTGCGTGGAGGCTGACATAGTATCCGCCGTGGGGTGCGCGATGGCGGGCATACCGCTCGTCCACAGGGTCGAGAGGAACCCCCTCACGGTGATAAGGAGCGGAGACTACGTGGTCGTGGATGCGGACCGCGGCGTCGTGGAGGTCAGGTCGAGAAAGTTGGGGAAGAGGAGCCGAAGACTCTGAGGCAGGCCTCCCTCACCTTGTCCAGGTCTTCAGGCCTCGCGTAGACGCGGATTATGTCCAAGTATCCTATCAGAGGCTTCACTATCGGCGAGTACTCGGAAAGCCTCCTCAGAACCTTCCCGGAGGGTGTCTTCTCGAACACGGGTATGTCCTGAGGCCTGCCCTGGGAGGCGTAGTACGGGACGGACGGTGCCGTGGACACGTCCAGGAGGACGTAGTCCCTGTCAGCCCCGCTCATCTCGCTTATCTCCTCCTCTATCCTGCGTCTGCGTTCACCGGCCTCGAAGAGCGACGCCATGAACCTGTCCCTGACGTGGAACACTCTCTCGTAGGCGCACTTCAGGAGCCTCCTGTTCACGAACATCTCACAGAGAAGCCTCGCAACGCCTACCCTGCCAGACCCGTCGAGGCTGAGTATGGAGGAGACCACGTACCGGTCGTCCAGCCTGAGGTAGTCGCTCACAGTCTCGAAAGACGTGAAACCGAGCTCCTCATCAGCGTACTCCATGGCCCTCGCCAGCATCACAGCCGCAGCCCTAACCGTCCTGTGGAAGTACACAGCCTTGAACATCTCGTACCTCGCTACCACGAAGGCCTCCAACGCCGTCAGGGCGGTGACGTCCATGGCCAACACGTCGTCCACGACATCCACGGAGTCCACGAGCCTCTTGACGTCGATCCAGCCGTACTCGACGCCCGTGAAGTAGGAGTCTCTGAGCAGGAAGTCCATAGTGTCCGCGCTGAACTGGCTTGCTATGACCTGGTTCACGTAGGGCTTGCACTCACCCAGCTTACCGACGGAGAGCCTCGATATCTTCTTGGGGTCGAACCCGTAGTCCGTCAGGACGTCCGCTATCGAGGACTCCCTGACCACCATCTCGCCTACATCTTCGTGCGTCAGGCCTCTCTTGGACATCAGAACCTCCTCGAACAGGTGGGAGAAGGGGCCGTGGCCGACGTCGTGTAGGAGGGCTGCAACCCTCAGAGTCTGGACATCTTCCTCATCGAGCCACCCCTTCTTCATCAGGGTCTCGGCCATCATACCAGCGACGTGCATGACGCCAAGCGAGTGTGAAAACCTGGTGTGCTCGGCTCCCGGGTAGGTAAGGTACGCAGCCCCCAGCTGCCTTATCCTCCTCAGCCTCTGGAATTCAGGCGTGTCTATGATGTCCTTCTCGACCTGGCTCACGAAGACGTACCCGTGGACGGGGTCCTTGATCTCCCCCCACCGTTCAAACCGGACCGTCAACTCCAAGGGGACATAGGGTGGACGGCTATTATATCCGTTTGCCGTCAAACAATACTTGGAGGGCCTGAAAATTTGGGCGGCGTCCTCATAGCAGTCGAGGGCATAGACGGAAGCGGGAAGACGACGCACTCTAAGGGACTCGTCGAGGAGCTCAAGGCCATGGGGGTGAAGTGCGTCTACACGGCTGAGCCGACGGACGGGCCGATAGGGAGGATGCTCAAGGCCAACGCGTCCAAGAGACGCTTCCCTCCCGAGGTCGAGGCGCTCCTGTTCGCCGCGGACAGGCTTGAACATGTCCGACGGGTCATAGAGCCGTCCCTCAGGGCTGGCGTGGTCGTCGTCTCGGACAGGTACGTGCACTCCTCCATAGCCTACCAGGGCGTCCACGTCGGGTTCGACTGGGTTAGGACGATCAACAGGTTCGCCCCGAGGCCCGACCTTGCGGTGTACCTGGACGTACCCGTGGAGGTGGCTTTGAGGAGGATAGGGGGTGGTAGAGACCTCTTCGAGATGGCCGACTACCAGGAGAAGGTCAGGGAGGCCTACCTGAGGCTCGTCGAGGAGGGGGAGCTCCTGTTGGTGAGCACGGACAGGCCTTACGAGGAGGCGCACAGCGAGCTCTTGGAGCTCGTCCTGGCCAGGCTGAGGGGGGCAGGCCTGCTTACTTGAAGCCGGTTAGGGGAAGCTCGGAACCCTCTGGAGGAGCATGCCCTCTATCGTTATCGGCCTGAGCTTCGTCGCCACGGAGTAGGCCTCAGACAGCTTAGACTCTCTCTCGGCGAATATCTCCAACAGCGGGTCACCCTTCTTCACCTTAGCACCCCTCTTCCAATACACGATCACACCGGCACCCTTCTCCACAGGCGCCCCAGCCGCCCTGGCTATGGCGTTCACGGCCATGTTGCTCACGCCCGTGACGTACCCGTCGCACTGGGCTTCTATAGTTATCCTGTACTCTCCGAGCGGTATGTCCTCAGGCTTGACGTTCGGGTCTCCACCCTGAGCCTCGATTATCTCCCTCATCTTCTCCAAGGCCTTACCCCTCTCCAAGATCGACTTGGCCAAGTCCTTCCCCCCGCCTATAGGAGCCAGCCCAGCCATCTCCAGCAGTATGCCCGCCAGGGCCGTGGACTTCTCGACGAGGCTGGACGGGCCCTTACCCTGGAGGGCCTCCAACGCCTCCTTCGCCTCCAACGCTGGACCGACTGCGTGTCCGACTGGCTGTCCTCCGTAGGTTAGGCCGCACTGAACCCTCATTCCGAGGCGTTCACCCAGCTCCACGAACTGGTTGGCCAGCTTCCTGCCCTCCGCCATGTCCTCGACCTTCGCCTCCGGTCCGACGGGTATGTCTATCACGACGCAGTCAGCGCCTACGGCCAATTTCTTCGCCATTATGCTGGCAAGCATCTGAGACCTCGGGTCTATCTTCAACGCGTACTCTATCTTTATCAGGTCGTCGTCCGCGGGAGCTATGTTCGTCCCACCGCCCCAGACTATGGCCCCACCAACCTTCTCCACGAGCTCCTTCAGCTCCTCGGCGGTGAAGGTCACAGGCGCTAGGACGCTCATCGTGTCCGCGGTTCCGGATGGGCTGGTTATGGCCCTGCTGCTCGTCTTGGGTATCAGCAAGCCGGCCGCCGCCACTATGGGGACGATTAGGAGCGTAACCTTGTTCCCTGGGACTCCTCCTATGCTGTGCTTGTCGTACACAGGCCTGTCGAAGTCTATCATCACACCCGTCTCGGCCATAGCCCTCGTCAGGTACTCGATCTCCTCCATCGTCATTCCGTGGAACTCCTCGGCCAGGAGGAACCCAGCCATCTCGACGTCGCTCAACCTATGCTTGACCACGTCTTCGATTATCGCGTATATCTCCTCCTTGGAGAGTGTTTCACCCCTGATTTTCTTGTGTATGGCCTCTATAGACCTCGGGGGCTTCAGTATCGAGACGGTTACTTCATCCCCTTCCTTGACGCCTATCTCCCTGGAGACATCCTCAAACAGCCCTATCTCGCCTGGCTGGACCATCGTCTCCGAGACGTTCACGAACGCAGTGGTGTCAGACTTGCCGTGGGTTATCTTAACCCTGTCGTGAGGCAGTATGCCCATAGCCCTCGCATCGCTCTCGTTGAGGATTGCCAGAGGGTGTCCCACCGAAACTTCGAATATCTTAACCCTTAGCGCCATGTTCAGAGCAAACATACGTCCCGCTGAAGATAAGCATTATATGGAAACCGTGGTTAGAACAAGCACAAGCCACAAACAGTTAATTTATCCAACACATTCCTCATAGTTGAGTTGCTCAAAGAGTGGAGAACCCCGATCGTACTGACGTTCCTCATACTCCTGACGCTGACCACCACCCTCATAGCCGCCAGAGCCGTATCCGGCGTTAAGTACCCGCTTCTGGCCGTCGTCTCCGAGAGCATGATACCCACGCTGAGGGTGGGCGACGTGGCGGTCGTGTCCAAGGTGGACGTGGACTCCATAACCACCGGTCCAGACGGAACCGTAATCGCCTTCATAAGGCCTGAAGAGCCTCACAACATAATCGTCCACAGAGCCTACGAGAGGGTTACCGTCGGAGGGGAGGTGTACTTCAGGACGATGGGAGACAACAACCCGTCTCCAGACCCATGGCTCGTCCCGGCTGACATGGTCCTGGGAAGGGTGGTATTCAGGATACCGCTGTTCGGCTACACGATACTCCTCTTCAAGACCATACCTGGAATAGCCGGCCTGATAGCGTTGGCATCCGCCGTGATATTCGCAGACTCGTTCATCCCGCTGAAGAGACCCGGTAAAGCCCGCAGAGGCCTCGCAATCCCAGCCATCGCCGCAGCTTCTCTGACGGTCGTCCCCTACGTGGTCCAGCCCATCCTGAAGAGCCTGCACGGTCCTATGCCCTGGGAAGCCCTGGCGTTGGTGGCGTGGTACGGGCTTTCGTACACGTATCCGAGGCTTTTCGGAGACCCCAGGGACGGTCTGTTCGCCTGGGTTTACCACACGATCATCCTGATCATACCCCTCGCCTCCGACATGGTATACCACGTGACCGGCATAACGCCGGCTGACTGGTGGTTCGACGTGGCGTTCATAGGGAAGCCGTTCAGACCCGTCACGGCTGAGTTCTACGTCTTTTCCGTTTTCGTTTCGTTCATAATCTCAACCGGGCTTTTGGTAGCCCTGCTGTCAGCCATATTCAGAAAGCGTTAAGATTTAGAAAGACTGGTTGGTGAGATGTCTGCTACATTAATCCAGAGTCGCAACCGAGTGATGGGGGCTATTCTTCGGGAAATTCCTCAGGAGAAACGTAGTCGCCGAAGCTTTCCCTCGCCTTGAGGAGGCGTCTCTCCTGCTCTCCCAGGACCCTGAAAAGCTCTTCAGGGGCGTCTTCGACCTCCGTCTTCCAGAACTCTCTAACCCGCCTGATTTTCGCGAGGTTCTCTGGGATGCGTATGGTGAACTGCTTCACGTAGTCCTCCTTCCTGTACTCCTTACCCAACACATCCTTGAACAGCTTAGCCAAGTCCTCGTACTTCGGAATCAATCCCGTCGGAGTCCTTAGCGCACCCACATCCCCGTGTACGCGAAGTTCCATCCATTTCACCCACACGTGCTTGTCCCTGCGGTCGTTCAGGAACTCTCCAGTCTTTAGGTCGCGTAGGAAGTAGTTGACCCCGAACACGAGGGGTACCTTCTTGAGCTTCTTTCCGAACTCTAGGTAGTTTCTGAGGTATTCTCCGAGCGAGATGGACAGGAAATCTTGGATGCCCATCACGTTTATCTCGTACCTCCCCACTTCCTTGACTATCGTGAACGTCGTCTCAGTCTCTAAAGCAGCCCCGTAGGCTACGATTCCATGCTCCCAGTTGAAGGCTTGCTGAACGGGTACGTAAGCCCTGTAATCCCTCCCACCGAACATTATGCCACCCAACTCCACCCCCATGGGGTTGTCCAACTCCGGGTCACAGTTCGGCAGGGCTCTCAGGGATACGGTGTACCTGGCGTTTTCGTGAGCCGGAGGCACCTCCCTTCCATCCGGGCCTATCTTGCCTTTGTACCACCTACCCGAGTAGTTTATCCCCTCGGTCGGAAGCTCACAGCCCATCCCAAGCCACCAGGGCTTGGCGTCCTTGACGAGCACGTTGGAGAAGATGATCTCATTCTTGCTCGTCAACACCTGGTAGAGTAGGGGATCGTCCTTCGGGTTGACTCCCTTAAGTATGCCGAGGATGCCCACCTCAGCGTTCACTGCACGGCAAACCCCGTCTACGTTACGGATGAAGGCTATGTCGTCCCCGAGTATCGTCTCCCCTGGAAGCATGGCCGTGGAGGTCTTCCCACAGCCGCTCGGAAAGGCGCCGGCCAAGTAGGTTTTACGGCCGCCGGGGCCATGGACTCCTATGATCATAAAGTGTTCTGCAAGCCATCCTTCCCTGCAGGCCTTGCGTATGGCGAGCCGAAGCGCGAGCTTCTTGAACCCCACGGAGTTGCCGGCGTACTGTGTGTTCACGCTGTAGACGGTGTTCGTGACGTAGTCTATGTATATGCGCCTCTTCTCGTGATCCACGCTGGTCATCCGCTCGTCGAGCCTTCCGGCGGAGTGCAGAAATTTGAAGAACTCCGTGTCGTCGTCCATCCTTAGGAAGGCTTCATAGCCCCTCCGGTAGAGGAGGCTGATGGAGTGGGCCACGTACCAGGAGTCCGTGCACTCCATACACGGAATCGCGAACACGGAGTTGGGGGGCCCTAAGGTGACGAAACGTACAATCATGGTCTTCCCCTTCATAGAGTCCCTGAGTAGCTCGAATATCTCAGCTAAACCTTCATCCCTGTCGATCTGGTTCAACGCGGGGCTCAGACGGTCTCCCTTAGGCACGAGGAACTTCGTGGCCTTACGGTCCCTTGCCTGGTCGTAGTAGCCGTCGAAGTGGAAAGTGTGTCCTGGAGTTTCGAGGGCTGCGCATTCCTCGCCGCTGGCGATGGCCATGTGTTTGATGTACGCTATGTCGTCCGGCGAGTCTGTGCAGACGAATATGTCTTTGGGGTTGCAAAGCTCGACCGCTTTGGCTATGAACTCATGAACCTTAGGGTTGGGTATGAGTGCGAGTTTCTCGTACTCTGATTCGCTCATCCTATGCCTCAGCTTCTTGAGGTGGACGTTCTCCTCCATGCTCGAAAGTTTGGACATCATTTGGCGCCCCTTCCAAACGATTTGTCATGGAGCTTGAACACTCCTCGATTAGGGGGCACTATAACGGATATAAATTTTTCTCTCCGGCTTAATGAATGTATAAAAAACAATTCATATGACATTTTTAGGTAAAATTTACATTAATGTCCACGCATCTTGATGTTCAGAAATCTTTAAATTTAGGCATCCATATGCAAAGATGTATGAGCTCCGAGACCCTGGACAAGGTAAGGACCACCGTGACCATAGCGAGGAAGGTCTGGAAGGAGGCGAAGATAGCCGCCGTCAGAGAGGGCATAACCCTGGCGCGGATAGTCCAGAAAGCCCTCGAGATGTACTTGGAGGAGCTGGAGAAGAGGGAGAAGGAAAAGAAAGAGGAGACCGACAAAACTTAAGCCCTCAAAAACCCATTTTTTGTGGCATGCCGACCAGAGTCGTAGTCTACGGAGTCGGCATGATAGGACGGCTCTTCGTCAGGGAGGCTCAGAGGCGTCCGGACGTCAAAGTGGTCGCCGCGGTGGACGTGGATCCCTCCAAGGTCGGCGAGGACGTGGGGGTGTTGTCAGGTGTGGGAAAGATGGGTGTGATGGTGTCCGATGATCCTGACGAGGCCATTTCTAAGGCCATGCCCGACGTGGTCGTCCACGCGACGTCCTCCTATCTCAGAGACGTTTACGGACAGCTCATGGGCGTGGTCGGACACGGTGTTGATGTGATTTCCACCTGCGAGGAGCTCACCTACCCGTACCTGAACGAGGAGCTGTCGAGAATGGCTGAGAGGCTGGATGAGGAGGCCAGGGCCCACGGCTCTACGGTACTCGGCGTCGGGATAAACCCTGGGTTCATGATGGACCTCCTCCCGTCCGTACTGACGGCGCCTTGTGTGTCCGTCAGGAAGGTTGTCGCCGAGAGGGTCATAGACGCCTCCAAGCGTAGGAGAACCTTCAGGGAGAAGGTGGGTGTGGGCATGACCGAACAGGAGTTCAGGGAGGCCATGGAGAGAAAACGCATAACCGGACACGTAGGCCTGACCCAATCCACGGCCCTGATAGCCAAGGCCCTCGGAAGCCGGATAGACGGCATCGAGGAGAGCTTCGAGCCCGTCCTGGCGGAGCGGGACGTGGAGGCGTACGGCGTAAGAGTTCAGAGGGGACGTGTACTCGGGATAAGGCAGGAGGCCCACGGCCTGGTCGGCGGCGAGGAGAGGGTGGTCCTGCGGTTTCAGGCGTATGTCGGAGCTCCTGAGGTGGACCGTGTGGAGGTAGACGGTGTCCCATCGGTCAAGATGACGATAAAGCCGTGCGTACACGGAGACCTGGGTACCGTGGGAGTCTTGATGAACTACATACCGAGGGTTCTCGAAGCCTCTCCAGGCCTGAAGACCGTGTTGGACCTGCTTCCGGCTTTTTCCAAGTTTGTGCCGTGAATAGGGCTTTAATCATGCATGGCGTAATCTAATTGGTGTCCATGTTGAGCGAGGAGTACATATCCGTCTCCGAGATGAGGAGACTGGAATACAACAGCGAGTACCTCGGCGTCTCCAGACTCCAGCTCATGGAGAACGCAGGTAGGGGCGTCGCCGAGGAAGTCTCAAAACGGGCTGAGAGGGGATCCAGCGTAGCCGTCCTCTGCGGGACAGGTGGAAACGGTGGGGACGGGATGGTGGCCGCAAGGTTCTTGGCGTCGTGGGGGTTCGACGTGTCAGTCTACTTGGTGGGGAGAGAGGAGGCGATAAGGTCTGAGGAGACTCGGAGGAACTGGGTTGCCGTGAAGCTTATGGACTCCTCCCTGAAGGTCAGGGTTCTGAAAGACTCCTCGAATGTGGCCGAGGTGGCCGAGGCAGACGTTTACGTAGACGCCATGCTGGGCATAGGAGCCAAGAGCGTCCTGAGGCCCCCGATACTCCAGGCCGTCAGGAGGGTGAACGAACTCGAAGGACTTAAGTTGGCCGTGGACGTGCCGACGGGCATAGACGCCGACACGGGGGAGGTCCTCGGAGAGGCCTTCAGGGCGGACGTGACGGTGACGTTCCACAAACCCAAAACCGGGATGAAGGAAGCTTCGGAGTACGTGGGGGAGCTCGTCGTCAAGGACATAGGGATACCTCCGGAGGCTGAGGCTTACGTGGGACCCGGAGACGTGATAGTCGCCAGGAAGCCCCGCAGACCCACATCCCACAAGGGAGAGTTTGGAAGACTGCTCGTCGTAGGCGGAAGCGAGACCTACACCGGGGCTCCAGCCCTCGTGGCGTTGGCAGCCCTTCGATGCGGAGTGGACCTAGTGTACGTGGCCGCCCCTGAGAGGACCGCCTACACGATAGCCTCGATGAGCCCGAACCTCATAACCGTCAAGCTGGAGGGGGCCCACCTGACCCCGAGGGGAGTCGCTACCCTAGAGCCTTACCTCAGGAAGGCCACAGCCGTCGTCCTGGGTCCCGGGTTGGGCCTACACAGGGACACGTTCGAGGCTGTTAAGGAGCTCGTAGAACTCTTCAACGAACACAAGGTTCCGGTCGTCATGGACGCCGACGGGTTGAAGGCGTTTGCGGAGTTCAAGAGCCGCGTCGAGTTCCCACTCGTCCTGACACCCCACGCCGGGGAGTACAGGATTCTGACTGGACACGCGCCCGAGGGAGGCCTCCAGGAGGTCGGGGAGGACGTCAGGGAGGAGGCGGATAAGCTGGGGGCTACGATACTGCTGAAGGGACACGTGGACGTCATCTCAGATGGGAGACGTGTACGGTACAACAGGACAGGAAACCCTGGCATGACGGTCGGGGGGACTGGGGACACCCTCTCGGGCATAGTGGGAGCCCTGATGGCTCAGGGGTTCGACCCGTTCACATCCGCATGCGCAGGCGCCTTCATAAACGGAGCTGCCGGAGACCTAGCGGTGGAGGAGCTGGGATACCACATCGTCCCTACGGACATAATCGACCGTATCCCAAAGGTCATGGACAACCCTATGGAGCACAAGAGGATAATCGAGAGAAGAGCCACCCGCTGAGCCTGGCTACTCTTCCCTAACCTTCGGTTCCCTTATCGAAAGGGCTGAGAAGACGAGCAGGGGAGCCTGGGAGACCGTCAGGAGCATGAAGGGAACCGACGGATGAACATGCTCATACAGGTATCCCCCCACGAAACCTCCGACAGCTCCGAAGACGTACGCAAAGAAGTTCGTAAACCCTATCACACGACCCCTATACTCAGCGGCGACCAAGTCCGTCTGGAGGGACTGGTAGGCATTGCTGAACATCGTGGTTGCAACGCCGCTCACCACGAATGAAGTTAGCAGGAGGACGCTACCACCCTTGATGAACATCCACGTAGCGACAGCTGTGAGGGGCATGGATGCGAGCAGAGGGGCGACCCTACCGACGGCATCCACGAGCTTGCCCACAGGAAGCGTGGAGGCGTACATGGATGCGAACCAGACGGCTGACAGAAGCGCCCAGAATTCCTCGCTAACCCCGAGAAACCTGGTTGCGTAGATGACGTAGTACTGCATGCACATCCAGGAGAACATGTGGAACACGACGTAGACGACGGAGAGGTTCAAGACCGTCCTCGGAAGCACCTTCAAGACCGTGAAGCTCTCCCTGACAGCCCTCGGGTAGCTTCTCAAAACCTCGAACACGCCCGGCCTACCAGCATCGGGCTTCAACGTCTCCCTAAGCCTAAACCTTAGCACAGCAGCCGTCAAGTACGCCATCACGGTGGCCATGTACATCACCCTCATACCCGTCAGCAGACCAGCCCAACCGACTATGCAACCGGCCACAATGGGCGACGCTATGGAGAACACTCCAACAAGTTGGGAGAGGGCGTATCCCACCCCCCTCCTCTCCGGTGGAAGCGAGTCGGCCATTATGGCCCACAGGGCTGGTTGGTAGACGAGGAAAAGGCCTTGGAGGACTGCTCCGACGAGTATGACCTCCCATGAGAAGGCGAGGGCGTACAGGAGGTAGGACAGGGCGAGGGCGAAGGTCATCGTAGCCACAAGGCGTTTCCGACCGTAGCTGTCAGCCAAGTAGCCCCCGAGGAACTGGACGGACGCAAGGGCTATCATGTAGGAGAAGCTTACCACCCCTACCGACACGGGTGTCCCACCCAGCTCAAGGACGTACAGTGAGTAGTAGGTCTCAGGCATGTGCCCCACAAAGTTCATCAGAATCCAGCTTACCAACAGTACG
>CBFDTC010000024.1:0-15970 GCA_965612785.1 Candidatus Bathyarchaeota archaeon
TTTTCAAGCAGAAGACGGCATACGAGATCATGCCTAGTCTCGTGGGCTCGGAGATGTGTATAAGAGACAGCCTCGAAAGGAGGGGGCTCCTCAAGGCCGGTCTAACGTTAATAAGAAGGCTGGTTAAAAGTATTACCTAAAACGAGGGGGACTCAGTCGTTTGGACACCTGCGTTCTCAACCCGTAGCTCCTCGGAAGAGCGGAGTTCTCAGACCCTTCACAGCAGGTCATCTAGGCTTAGCACCTCCACGTAGCCGTCGGCTCTGAGCTTCAATTTTCGGTCCTCCGTGACCAGGGGCAACCCCTTCTCCCTTGCGACGTAGACGTACGAGGCGTCGTAGAACGTCAGGTTCAGCCTCCAAGCCACGTCCAGAACCGCCTCTTCGTGGCATCGTATGTTGACGACGTTCATCAGGTCTAGAACTCTCTTTAGAACCCTGGCTAGGCGGGTGAGCTCCTCGTCGCCGATGTCCTTAAGCAACGTCCTCCTCTTCCACAGGATGTTGTTGAGTTCGAACCTAGCCAGCTCCACGGTATACTGGCCGCTGAGAACCCTTACCACGCCCCTGCTCAGAGCCTCGAGTATGGAGGAAGAGTCGAAGACGTAGCTCATCTCGACTCCCTGTCCTCCCTTAACGCTTTGACGACAAATTCCCTCGAAAACCCCTTCAAAACGTGCCTGAGCTCACTCAACTCCCTCTCGACCTCCTCGACCTCCCTCCTCCTCAACTCCTCGTAGATGGCCCTCTTCAGGAGCTCGGAAAGTTTGACACCGTACTTCCTGAGCTTGTCCCTAACCTCCACGGGAACCTTGACGGACACAGTGACGTACCTACCCATTATGACCACCATGAAAGACTACATAAGGGTAGGCATATAAGGACTACCAACTTCCGCACCTTATCTCAGGATCGACTTCTGGGAGCGGCTTTAACGTACAACCACAGTGACAGGATTAGCAGGATGACTGCGGCGGTCATCATGGAGCATTTTGCCACCGCCGCTAAGGTTTTCAGACGCTCGGCGTACAGCTTCGTCATCTGGAGCCACTTGTCACCCCACTCCAGGGAGGGCTCTATGGCCGTGCTCTCATGCCACTCGTTCCACGAAGTTATCAATACGACTCTGGGCATGGACGTCAGTATCCTCCTCCACCTATCCCTGTAGGGTTCTCCGTCGTCGGGTGGGACACGTATGGGGTCATCGCTCACGGGGCTGTTGTCGAACATGGGGAAGTTGGTCGCCACCCTCACTCCGCTTTTACATCTGTAGACCGTTTTGTTTCCCATGGGGTTCTGCGGGTTATCTTTAGCCTGGGTGGGCAGGTACATCGCACACAGGTCGAAACACCTCGCATCGACGGTGTTCAGAGACCAGAAGCCTATACGCACCCCTGTCTGCTCGTACACGTAGCGCTTCAGGCTGTTGAAGTACTCGGCGTAGAACTTCGCGTCTTGCCGGTGGTCTGGGTCTATGAAGGCGTACAGCACGATGACGTACCTTCCGTTGAACTTCAGGTACGTTTCGTTAAAAGGCTTCACGTAGTTGTCCACCACGTAGACCAAGTCGCTCTTCAGGGCTTGGGTGTACGTCTGGTTGTCGAAATCATGCCCCCAAGCATACCAACCGGGGTTGTTTCCCACCCGTTCGATCATTATCGCCAGTTTGAAGCCACCCACCGCATCCGCCGTTTCGAAAACCTTCTTCGCAACCCCATCCTCATACGTACCCTGACCCCACCACGAAACTATGAAGCCGTCTATGCCGGAGCTCTTTGCCCACGAGATGTGCTGCCGAATCACGCTCAAGTCGGAGCTGTTGTACTCCCCTAGCTCAGGGTGGTAGAGACTCATACTCCATTCGTGGCCCCTCTTACCGTACCAGACGTAGTAGTACGCCAAGACGAGGGGCCTCTTAGGCAGGATGAGGAGGGAGACCGACAGGAGCGCAACCGCCACGACCATGATGGCGATGGCCGTGGCCCGCCGTCCCGTCAGGACTTCTCACCCCTCAGAAGCCTTCGAGCTACGAACACCACTATCGGAACCGTTATCAGGATTGCGCATACGATCCACACAACCGGGTGGATCAGCCGTGGATTCAGCCTCCAGACACGCCATATGAGCCAGTTGTCGTAGGCCAACAGCGTGAGCGCCGTCGTCTCGGTGTTGGGCGTTCCGACCGGCGTTCCGTTCAGGGAGCATAGGGCGATTATTCCGCCTGTCTTGTTGTCCTGCATCTTCCAAAGCCTCTCCTCGACCGCCTTAAGCCCATCCTCCTTTATACCGAGAGCCTTGGCCGTGTACAGGCATAGGGCGAGCTTGTAGTTCGCGTAGCAGCCGTCCGAGGCTGTAGCCTTGTCGTAGAACCCCTTGCCGTCAAACTTGCCGTACCCTATTTGCCAGAGGCTCTCGGCCCCGGTCTTGTTACCCTTGAGGTACTGGTTAAGGGCCTCGTAGAAGCAGAGGTCCGCGTACTCCTCGGTCTGTAGGGCGGTTCCGTTGGCCTTGTCGAACTTTATCACGTAGCCCTCCCCGACAGTGTAGTTGTTGTCCGGCCACGAAGCCCCTATCTCATCTGGGATCTCGTAGCCGAAGAGAACCTCAAACTTGCCCGGCATACCGACCTCATCGATAAGCCTGAACACAGTTTTCTTGATCTCCCTAGCTATCCGTGGAGCATACGGCCTGAGAGCGTACGCGCAGAGGAGATTATCGCTGTATATCCAGTACGTCACTTTCTGCGGATACTCGGGACCCTCAGCAACGAGGTGGAGCTCCTCATTGTACAGCCTGACCAGGAAATCAGCGGCCTTCCTCAGCCTCGCACGTTTCGAAGAGACTCCTACCGACATCGGGAAGGGGCAGAGAAGCGTTGCCAAAAGCACGGCCATACACAGAGCCGCCTGACACTTAGACCCAGCATGGAAGGAGTACCAGAGACAGGACTGAAACAGAGCTCTTTTCGGGAAACGGTCGAGAAAGTCAACCACCACCCACTTCACCCCCACCTCCTCCATTCACGACTGTTTGTCTAATTTATTTTTGTGATCAGCTGGTTGGGCCGCCACACAGTTACTATTGAACTTCGATGATCTCATCGGGTTCTATGAACCTCATATACCATGACTTGAACATCTTCGGCGTCGTTACGTGGAGCTCCACGGGCCCCTTTACGGTCTGTAGACCTTGACCATCATGTCATACTTCTTCTCAATTCTCTAGGTTACCACGAGTATGTCTACATCGCTCGAGGCCGTGTATCTTCCCTTGACCACGGATCCGAAGACGTACACCCTGACTTTCGGGTCTATTTCCTTCACTATCTCCTTAACCCTACGGGCAGTTTGCATATAGTCTTTGAGAAACTTTAGAACGTCTTCTTCAAAGCCTTTCGACATACTCTTTGAACACCTCCACGACAAACTTGTGAACGTCCACAACTTTTAATTAAAAGCTTATACTCGAAAATCGGTCGGCAATAACCTACTCTAAGTTAGACGACTCCATAAGGCATTTTAAGACTGTCAGACTCGAAGGTTGTATGGAGGCTTGCCGAGGTTCTACGTGGTCATACCGACGTACAACGAGGCGGACACCATAGTCGAGGTCATTGAGGGTGTGGAGGAGGCTGGGGCCAGCGGGGTCGTCGTGGTGGACGACGGCTCCACGGACGGCACTGTGGAGGCGGTTAAGGAGCTGATGCGGAAGTACGGCAACATCGTCTTGGTCGAGAGGGGTAAAAAGTTGGGGATAGGGAGCGCCCTGAAGGATGGCATAGCAAAAGCTCTCAGCCTTGAGCCGAAGCCGGATGCTATCGTAACGATGGACGCCGATCTGTCCCACGACCCCTCCGAGGTTTCAAGGCTAATTAAGGCCTGCAGACCTGACGTCATAGTGATCGGAAGCAGGTACAGGCATAGCACCATGATGGCCACGTAAGCTACGAAGTCAAGTATGTATCCCCTACGCTCCCTGTAAGCCTCTTCGGTGGGACGGCTCCTAGACCTCGCAACCACCCTCGGAAAGCTCACGCGACCGCCCATCCAGGACCAAAGGGCCATCAACAGCAACGATACGGCCGCCAGTATCATGGGTAGGAGAATTATCAAAGCAACGATGAGCTCGATGGTGGACATCGGCCCCCTACCCCAAGCCCTTCCCGAGCTTCTCTCAGCCTCACCTCGGAGATAAGTGTTTTCAAGACACCGAAGCGGCAGATAGGCTCAAACGACGGACGGAGGAAAGCTGTACCGCCAGTGGGGTCAGCCAGCCCATCCAGGGGTTTCGTGCAGGCTCTAAAAACGACCTGGATTAACGGAGGTGCTTAACAACGCACTTACAAAAGTCCTGGAAGACGGGTTGAGGCAAACAGGAGGAACTTGACTCCGAACAGGGCCAACAGAACACCACAGGCGAGTACGAACCAGTTCAGGTACCTGTCCTCAAGCCTCCGCCCACCGTACCCCACCACAGCCGACACAGGAACGTACCAGGCGGCGTCCGCCAACACATGGCCCACGTAGAAAGCCAAGAGACCCACCACGCCGAGGGGTACGGAGGCCGCTACGTAGGGAGACGCCACCGTGGCCCACCACACATACCAGTAGGGGTTCAAGGCCGTGGCGACCGACCCGCCCAGAAGAGGCCCGTAGGGGAACACCCTGCCAGAATTCGAGGTGTACTCCCCCCTCAGGGCGTGCCAAACCATAATCGCCGAGAAGGTGAGCATGGCGCATCCACCCACGAGGGCCACAGAAGCCTCGGCGAGAGGAGACCTCAACAGAAAGCCCAACCCAACCGCCAAAGCCGCCACCATGGCCGCCTCAAGCACCGCGTGGCCGAAGACCGCCAAGAAACCCGCCGCAACCCCCCTCCTCGGAGACTCCGAGACGACGACCACGAGCAGGGGGCCTGGGACGACCGCACCCGTGAAGCCCAACGCAAACGACAGGAGACCCAGCAAGAGCGGCTTCAAGGCGATTCACCGTGAAGTTCACGCAACCGGCCTAAACTCCTTGACGGATAGGATTTTCTCGGGTGGGGCACATAACTTTTACCAGGTGGCCGGGTTGGTGAAGTCCATCGAGCTCTCAGTGGGCAGGGCCTTCGTCATAAAACCAGACTACGGGGAGGACCTCATCGAGGCTGTCGAGAAAGCCGCCGAGAAGCTCAACGTGACGGCCGGCGTCTTCTGGGCGATAGGCGCGGTCAGGAAAGCCACCGTAAGCTACTACGACCAGACGGAAAAGAAGTACGTAAAGCACAGGATAGACAAGCCCCTAGAGATACTCTCATGCATAGGAAACGTCTCAGAGCTTGAAGGTAAGAGAGTGATACACGCCCACGTAGCGCTCGCAGACAGGGATGGAAAGGCCTACGGAGGACACCTAGAACGTGGAACCGAGGTGTTCTCTGGAGAGATCTTCCTCATCGAAACGAGGGGGCCACCCCTCACCAGGGGCTACGACGAAACCACAGGGCTGAACGTACTGCAAATATAGCCAAACACACCGAAAAGACCGTAAACAGACAGTTCAGCAAACCCTTTATTTAAATCCTCGAAACTCTCTATCTCGTGGTGGACATGACAGACGAGGTACCTGTGAAGATTCCAAGAGAACTCTACGAAAAAGTCAAGAAACACGTCGAGGAGAGCGGCGGGGAATTCAAGAGCGTTGACGAGTTCGTTAAGTTCGTATTAGAAGAGGTGCTTAGCGAGGAGGAAGAGGAACCCGCATACAGCCCCGAAGAGGAGGAAGAGATCAAGAGAAGGTTGAGGGCCCTAGGATACCTGTAGAGCCACCTTAAGAGACGCTATGACATCACAGCCATTCCAAGGGAAGGGAGTTGAGCGACCTATCTGAAATAGCGAAAACATCAGCCAAGGGCGGATTCGAACTATTCGTCGGATACATCCTGTCAAGCGTTATGGCGGCCATCGGCACCATACTCATAGCTAGGCTCCTCACCGACGCCCAATACGGACTCCTAACCGTCGTCATAATACCCCCAACGATGCTATCCCTATTCAGAAACCTAGGCGTGAACTCAGCCATCATAAGGTTCACCGCCAGATACCGAGCTGAGGGCAAAGACACCCAGATAAGATCTGTAATGATTTCTGGGCTGTTGTTTGAAGGGCTGATGGGAGTAGCCTTCTCGGCCGTGATAGCAGTCTTATCAAAGCCCCTAGCCCTCCACGTCTTCCACAGACCCCAAGCCATCGACCTAATGAGGCTAGCATCCCTACTCGTGCTCGCAGACGCTTTCTTCACGTTCTCCGTATCCGTGTTCACGGGATTCGAGAAAATGAAAAATTACAGCCTAATGCTCATCCTCAGATCCGCAATCAAGGCAGTCCTAGCCCCATTCCTAGTGTTCATAGGACTCGGACCGTTAGGGGCCCTGTTAGGGTTCATAGCCGCTTACGCTCTTTCCGCAGCCGTGGGAACCGCCATATCCTTCGTATTCCTGTTCAGACAACTCCCACCTGGAGACAATTCAGGCATCTTAGAAACGCTGAAAGAGATGCTGAATTACGGCCTTCCTCTGTGTGCCGTAGACACGTTAATAGGATTTTTGCCCCAACTCTACAGCTTCATACTCGCCATGAACTACAGCGACGTCGTCATGGGAAACTATCAGGTGGCGATGAACTTCCTCGTCATATCGACGTTCTTCACCTTCCCCGTGGTCACGACCTTGTTCCCAGCTTTCTCGAAAGTTAAGAAGGAAGAATCCCTCAAGACGATGTTCGTGTACAGCGTCAAATACTCAGCCCTCATCGTGTTGCCCGTGATGTTCGCGATGATATCGATGTCTGAGCCACTCGTGTACACGTTCTTCGGCCGAAAGTACTCCTTGGCACCTGGTTACCTGAGGATGCTGGCGTTCATGAACGTGTACACCGGGTGCGGACTTCTGGTCATAGACCCCCTCTTCAGAGGGATAGGGAAGACCAGGCTCCTCATGAAGCTCACGCTATTGAGGTCGTGCGTAGCGGCCGCCCTCGCGTTCCTGCTCGTGCCGAAGTTCTGCGTACTCGGCTTGACCCTAACGTTCGTGTTGAACCGCCTGTTCCTCCTCGTGCCAGCTTTGAAGTGGCTCAAGGACAGAGTTTCCGTGACCGTGGACTGGCCTTCCTCAGCCAAAATATACCTGTCCTCCATCCTCTCGTCCGCACCGGCCTACGCGATAACCCGTCTACTCGGGTTCAACCCCCTCGCAGAACTCCTCGCCGGAGGAGCAGTCTTCGTAGCCGTCTACCTGTTCTCCGTGTGCGCCCTGAGAGCCGTAGACTCCATGGACCTGGACAACCTGGAGAAGCTGTCCGCCGCTCTCGGTCCGGTCAGGCCGCTGGCAAGACTCGCGATATCGGCTCTGAGGAAGGGTCTGAGCGTCACCAGGGGCTTCAGGGTGGGGTTTTAGGTGATTCCTTAATTTGCCTCACGTCAACCTTTCTTTGCAGACATGAGCTCCGTGTACCTGCTACGTTATTCGAAGAACCCAAACGTGTTCGAGGGTCTCAGGGGCTTCGTGAACCTGCTCTCCGAGGTGATCTCCAAGGGGGACAGGGTGGCCGTCAAGCTCCACATGGGTGAGCTGGGAAACCCCCACTACCTCAGACCCGCACTCGTCAGGAGGGTTGTGGACCTCGTGAAGGAGTTGGGTGGGAAGCCCTTCGTGACGGACACGACGACGCTGTACCCCCTCGGGAGGTTCACGGAGAAGGGGTACCTGGAGACGGCTGCCTACAACGGCTTCACGAGGGAGACGGTGAACGCGCCTGTGGTGATAGCCGACGGAGCCGGTTATGAGGCTGTCTTGGAGAGGCCGGCCAGGACGGTCATGGGATGCCAGCTTAGGGAGGTTGAAGTCGCAGGGGCTGTGGCGGAGGCGGACTGCATGGTCGTCCTAACCCACTTCAAGGGCCACCTACTGACGGGGTTCGGCGGGGCCCTGAAGAACGTCGGAATGGGATGCGTCACAAAGAAGAGCAAGTCAGACCAGCACGTGGTGAACAGACCGATCCTAGATGAAAGCCTATGCACAGGATGCGGAAAATGCGTCCAATCCTGCGTGTACGGAGCCCTCAAGATGAAAGGGGGAAAGCCCACCATGGACTTGGAGAAGTGCGTCTCCTGCAACATGTGCAGGATCACATGCCCAAACGAGGCTTGGAAGCTTCCGGAAGGTTCGAAGGAAAAACTCCAAGTCTACGTAGCCCACGCCGCTTCAGCTGTGTCAAGAGCCCTCGAAGGTAGAGTCGTTTACGTCAACTTCATCCAAGACATAACCGCCCTGTGCGACTGCAGGCCGTCGGGCAGCCCGAGAGTGGCGGAGGACATCGGCGTGGCCGCCTCCCCAGACCCGGTGGCAGTGGACAAAGCCTCGATGGACCTGGTGGACAGTTCCGAGCTGCTCGGAGAGTTCAGAAAGTTCGCCGGCCTTCGGGACGTCCTAGGCAACCTCCATGGAGTGGACAGCACGGTTCAGCTTAAGACGGCGGAGAAAGTCGGGCTGGGTTCGACGGACTACACGCTCATCGAAGTCTAACTCCCTCCAGCATCTCCCCGAGCCTTTCGATTAGCTTGGCCGTGTTCTCGACCACGGCCTCCAGCACCTCTAGACCCTTCCGCCTCGAAGCCCTCGTAGCGTCTCCGAGGACCCCTGTCTCCGTCAGCTCCCTGAAGGGTAGGTAGACCTTGGGCATGTTCTCAGGCTTCCCGTCCGTCAACGCCTCCACCATCCTCCCAAACTTGTCGTCCCTCACGGCTCTGTCCATCTTGACAAGCTCCGGCCTACACGCCAGCATGACGCTCGTCTCACCCTCGTCAGCGTGCATGACCGGGGAGGAGCAGACCCGCTTTATCTCTCGGTAGGCTATTCTCCACCAGTCCACCCTGACGACTATGGCATCAGTCTCCTCACGGACCCTATGGCCAACGAAGTCGACGACCTGCGTGTTTCCGCCGTGCCCGTTCAGGATGACTATCTTCTTGAACCCCTGCTCGGCGAGGGACTTACACACGTCCAGGAGGTACGCCGACAGAGCCTCGGGCGACACCGTCAGGACGCCTGGCATCCCCCTCATCGAGACCGAGTTCCCGTAGAATATCGGAGGAGCTACGAGCGCCCCCACCCTCTCAGCCACCCGCTTAGCCACTTCGATAGGTATGAACGTGTCAGTCCCTGTCGGGAGGTGGGGTCCATGCTGCTCGACAGAGCCGAGCGGCACTATCACGGTATCCGTCTTCTTAAGGGCTTCAGAGAACTCTTCAGCAGTCATCTCATGGATTAGGAGCTTCAAACCACACACCGAAATATCGTAGACGTACTCGGTTAAGTCCGTTACCAATACCCCTAGGGTTTAAAGTTACTCAGCTCTACAGATCCTTTAGGCCGGCTTCCCTAACCCTCTCCAGAAGCCCCCGGTACCAAGCCGGAATCCGGAATTCTTTCACGAATCTGCTTGGAGTGTAGGGCTTTATGTCCAACACGGGCGTACCGTCAAAGGCGTCCAAACCCCTAACCCTCAACACCCTCCCCCTACGTTCCAGAAGCTCAACGACCGTCAGCCCGATCGGGTTCGGTCTGTGAGGAGAGTCGAGGCAGAACACTCCAACGAGAGGGAGCTCCTCAAGGCTTACGCCGTACCTAAGTAGCCTCCGAGGCCTCTGCTTAAGGGGCGCCTCAACCCCTTGGGCCTTGTGCATGTAGAACACGACGATTATGTGAGAAAACCCCTCTATGCCTTCGAGACCCTCCTCGAACTCCTCGAGGACCTCTATCTCCGCCTCCACACCACCCAGGCTTCTCTTAACCTCCTCGTCACTTAGAGGAGTCCTGACGAACCCTATGGGTCTAAGCGTTATCTCCAACCAAGACACCAAAGAAAGTATCCAACCCAGAGAATTTAACCTCACCCAAAGCCATAAAAACAGGTTGGATGGAGACTTCGGAAACCCTCCGGAAGGCCGGCGTGAGGCTCTTATGGTTCGACAGCATGGGAGCAAAGTCGGCCTCGATAGCCGTCGAGACCAGCGCTGGAACCGTGGTCATAGACCCCGGAGCGTCGAGGATGCACCCAACCTACCCACTTCCACAGGAGAGGAAGCTCGAGCTGAGGTCGAAGGCCGTCGAGACGGTTGAGGAGGCTGCCGTGGAGGCCGTGGCCATCTTCGTAACCCACTACCACAAAGACCACTACCTGAGACCCGGTGACCGAGACCTGAGACACGGCGGTCGGATGTGGGTTGGGAGGAGGCTGATAGTGAAGAACCCGAACGTCTACGTCAACGAGAGCCAGTGGATCAGGGCCAGGGAGTTCCTGTCCGAGGTGTTGAAGCTACACGGGGAGAGCCTCGACGACCACCTGACCGAGCCCATGGGGGACGATTTCCCTGACCCCGTGGACGGGTTGGAGGCGGCCACCTCCAGGAACTTTGGCGCATACCAGCGGAGGAGGATGGAGCTACTGGAGAGGGGTAGGAGGTGGTTCACGAAGCTCGTGGACCTGTGGTCGAAGAGGCCTTGGATAGAGGAGGTGGAGGTCGAAGGGACGAAGATAGCGTGGGGGGACGGGAGACGGTTCGAGTTCGGCGACACGGTGTTCGAGGTTCTCGAACCGTGGTTCCATGGGATAGAGTACGACCGAACCGGGTGGGTCACACCGATCCTGATAAGACGGGGTGGGTGGAGGATCGTGTACACGAGCGACGTGATGGGGCCTCAGATAGAGGACTACGCCCACACCCTGGCGGACCTAAAGCCCGACGTGATAATCCTCGACGGCCCTCCGACCTACCTGTTCCCCTACATGCTCAACAGGGTGAACCTCCAGAGGGCCATAGAGAACGCCGTCACGATACTCCAGTCCGACCCCAAGCTCGTCGTGTACGACCACCACCTCCTCAGGGAACGCAGGTGGCGAAACATGGTAGCCAGAGTGTTCACAGAGGCGGAAAAACGTGGCGTGGCCTTAGCCACGGCCGCTGAGTGTCTGGGCACAAAGCCCCTAATAGACCTCCTCTAACCCAGACCCCTCAGGATCACCTCGAGCCAGCTCAGGAACCCTGAGGCGTGCATCACGGACAGGTACGCGTAAAGCGAGATCATTATGGGCGCCGCCAGGGTTGACTGATGGCCCCTTAACGACGAAGACTTCATGACGACGTAGCTCAACAGCAGTAGCGCCATGACCGAGGCGAAGGTGAGTGTCGTCGCTATCTGGGGTCCGAGGAGGCCCCCGAGGCGCGTTATGGCTGAGTTGGCCTCCAGGGAGGCTGTGGACAGCCAGTAGCCGACCATCGTGGCTACGTAGTCCATCGAGACCGTTATCATCGCCGTGACGAGCATCGCCTTGACCAGGTCACACAGCCTCACGGTCCCACCCCTCTAAGACGAGAGCTCCACAGCGTAGATGTACACGTTCACGGACACGCTGGAGGCGTCCACGTTCCCCGTGAAGTAGGACACCTTCATGTCCACGTCCCTGTCGAGACCGACAAGCGTGACAGGGTTTCCGTCGGAGGTGTAATCCCTGACCGTTATCACACCCTCGTACCTGCCGTACGAGTTCGGAAGCTGGACAAGCTCCCCCGAATCGTACGCAGAGTCCAGGTCGAAGTCGTACCAGACGAACGCCTCGCTCGTAAGGGAAACGTCCTCACCGCTGTCCTCCACACCGTCCATGTCGAAGTCTATCCAGACCGTCGTGGCCGAGAGTCCACTATCGGAGTAATCTCCATCCTCGTTTATGTCTACGAACACGAAGACTACCTGCTCCACCTCTCCGACACCTATGGAGAGGTCTCCGTCTATGTCGTGGGTCTCTAAAGTCCCGTCGTCATCCACGTCCACCCAGACGGCTACCATGATCCTGTAGTAGTTACTAGCCAGCGTGGAAACCGTGTTGCTTGGGAGTAACACCTTCAGGCTGACCGGCTTCGTGAAGTCCAGCGCATTCTGAACCGCAGACGGGTCATAGACACCGGCTGTGGAGCCCGAAGTCTCGGGTATCGTGAAGCTGAGGTCGGCCTTAACCAGCTTCTTGATCGAAAACGTCATGGTGTAGCCGTAATACCTGGCCGCGAAGGCCCCGAGCAGTATGGAGACCACTAAGAGGGGCACGGCCAGCAGAGACCTACCCACACCCCTCCTCGGGGGACCCCTCGGAACCCTCATAAACCCAAGGAAAAAAAGGCCTACGAGTTGAGATAAGGATGTTTTAGAAACAGAAGGTACAGACAACATGTCCCATGAGCCCGACCACGGCGGATAGCTTCCGAAGAAGCTAAAGGGGTTCTACACGGAGACAGTCTCCAGGGCTAAGGTTAGCAGGATCCTGAAGGAGATCAGGAAGTTGGATGAAAGGTGCTTCACGGCGGCAAAAGGGTCTAAGGAGGAGAATCGAAGAGGTGTTTTTTAGGGTGGACTAGGTTACTTTGTACAACATTATGGTTCGTTGAAAATGACCGCTTCAAGAGAACACCGCATAGAACTCCTCACCAGGTGACATGCAACTTCATCGTTCTGAGAGATGTGGAGGCACTACGTTTTGGGGACTTGGAGAGAAACGAGATAAAAACGGTTCTCAGACGGATGTTCTAGACCCTAAGCCGAAACGGTTTCCCGGCTTTTTTTTTTTTGGAAAACGCATTATTCCGTTCCCTGTCTGGAGTCGTTTCAGTAAAAGAAGTTTTAAAGTAAGCTTTTTATTGTATACGTCGGTTATTTATGTTTGGTGTGCTCAGTGAGTTTGAAGGGATACGTCGAGAAGGAGATTCTATTCCGCGTACATGCGCCTGGCAGGAGGGTTGCAGAGATCGTCGTCATGGTCGAGAACGTTCCTGGGGCGCTTGCAAAGGTCTCAGGTCTCATGGCGGAGATGGGGATAAACATTCTGACCAGCTTCGTGAGGGCTAAGGCCTTCGAGAGGGAGGCCGTTTGGAGCTCCTTCATAGACATGACTGACACAGGCCTAGAGATAGGAGATGTGGTTGAACGGTTGAGGAAGCTGGACATCGTTCTGGACGTTAAGTATTCGGAGGAGGTGGGTGAGCTACTCGTAGACACACTCCACTTCCCCATCATGCTAGACCATGAGAGGCACGTGCTCCTCAGAGTTGAGACACTCGAAAAGGCGTTCAGCAGGCTGTTCGACATATTCGGCTCAGGCGCCGCGACCATAATCTACCAGATGGGGCGGGAGTCCGGCATGAGTAGGGCTGAGAGAGTCGTGAAGGAGTATAGGCTTAAGGGGGTCGATGCCCTGAGGGTTATCCTTAAGGAGAGGGTTGCCAAAGGCTGGTGCATACCGGAGGTCGAGGTATTCGACAAGAAGAAAGACGAGGCCGTCATAAAAGCTTTCGAGTTGTTCGAGTGCCTGCCGTTCAAAGGGAAGCTCAAAGAGCCCAGAAGCCACTTCTTCAGGGGATACCTAGAAGGAGTGTTCAAAGCCCTGTTCAAGACCGAATACACAGCCACAGAAACCGAGTGCCTAGCCAAAGGAGACCCGTACTGCAGGTTCATCATTGTGAGCAAAGCCTAACTCCAAGTTTTTTTACGAACCCGAGGTTTCAGAGCTTACGTACGATTACGGCCGCCAGAGCCAGTGAGACGTACAAGTCGATCATCCCCTGCACGGTGTTCCAGAACACCACCTCGGCAAAGTACGCCGTGAATCCGATCAGACCCAGCGAACGGGCTAGGAAGCTCTGGAACCTGGGGTTCGTGAAGAATTGTATTACCTCCTTAGGGGTCATTCCGAAGAAGACTGGGATGGCAAAGTACAGGTTGAACAATACACACACAACACCCCTCACCAGCACGGCTAAGGCCCCCGAAGCTGCTAGAAGCGACTTACTCGATAGGAATCTTTCCAGACCCCACTTGCGGACGAAGAGAGACGGAACGACGAACATCCAGACACTCGCAACGAACTTCATAACCATGCCCACCCAGCCACCCGCGAAGGGACCTATGAACCCGACTAGGGGTATGCTAACCGCCGCTGAGAGGAGGGCTGCGTCGAGTCCGAACAGGAGCCAGCACAAGACCCAAGGAACTGCTACGAAGTCTATCCTCATCCACCAAGGAGTCAGAAATAACGGAGGCAGGCACTGCATTATGACCGAGAGAGCTGCCATGACAGCGACGCCCGCAATCCTAACCGTTTTCCTACTGCTCAGCGGATACGTCCACAACCTTTTGGATGTCATCTCATGAGATGTTTGACAACAAAAATATAAAGTTATCACTATTTTGACAACTTTAGTTGTCAAAATAGAGGAGTGGACCACGCTTAACTGTCCAATTAACCAGGACACGGAAGAACGCTAAGTTATGTAAACGGTAACCGTTACCTTGTCCCCATCCTTCAAGTTAAGCAGACCCCTAAGGTAGACGGGGGCTATAACTTCAAACACATCAGGGCCATAGTGGGTACGTGCGGCGAAGATTATCGCTCCACTCACCCTATCCTCAACCTTGCACTTAAAAATCTTAGCCGAACCATACTTCCTCTTCTCGTCCGAGAAACCTGGCACAACCAATCCGGGTAACGATCTAAGCCACGCCAAAAGAACCTTAGTCTCGCTATCATCCGCCCTTAAGTTAAGCGTGCCGGGATAAGGGTCAAAGCCAACCAGCTTCTTGATGGGCTCCCTGTAACCTCTGAGCGAGAGATAGTAAGCACCCTCCCCAAGCCCAGTAAACACACGGCCTATCAGCTTGAATGAGGGCCTACGAGAAGGTACAACCCTCTCAACTACCTCACGGATTGCCTCCAACTCGCGGATAGCCAAATCCGTTAGACGGACGTAGGTAACGTTCTTGACTATTTTCCTCTCAATGTATCCAGCCCTCTCTAACGCCACCAGCACCTTAGCAGCATTCTGCTGACTTATCCCAGCAGCCGCTCCAAATTCCCTCGTAGACACCCTCGTAAAATCCCTCGACCTAACCAAAGCAACAAGCATGATGAGGTAGTAAATTAGGTAAGGTCTACGTGTCCCCACGTACACCCGCCTCCACAATTAGAAGAGCGTAAATCCAGTTTAAGCAGCCTCCTAAAATGTGTATATGCCTCTGCAACTTCACTCCGGCGTACATGGACATCTACATCTCCAAACCACCTAATTGATACGCAGAACTATAGGCCTACCACTCCTAAGGGCCTTAGAAACAAGAGGTTGGCTCGAACTACCAGAATAAAACGTTGAGAACACAACATCAAAGTGATCAGGAAAGTTTGACACCGGGGTAATATTAAACGTCGAAGACAGAAAAAGTACGGTTAAGCTTTTCCTACGTTCTGAACACGGTCAGGCTCCTAGGTTTCCCAGAGGAGAAAAATTAAGTGTCATAGAGGAAATCCTGGCAAAATATAGTAGTGTGAATGAGACCATGGAGAAGATAAGCGCCTCGCCGAACGCTCCGTAAAAAATCGTTTAAAAGGGAAATCAAAGCGCATACGCTGTACCCGAACTGTCAGAGGAAGAGGCCAAGAAGGCCCCAGAGGCTCTGAGACATAAGTTCATCGAAGTCGCAATCGCCAAGTACTCGGCTCTGCACAGGAGAATCGTGAACAAAATCCCAGGGGCCGTCGAAGAGTCCTTCTACTTCGAGAAGGAGAGGCTTGTAGAAGGACTGACCAAACTCCTTGAGATTAGGAAATGAAGAGATCTAAAGATAAAGGACCACCCATAAGGGACAAACCCCGCAAGCTCAGGAAAACCATAAGCTCAAGGAACCCTCACTCAAGGTATTTAAGACCTCAGGGCGTTTGTATACTTGCAGGTGTAAGCTGTGTTTCCAATATATGAGGATAACCTGAGCCGGGGTGCCCTAGCCTGGTAGGGGGCGGGCCTGCTAAGCCCGTGGCCACAAGGCCGCCCGGGTTCAAATCCCGGCCCCGGCGCCTACAGGAACTTGCTGTATACGATCAGGTCTTGGTCGTACATGTG
>CBFDTC010000025.1:0-14875 GCA_965612785.1 Candidatus Bathyarchaeota archaeon
CCCCAGACCCCGCCTCCCCAGCAGGTTCCGACCGTTACGCCCACACCGACGGCTCCAACCCCAGTCGCCCGGACGCCTAGGTTCTGCCCCCAGTGTGGGAGCCCCGTGAACCCAGGCGACAAATTCTGCTCTAACTGCGGCGCGAAGCTCGTCTGACACTCCGTTAGGACTGTGGGGAGGTCTAGGCCAGCCTGGCTCCGCAGTTAGTGCAGAACTTAGCGCTGGGTCTGTTCTCGTGTCCACAGTTTGGGCATACCCTCACGGCCGGCTGAACAGGCTGCACTGACGGAGTGGGCGGGACTACCCCAGGCTTTGCGGTCTCCACGGCTACGGGAACCTCAGCCTTGGCGCTGTTTAGGGTCTCTATCAACTTCTCGACGTCTTGTGGAGTCATGATGACCCTCTGGTAGACGGTTACCTTACCCTCCTCCTCGTGCCCGAGGCTTAGCACGACGAGGCCCTTGTAGGCCTTGGCTGAGAAGTGGTCTACGAACAAGAGCCCCTTCTCCGCCATGTGCTACACCGACTAATCGGTCATCCGAATGTCCTTAAAACGTTTAAGACGTCAAAGGTCTCCCGCAGAACCTGCAGAACCTGTCCCCCGGCCTGATGGGTGAGCCACACCACGGGCAGGCGGGCCCCATGGCCCTCTTTTCCCTCGCCTTTTCAGCCTCCTCCCTTGAGACCCCTCTGCTCAGTATGGACTTGTACTGCGGGGAGTAGGCCCAGCTTACCGCCTCCCTCACCCTGAGCACTATCCACGGGTGTGTCATCCCGAGGCCGTAGTACACCCTGTAGAGCCTCATCAGCAGGTCGCTCCTCGAAACCCTGTCAAACTCCTCAGCCTGCCTCAAGATCTCTCCCTTGTCCACCTCGTTCCATACACGCCTGGCGGGGACCATGAGTTTCATGAACGCACTGAGGGCTGCCTCCTCACTCTGGGCGGCTATCAGCCCAGCCCTGTCGGCGCTGAACTCAGCCTTCCTGCTCCACTCCAGGAGTGCGAGCTCCACACCCTTTCCGACTAGCTTCCCTGCTCCGAGCGTCATTTGGCCTATCCACTCCATTATCTGGCCTATGTGCCTGGCCATCATCATGTACAGGACGTGGCCGCACTTGACGTGGCCGAGCTCGTGTCCGAAGATGAAGTAGAGCTCATCCTCCTCCATGATGTTCACCAGCCCCGTCGTCACCACAACCGCAGGCTTCGTGTAGCCAGTCGTGTAAGCGTTAGCCCCCCCACTCTCGATGAACAGGTCCGGAGGCTCCCTCACGTCGAGTATCTCACAACAGTCCATGAAGACCCTGTAGATGGACGGACACTGCCTCTCCGTAACCTTCAGCCCACTGGACAGTAGCTTAAGCCTCACGACGCGCTCCAAACCCCACTCCAACACCTTCTTAGTCAGGAAGTCAAAACCCTTAACTTTCATCAAACTCTTCAACGCTTCTCTGTCAAGGGGGTGCTGAAACTCCTCCGCGTTGAGGCCTGGAAAGTACCTACGTTCCAACCCAAAGATACGTTGAACAGCCGAGGTTTTAATAAGTAACCCTAACAGAAACCTCCTAGACGCCCCGGCGTATGAACTCTAGGACTTCAGACGTGAAGGTTTCTGTGTTTCCGCTTCCACCCACGTCGGGAGTCCTCACCTCCGGGTTCTTCAGAGCCTCCAGAACAGCCCGTTCCAGCAGGCTGGCCTCATCGTCGAACCCGAGGTAGTCGAGCATCAAGGCCGCAGACCTCATCAACCCGGCTGGGTTGGCTACGCCCTTCCCGGCTATGTCTGGAGCGGTTCCGTGGACTGCCTCGAACATGGCGTGTCCGTCTCCCACGTTGGCTGAGGGGGCTACTCCGAGGCTTCCGGTCAGGCCTGCGGCTAGGTCGCTGAGTATGTCTCCGAAGAGGTTGGACGTGACGATTACCTCGAACTGCCTTGGGTTTACGACGAGCCTGTACGCCGCCGCGTCTACGTGCATCTCCTCTGGGGTTATCTCCGGGTAGTTTTGGGAGGCCTTCCTGAACTCCTCCAGGAACAGGCCGCAGGTCTCCTTGAGTATGTTGGCCTTGTGTACGGCCGTCACCTTCCTGAAGCCCTTACGCCTGGCGTACTCGAAAGCGAACCGACACACCCTCCTCGCACCCTCCCTCGTCGTCAGCCTCAGGGCCACGGCCACGTCCGGTGTGAGCCTGTACTCTATCCCACTGTACAGGCCTTCCGTGTTCTCCCGGACGATTACCATGTTCACACCCTCCGTGGGTGACAGGCCCTCTATGCTCCTGACAGGCCTGACGTTGGCGTAGAGGCCGAGTTCCTTCCTTATCCTAACGGTGACGCTCCTGTACGTTCCGGGCCCTACGGGCGTCTCTATGGGTCCCTTCAGGACTGCGTCGCACGTCTTTATGGTCTCCAAGTCCTCCTCGGATATGGGTCTACCGGTCTCCTCCCAGACCCTCCTCCCAGCTTCTATCCAGACGAACTCTATCGGGAGCTCCATCGCCTCAAGCACCTTCATCGTGGCCTGGACTATCTCAGGCCCTATGCCGTCTCCAGGTATGACCGCAACCCTCTTAGCCAACCTCCAACCCACCCCTACGTTTGACATAGTTCACGATTCCGCCTTCACGGAGTATGTCGAGTATGAACCTCGGCATAGGCCTAACCCTCAACAAGCCTCCCCTCGTCTCGTTCTCTATGACTCCCTTCTCCAAGTCCACGGATACGATGTCTCCCTCCTCGACAAAGCCGGTTATGTTACGGCACTCCACGACGGGTAGGCCTATGTTCACGGCGTTCCTGTAGAATATCCTCGCGAAGCTCTCGGCCACCACCACGGACACGCCCAACGCCTTTATGACCCTGGGAGCATGCTCCCTGCTCGAACCGCATCCGAAGTTCCTTCCAGCCACGATTATGTCCCCGGGCTTCACGAGGCTCGGGAGCTCCGGTCTGACGTCTTCGAAGGCGTGTTTCGACAGCTCCTTCATGTCCGTTATGTCGTACTTGTACCTGCCGGAGATTATCAGGTCGGTGTTCACGTCGTCCCCCAGCTTCCAGACGCGTCCCCTAAACCTCACTCCACGAACCCCCTCGGGTCCGTTATGCATCCGGTCAGGGCTGAGGCCGCCGCTGTGGCGGGGGATGCCAGGTATATCTCGGCGTTCGGGTTTCCCATTCTCCCCCTGAAGTTCCTGTTCTGCGTGCTTATACACACCTCCCCGTCCGCCAAGACGCCAAGGTGCCTCCCGACACATGGACCACATCCAGGCGGGTTTACCACCGCCCCAGCTCTCAGGAAAGTCTCTATCAATCCCTTCCTGACGGCCTCCCTGAGAACCCTCCTCGAGGCAGGCTGAACTATCAGCCTCACACCGTCCGCAACCCTACGTCCCCTGAGTATCCTCGCAGCAGCCTCCAGGTCTTCAACCCTGCCGTTCGTGCAGGAGCCTATGAAAACCTGGTCCACCTCGACTCCCTCCACTTCTTCGATGGGCTTGACGTTGTCCACCTCGTGGGGTGCGGCCACCATGGGCTCCACCTCGGAGAGGTCGACGTGTAGCTCGTCGGCGTACTCGGCGTCTGGGTCCGGGGTCAACGGCTTGTACCTTTTTCCGCGGAGCTCCTCTAAGAGGCTCAGCGCTCTGTCATCTAGGGGACACAGCCCTGTCTTTCCTCCGGCCTCTATGGCCATGTTCGTCATCGTGAGCCTCGAGGACACGGTCATGTTTTCGACACCGTCTCCCGTGAACTCCAGGGCCATGTACGTGGCCCCTGAGGCACCCAGCTCCCCGATGACCTGCAGTATCACGTCCTTCGACATCACAGGCCACGTCAGCCCGCCGGAGAGCTCTATCCTCACAGACTCCGGAACCCTGAGCCACGTCCTCCCGTACGCCATGGCCACGGCCACGTCGGTGCTCCCCATTCCCGTGGCGAACGCTCCCAGGGCTCCGTGGGTGCATGTGTGGCTGTCCGCCCCGACGACGACGGTCCAGGGCTCGACGAACTCCTCGAACAGTATCTGATGGCATATTCCGTACCCGACATCCTTGAAGTGGCATCCCCACCTCCGGGCGTACTCCCGCATCTTCCTGTGGATGTTGCTTATGGACCGGCTTGGGCTCGGACCCGTGTGGTCTATGACGAGGACGACCCGAGACGGGTCGAACACGTCTTCAACCCCGAGCTCCTCCATGGCCTCGAAGGCCAAGGGGGCCGTCCCGTCGTGTGCCATCACGAGGTCCACGTCTACGACGATCATCTCCCCGGCCTCGACAGGTCTGCCAGCCTTCTTCGATAGTATCTTCTCAGCCATGGTCTGACCGGACGACATACCCAGATTAACCCCTCTACCAGGCTAAAAAAATGGTTTAAGCCTGCCTGCCCCGCCCCTCGAAATACTTCCTAGCCAGCTCCCTAAACTCCTCGTCCGTTATGGCGCTCCTCCTGGAAGACGAGACCTCTTTAACTATCCACGTGAGGTTGGCCACATCCTCATCCGTGGCCTCGAACCCGAGCTCCTTGAGCTTGGCCCTGACGGCCGCCCTGCCACTGACCTTGCTGAGGAGGAATCTACGTCTCTGTCCGACCATCTCCGGTGGGAAGCACTCGTACAGCAGGGGATCCTTCAACACGGCGTTCTGGTGTATGCCGCTGGTGTGGACGAAAACGTTTTCGCCCACTATGGGCTTCGAAGGCCATATAGGCATGCCGGAGAGCTTCGAGACGACCCTGCAGAGCTCCGAGAGGGATTCAAGCCTGTACTTCTCGACTCCGTAGAGGTTGTGGACGGCCACTATCAGCTCCTCGGTGGCAGCTATCCCGGCCCTCTCACCAAGCCCGAGGACAGAGGTGCTGAAGTAAGTCGCCCCCGCCTCATAAGCAGCGAGGGAGTTGGCTAGGGCTAGGCCGTGGTCGTTGTGGCAGTGGACTTCTATGGGCTTGCCCAGAGGCCTAAGCTGCTTCACGAGGTAGGCCATGCCGCTGGGGGTTATGCATCCCAGGGTGTCGACGACTCTAACCCTGTCCACTCCTGCCTGTATGGTTGAGCGGAAGACCGTGAGGAGCCAGTCCAACTCCGTCCTTGTGGAGTCCTCGGCGCTGTACACGACTTCGAGTCCGTAGCTCTTGGCGTGTTCGACGCACTGTACGGCTCTTTCGAGGTACTGCTCCCTCGTCATCCTCAGCTTGTACTTTATATGTATATCCGAAGGTGGGAAGGACAGAACTATTCCGTCGCAGTCACACTTAGCCACGGCGTCTATGTCGTCTATGACAGCCCTCGAGAAGCCGTACACCCTTGGCCCAAGTCCCATCGAAGCTATGTTAGCCACAGCCTTGAAGTCAGCCTCAGAAGACGCTGGGAACCCAGCCTCTATACAGTCCACACCCACCTCTGTCAGAAGCTCCGCAATCCTGACTTTATCCTCAGGGGAGAACACAACCCCGGGGCTCTGCTCACCCTCCCTAAGTGTGGCGTCATCTATGAAGACCTCGGCTGGCAGGCCTAGGTTCTCTGGTACGGCAACCCTACAGTAGGGGCTTACGAATATCCTATCCCTCCAACGACATCGAACCATGTATCTTCACCTCAAATTTATCAAGTCTGGAAATTTGAAACCATTATTAAAACTTTATTTCTATTTAAAACAAAAAAGAATAAATACGTTCTAAACAGAACTAAAGTTGTCCCCGAATTCGACACAGTCCAGTCGGAGAATAAAGTTAAAGCAATAGTTAAGAAAAAACTTAAGAAGAGGGGCCGTGGTCCAGCTTGGTCTACGATCCGCGGCTCGGGCCCGCGGGGTCCCCGGTTCGAATCCGGGCGGCCCCACTCAGGTTTGATAAAACCTTTTATTTTTCGGTGCTTCCCTAAGTTTCCGAGGGTGTTAAGGATTGAGTGTCTACGACGTACCCGCCGATTTGCTTATCCAGAGGTTGGCCAAGTACCTTAAGGAGAACGTTCCCGAGGTTAAGCCCCCAACTTGGGCTCTGTTCGCAAAGACGGGCTCCCACGTGGAGAGGCCCCCGCAGGACCTGGATTGGTGGTACGTCAGGTGTGCTTCTCTCCTCAGGAAGCTCTACCTGAAGGGTCCGATAGGCGTTTCCAGGCTCAGGAAGATGTACGGGGGCCGTAAGAGGAGGGGTGTCAGGCCCGCCCACTTCAGAAGGGCTGGAGGCTCAGCCATAAGGAAGCCTCTCCAACAACTTGAGGAGGCAGGCTTGGTCGTAAAGGACGGCAACAGGGGTCGGAAGCTAAGCCCGAAGGGCATGAGCCTCGTCGACATGATAGCGTCTCAGATTAAGAGGGAGCTGAGGAGGGAGTCGAAGGTTGGTGGTTGAGGAGGACAGGGAGCTTGAGGAGCTCAGGCGTAGGAGGCTTCTGGAACTCCAGAGACACCTCCTAGAGCAGGAGAGGGCTGCCGAGGAGCGTATGCGCATAGAGGTTCAGAAGCAGGCCGTCCTGAGGAGGATACTCACACCGGCTGCGAGGCAGAGGCTCGCAAACCTGAAGCTCGTCAAGCCCGAGTTTGCGGAGCAGGTTGAGCTCCAGCTAATTCAGGCCGCCCAGGCGGGTAGGCTTCCCATCCCGCTCACGGACGAACAGCTTAAGAGAATTCTCCTCCACCTACAGAGTGGGAGGAGGGACATAAGGATAAGGAGGCTTTAGAGTTGGCGAGGAACAAGCCCACGGCCAAGAAGAGGAGGCTTGCGAAGGCCCTGAAGCAGAACAGACCCGTGCCTACTTGGGTTATCTTGAGAACCCTGGGTCACGTCAGGACGCACCCCAAACGTAGGCACTGGAGGAGGAGTAGGATAAAGGCTTGAGGTGAGCCTGGATGTCTGAGGAGGAGTTTGTGGAGGAGAGGGTCTACACGGTCCCCCTCCGGGACGCCTGGGTGGCTCCGAGGGGTAAGAGGACTCCCAAGGCGGTTAGGATACTCAGGCAGTTTGTTATGAGGCACATGAAGGCTGAGGAGGTCAAGATATCCGAGGAGGTGAACAGAGCCCTGTGGCGTAGGGGGATACAGAAGCCCCCGAGGAAGATAAGGATACGTGTCGGAAAGGACAAGGATGGTGTAGCCTGGGTGTACCTGGCGGAGGGTGTCGAAGGTGGCTGAGGTTAAGGTCTTCCGGATCAGCGGGGAGATAAGGAAGCCTCAGCTTCTCGAGCCGATGAGGTTCTCGGTAGAGATCCCAGCCCTGAACGTAGAGCAGGCGTTAGAGAAGGTCTACTCCGACATGGGTAGCAGACACAGGGCCAAGAGGTTCCAGATAAAGATCCTCCGAGTGGAGGAGCTAAAGCCCGAGGAGGTTCGGGACCCTGTAGTGAGGGCTGTGAGGGGTCTGGATGTCAAGGCGTGAGGAGGAGATCAGGAGAGCCCTGGCGGAGCTCCAAGCCCTGAGGGAGCTGGCGGAGTCCATGAGGTCGAGGATAAACGTGGTCGAGTCTTTAATAAACGAGCTCAAGGCAGCCGGGGAGGCCATAAAAGCGATCAGAGACGTGGGGGAGAACGCCACGATACTTGTGCCCGTGGGAGGCGACTCTTTCATAAGGGCGAAGGTGGAGGACATGAGCAAGGTCCTGGTGGGGGTAGGCGCCGGCATCGTCTTGGAGAAGGATGTCGAGGACGCCCTGAACTACCTCGGGGAGCGTGTTGCGGAGCTGGAGAAGATAAGCGTCGACCTGAGGAAGCGTCTCGCAGAGACGCTTGAGAGGATAAGGGAGAGCGAGGACCGTATAAGGCGGATGGCCGGGGAGGCGAGGGCTGGGGGTGGTGTTCGAAAGGCTTAGGGAGGGCCTTAGGAGGTTCGTCGAGAAGGTCTCGAAGACCGAGTTTACAGAGAAGAGCCTGAAGGAAACCCTCTGGGACCTCCAGCTCACCCTCGTATCAAACGACGTGTCCCTCGAGGTTGCGGAGAAGATATGCGAGGAGATAAAGAGGCGTCTCGTAGGCCGGACGGTTGGGAGGTTCGAGGACAGGAAGGCCGTAGTTGTCGAGGAGCTCAGGAAGACGCTCACGGAGATTTTCTCGAAGGTCCCCCGGGTAGACATAGTCGAGGAGGCGGCCGAGGCCAAGCGTGAGGGCAGACCCCTGGCCGTACTGTTCATAGGCGTGAACGGGACGGGTAAGACGACCACAATATGCAAGGTGGCCAAGCTTCTGATGGACAGGGGCTTCACGGTAGTCCTCGCCTGCAGCGATACATTCAGGGCTGGAGCCATAGAGCAGCTCGAGGAACATGCAAACCGCATAGGCGTCCGTGTGATAAGGCACAGGTACGGAGCCGACCCGGCGGCGGTTGCCTACGACGCCATAAGGCATGCGGAGGCCCGTGGTGTGGACGTCGTCCTGATAGACACAGCCGGTAGGATGCAGACCGACCGAAACCTGATGGAGGAGCTCAGGAAGATCAAGCGTGTGGCCTCCCCAGACCTTACGATACTCGTGGTGGACGCCCTGACCGGGAACGACGCTGTGGAGCAGGCCAGGATGTTCGACAGCCAGGTTGGGTTCGACGCGGCCATACTGACGAAGGTGGATGCGGACGTTAAGGGAGGCTCTGCCATAAGCGTGGTGTACGAGACGGGTAAGCCGATCGTATACGTCGGCACGGGTCAGGGTTACGGGGACTTGGAGCCGTTCGACCCCGGGTGGCTTCTGGACAGGCTTTTAGAAAACGTTTAAGAACCGTTTCCACCGCTCTTAAGGTGGGTTGGGCGTGAAGGATTTCCTGAGGTCCACGGTACGGGTTCTGAAGGTACTCAGGAAGCCGGATAGGAAGCTGCTGTGGACTTCGATAAAGATATGCATCCTCGGCCTTCTGGGGATAGGGGCCGTGGGTTTCCTCATAAGACTTTTAGCCTCCGCTTTCCAGGCATAATAGAGGTCTGAGACCTTTGTCCGAGAAGGTTGTCAAGAGGTCTGAGATATACGTCGTCAAGACAACGATGGGCCAAGAGATGAACGTAGCCAGGATGATGGAGAGCAGGGTCTCCGCCAGGAAGATCCCGATCAAGGCCATACTCGTCCCGGAGGGGGTTAGGGGCTACATATTCGTGGAGAGCCCGGCCAGACACTACGTTTACGAGAGCGTTGAGGGCATAAAGCACGTTAAGTCGATACTCGACGGCGTGGTAAAGCCGTCTGAGGTTGAGAAGTACATAGTGCCCAAGAGGATAGTGGACGAGATAAGCGTGGGCGACACGGTTGAGATAGTCGCAGGCCCGTTCAGGGGCATGCAGGCCAAGGTTGTCAGGGTGGACAAGGTGAAGGAGGAGGTCGTGGTCGAGCTTCTGGAGGCTGCGTACACGCTCCCGGTCACGGTCAGGGCACCCTACCTGAAGAAGGTTAAGACGGGGTGAACGAGGGTTGGTGAAGAAGACATTCAAGGTCATCGTCCCGGGAGGGGAGGCCACGGGAGGTCCTCCGATAGGCCCCCTGCTCGGACCGACTGGCGTGAACGTCCCGGCGGTCGTGGACAGGATAAACGAGCTGACGGCGGACTTGAAGGGTGTCAAGGTTCCCGTGGAGATAACCGTGGACTTGGACACCAAGGAGTTTGACGTCAAAGTTGGGCCCCTGACGACGACGGCCCTGATAGTGAGGGAGCTCGGCATTGAGAAGGGTGCTAGAGCGCCGGGGGAGGAGAGGGTTGGGGACCTCAGGTTCGAGCAGGTTGTCAAGATAGCTAAGGCGAAGCTCCCGTACCTGCCCACGGACTCCCTCAAGTCGGCTGTGAAGCAGATACTTGGGAGTTGCCTGAGCATGGGTGTGACGGTGGAGGGTAAGGACCCGAGGGTGGTTCAGAGGGAGGTTGATGAGGGGGTGTACGACGAATACTTCGTGGAGGAGGGTTAGGAGATGTCAGTTTCGAGAGACGCCATCCTGGAGGCCATCAGGGAGGCGAGGGAGAGGAGCAAGAAGAGGAACTTCACCCAGTCTTTCGAGCTGATAATAAACCTGAGGGACGTCGACCTTAAGAGGCCCGAGAACAGGATAAACGAGCGTGTGGAGCTTCCGAAGGGCCTTGGAAGCAAGCCTCAGAAGGTGTGCGTGTTCGCCTCAGGTGGAATGGCCTTGAGGGCCAAGAGGGAGGGAGCAGACCACGTCATAACCGGAGATGAGCTGAAGACGTACGTGGACAGGAGGAAGGAGCTGAAGAAGATACTGAAGGAGTACGACATGTTCATAGCCGAGGCACCCCTCATGCCACTGGTTGGCAGGGTTGCAGGTCCAATACTCGGTCCGAGGGGTAGGATGCCGACACCTGTTCCGCCGAACGCCCCGCTGAAGGACATGATAGAGCGTCACAGGAGGATGGTGGTCCTGAGGACGAGGGACAAGCCCTACCTGATGTGTAAAGTGGGAGACGAGACGATGAGCGACGAGGACATAGCGGAGAACATAGAGGCAGTCATATCCGCCGTCGTGGGCAAGCTAAAGAAGGGCATAAGGAACATAAAGTCCATCTACGTGAAGACGACGATGGGGGAGGCCGTAAAAATCAAGGTATGAACTGGAGGCTTCTGAGAGGCCCGTGGACGGACCCCCACAAGAACGTACTGCTGGAGGAGGCCATCCTAAACCTCACGGAAGAGGGAGCTTCCCCGTGGACGCTTAGGCTCTGGGTGAACGGGAGGTCAGTCATCGTAGGGGCATACCAAGGCCTCGGGGACGTCCGAACAGAGTTCTGCCTCAGGAAGCGCATACCAGTCCTCAGAAGGGTGACCGGAGGCGGGACTGTGTACCACGACCACGGAAACCTGAACTGGAGCCTCTTCGCACCGAGGAGGCTCGTCGGGTCGGACATACACGCTGTCTACAGGACCCTGTCAAACCCCGTGGTTAACGCCTTAAAGAAACTCGGAGTCGATGCAGAGTTCAGCCCACCGAACTCCGTCAGGGTCCGAGGTTTCAAGGTGTCGGGCATGGCCGCATACGTGAAGAAGAGGGTCGTCCTCTGTCACGGGACGCTCCTCATAGACGCAGACCTGGAGTGTATGACGAAGGCCATAAGGGTTAGGGACCGGGTGGCGAACGTTTCCTCCTTCGTGGAGCAGGCTACGGTGGAGGGGGTCGAAAAAGCGGTCGAAAAATCGTTCTCAGAAATCTTCGGGGTAGAACTGACGGAACAGGGGCCGACGGAGAGGGAGCTGGACTTCGTGCGTTCCCCGCCGGTCTCCTTTAGGTCTTCCCGCCTCCTATAGCCCTCTCCAGCAGTATCTTCCTCTCTATGCTCGCTATCAGCCTCCTCGTCTGGACGACGACGTCGGGGTTCACGCTCACGCTGTCTATACCGCACCTGACGAGGAACTCGGTGAACTCCGGGTACACGGAAGGTGCCTGACCGCATATGCTGACCGTCACACCGTGCTCGTGGGCCACCTCTATCAGGTGCTTTATGGCCCTAAGCACGGCCGGGTCCCTCTCGTCGAAGTACCTCGGGTCTATCGAGGGCAGTATCTGGCTGTCCCTGTCCGTTCCGAGTATCAGCTGGGTTAGGTCGTTGCTCCCTATGCTGAAACCGTCGCACAGCTTGGCGAACTCGTCCGCCAGGAACACGTTGCTCGGCACCTCGGCCATTATCCAGACCTTGAAGTCCCTGCCACGCTTCAGCCCCTCTTCCTCCATTATCTTCAGGCATTCCTCCACCTCCCACGTAGTCCTGACGAACGGAAGCATCACCCAAACGTTCTTCAACCCGTACTCGTCTCTGACCTTCTTTATGGCCCTGCACTCAAGCCTGAAGGCGTCCCGGTACTGGGGGCTTATGTACCTGCTGACACCCCTCCAGCCGAGCATCGGGTTGTCCTCGTGAGGCTCGTACTTCTCGCCACCCCTCAGCTTCCGGTACTCGTTCGTCTTGAAGTCGCTGAACCTCACGACGACGGGCCTCGGGTAGATGGCCCTCGCCACCCTGGCGATGCCGTCGGCCATCTTGTCCACGAACTCCTGAGCCCTACCCGTCTCGATGAGGTGGTTCGGGTGGTCTCCTATGTAGGACGCCATTATGAACTCGACCCTCATCAACCCTATGCCGTCGAAGGGCAGGTCCTTGTAGTCGTCTATCTTCTCCGGAACGCCGAGGTTCATGTACACCTTCGTGGCCGTCACGGGCACGTACTCAGCCGCCAGAGCGGCTTCCCTAGGCTTGTCGCCGCCAGCCCCCTCCGTGATTATCCCCTCGTAGACGACTCCAGCCCTAGCGTCCACGGTGTACTCACCTCCGGTCTTGAGGACCTTCGTGGCGTTTCCAGCCCCGACTATGCAGGGTATCCCGAGCTCCCTGGAGACGATGGCTGCATGGCAGGTGACGCCCCCCTCGTCGGTCACTATGGCTCCGGCGAGCCTCATGTAGGGAACCCAGTCTGGGTTCGTCATCTTCGTCACGAGTATGTCGCCCTTCTCTATCATCCTGTTCGCCTCCTCTATGCTCATGACCACCTTAGCCACGCCGCCGTAGACTCCTGGGCTTGCGGGTAGCCCTTTCAACACAACTCTGCCAACCTCCCTCCTCTTCACAGGCTCCTCGGCCTTCCTGACGCTCCACACGGTCTCAGGCCTGGACTGGAGTATGAACACGTTGTCGGGGAAGGGTAGGTTCTTGTCTATGGCCCACTCTATGTCCTGAGGCCTCCCGTAGTGGGCTTCGATGAGCTTCCCGAGCTCGGCCAACCTCACGACCTCCTCGTCCGTCAGCGATGGGGCCCTCCTCCTCTCAGGAGGCACTTCAACCTCAACCACCTCGCCGGTCCTCGGATCCCTTATCCGCTCCACCGTCTTCTCCGATATCCTACGTTCGATTATCTTCAGCGTCTCCTTGTCCACGATGAACTCGTCAGGCGTCACCGAGCCGGATACTACGCTCTCCCCCAACCCCCAGCTAGACTCGATTACGATCTGGCTTCTGTCTCCCGTGACCGGGTTGAGCGTGAACATCACACCAGCAGACTTCGCATCCACCATCATCTGGACTCCCACGCTTATCAGCACGTCCTCATGCCTGAAACCCTTCTGCTCCCTGTAGAATATGGCCCTCGGCGTGAAAAGGCTGGACCAACACTTCAAGACTTTCTTGACGACCTCGTCCTCGCCCTTGACGTTTAGGTACGTCTCCTGCTGTCCCGCGAAGGAGGCCTCAGCCAGGTCCTCGGCTGTTGCACTCGACCTGACCGCCACGAAAACCTCCTTGCCGACCCTTTCGCACAGCTTCCTGTAGGCCTCCTTGATGGCTTTTACGACCTCTTCAGGAGGTTCCGTGGCCTCTATAAGGCTTCTAACCTTCCTCGAAGCCTCTTCGTAGCTCTTCGGACTCCTTCGGCCGCTGACGGTCTCCCTTATCGTCTTGTAGATCTTCTCGGCTATTCCCGTCTCGGTTATGAACTTCTTGTAGGCGTAGGCTGTGACGGCGAAACCTGGCGGCACGGGTATCCCGGCCCTGGTCAGCTCTCCGAGGTTTGCGTTCTTTCCTCCAACGAGCGGTGCGTCACCGCTCCCCACTTCGTCGAACCATAGTATTAGGGCCCTATCTTTCCCGCTCAACCCCGTCCCCACAGACTTTTTTTATTCCTATGATAAATGTTTTAATGCGTTCAACAGTTTGTTGGCTATCAACACGGAGTTCCTTCTCTGGGCCTCCACAGTCTGGGCTCCTATGTGCGGCGTACAGACGACGTTGGGAAGTCTTATCAACTCCATGTTCGTAGGAGGCTCCACCTCGTAGACGTCGAGGGCGGCTCCGGCTATCCAACCCTCCTTCAACGCCCTCAGGAGCGCCTCCTCGTCCACGACGCCCCCTCTCGACGTGTTTATCAGGTAGGCCGTGGGCTTCATGGCCTTCAGCTCCTCCTCCCCTATCATGTGTCGTGTCTGGGGGGTTAGGGGTACGTGTATGGACACGAAGTCCGATTCGAGGAGGAGCTCTTCGAAGCTCAGCCCCCTGGCTCCGACCTCCCTAACCCTGTCCATCAGCTTGTCGAGGATGACGTCGTACACCAGGACCTCCATCTCGAACGCCTTAGCCCTCTTGGCGACCTCGTATCCTATCCTCCCGAACCCTATTATCCCGAGCCTCTTACCTCTCAACTCGACTCCCATGAGCTCCCGCTTGACCCACTTTCCATCCTTCATGGCCCTGTCCGCGTAGGGCACCATCCTCGCCAGGCACAGCATCAGGGCCACGGTCAGCTCCGCGACCGAGACCGACGGGCCCTCTGGTGTCCTCAACACCTTTATACCCCTCTTCTTTGCCTCCTCGACGTCTATGTTGTCCACGCCCACACCCGCCCGGCCTATCACCTTCAACCTGACGGCCCTCCGGAGGACCTCCACGTCCACCTTAGTCCTGCTCCTCACGATTATGGCGTCGTACCGGTCTACGACCTTAAGGAGCTCCTCCCTGGTTATCTGGGGTACGTAATCGACTTCTAAGCCCCCCTTCCTCAGAATGTTCAATCCCTCGTCGTGTATGGGGTCGCATACCAGGACTTTCAAGACCAGAGACACCCGTCTAAAGCTCCACAAGGGTCGTGAAAAGCCTTATCAGACAACCTGCTAAAAAATCTGGGATGCCCGAGCTGAAGCTGTTCACGGTCGGCCCCGTCGCCTGCTACCCACAGGTTCTCGAGGCCATGGCCAGTCAGATGTTCAGCCACAGGAGCGATGAGTACAGGGCCCTGCACAGGGAGACCGTGGAGCTGCTCAGGGATTTCCTCGAGACGGATGGTGAGGTCTTCCTTTTCCCAAGCTCTGGGACCGGCTTCATGGAGGCTTCCATAAGGAACTGCGTCAAGAGGAAGGTTCTGTGTACGGTGTGTGGGAGCTTCGGCAGGAGGTACGCGGAGGTGGCTGAGACGAACGGCAGGGAGGTGG
>CBFDTC010000026.1:0-14516 GCA_965612785.1 Candidatus Bathyarchaeota archaeon
CTATCTCGTCCACGTACGGGCCGTAGGGTATCTCCTGCGAGACCTTGTGTGGGACTGCGGCCAGGGCTGGTGTGATGAGGAGCAGGCATATCGCCACAGCGATTACTAGACCGTAGACGCCGGACGCTTTATTTCCAAGCCTTTCCATAGACATCATTCCTGCATATCGATCCAACCATTTTCGATATATAATTTTTGGTTAAACCAACGGTTTCCCATCGGCTAAGCCTGATTAGATGAACCGAAAAGCCTTAAGCTTCCTAAACCCTTAGAATCCCAGCCTAGGTCCCCTTAGACCCTGTGTTCGGCATGTAAGATTTTCAACGCCAGCCTTGAGGTTAAGTTTTTTATACACTACTCAAAAAGAGTTTGGGGGCAAGGTGGTATCTCCATACATAAAGTACGTGGGAAAGAAGACGGTAACGCTGTGCATAATGCTATTGATAGCAGTCTACCTCACGGTCATAATCGCCAACCTCGGAGGATACATAGACACAGTCCTGAAGAGCCAGATAGTCACGTCGGTCCACCAGATGTTCGCGAGGAACCAGGAGTTCCAGAAGCTTCCCCCCGAACAGCAGAAGGCCATAATAAACGCCCTGATAGAGCAGCAGTTCAAGGCCTACGGACTGGATAAGCCCTTCTTCCCATACAGGTCTTTCATATACTTCAAGAAAGCCTTAACGTTCAGTTTAGGCAGGGCCTTAGTTTTGAGGAGCGCCGGAGGCTCATCGTCGATAAGGGCCATAATCCTGGAGAGACTCCCCTGGACGATGCTCCTGTTCACGACCGGGACGTTGATATCCGCTTTCCTCGGGATATACATAGGCCTGCACATGGGCCGCAAGGCTCTGTCCGCGTTCGACAGGGGTATGAGCGTGTTCGCGGTTGTGACGACGAGCATTCCGCCCTGGTTCTTCGGCATACTCGCCATCCTGATATTCTCCTACAGGCTCGGGTGGTTCCCGTCCGGAGGATGGGTCGAACAGTTTGTCGGAGTCCCGTGGCAGAAGCTCGTCGTGGACATACTCTGGCACCTCGCCCTACCGCTCGGATGCTGGGTTTTCTCGAACTTCGGCTACTGGGCCTACACGACGAGGAACCTCGTCATACACATAATGCACGAAGACTACGTGACCGTCGCCAGGGCTAAGGGCGTCCCCGAAGACCTCATCCTGAGACGCTACGTGCTGAAGCCGGCGGCTCCTCCGATAGTCACGATGGTCTCGCTGGCCGTCATAGCGTCTTGGACGGGCGCCATAATCACCGAGACCGTGTTCAAGTGGTACGGCCTCGGCTACCTGTACTGGCAGGCGATAATGACGCTGGACGCCCCGATAATCATCGGTTTGACGGTGATATACGCCTACCTGCTCGTCGCCACGGTGATAATGCTGGAGCTGTTGTACGGCTACCTCGACCCGAGGATAAGGGTTGGTGGTTGAGGTGAGCGCTCCGGCGATAGGCACTAAGGAAGCCTTCAAGGAGGCTCTGAAAACCCTAAGCGGTAAGGTAGCGTTCGGACTCCTGCTCATAATAGTGCTGATGGGGGTCGCCACGCCCATATATGCCCCATACAACGTCGTCAAGGCCTGGAGCATGAGGGAGGTCTGGATGGACAACCCTCCATGCGCCGCCCCCGCCTGGGTTCAGTTCTTCGTGCACAAGAAGCTCCCCAAGACCATAATCATCGAGAACGAGGACTTCCACAAGTCCGTCTCCCTCATGGAGTACGCGGGCATAACCTACAAGTTCATCTACATGAACGCGTACTTCGACTACCCCTACGACGCGTTCCCAAACAAGATATCCTCGTTCATAATACAGGTTACACCGAACGCCAGCAGAGTGAGCTCTGTCAGGATAACCGTGGAGCTCGAGAGGCCGGACGGGGACAGGATAAAGCTCGTCGACGGCCTACCCGTCCCCGTGAACGAGACTCTGGAGCTCCGTGAGACGACTGACATGGTGGTTGAGGCCGCCGGCAACTACGTTCGCTCGGTCACCGGCTCGGCTCCTGAGAAGCCTCTCCCCTACGTGGTGTTCTTCGCCGAGAAGGGTGAGAACATGAACGACCCCAAGAAGGCCACGGTGCTGAAGGGAACCTACAAGATGTACGTGACCTGCGTGGCCATAGGCGACCCCAAGGTAGACGTGAAGGCGAGGATGGTCATATACGGCAGGGTCTACGGGCTTGCCGGGACAGACTCGTACAGGAGGGACCTGATGATAGGGCTGCTTTGGGGGGCTCCGATAGCCTTGGCGTTCGGAATAGTTGCCGCCGTGGTCGTGAACCTTGTCCAGACGATACTCGGCGTCATAAGCGGCTACTTCGGCGGTAAGGTGGACGACGCCGTCCAGAGGGTTGCCGAGCTCATGATGATCATCCCCGTCCTGCCCATACTCATCCTGATATCGTTCATATACCACATCCGCATCTGGACCCTCCTCGCCATACTCGTGGCGTTCGGTATAGTCGGAGCAACCACGAAGACTGTTAGGAGCATGGTTCCGTCGATAAAGGAGGAGCAGTACATACTCGCAGCCAAGTCCTACGGAGCAGGCTCCTGGAGGATCATTTTCAAGCACATATTCCCGAGGGTCCTCCCATACACGTTCTCCCTGATAGCCACAGCCGTCCCGGCGTACATATTCCTGGAGGCAGCCCTCAGCTTCCTCGGCCTCGGAGACCCGATACTCCCGACCTGGGGTAAGATACTCGGCGATGCTGAGGTAGCCAACGCGGCCTACTACGGGTACTGGTGGTGGATAGTCCTGCCGGCCGCCTGCATAGGGATAACAGCCATGGCCTTCGCCCTCCTGGGGTACGCCTTCGACAAGGTGATAAACCCGAGGCTCAGGGAGATGTGACCATGCCCATACTCGACGTCAAAGACCTAAGGCTGTACTACTCGACGAGGGCTGGGCCTGTCAGGGCCGTGGACAGGGTGAGCTTCCAGGTCGAGAAGGGTGAGACTCTGGCGCTCGTGGGTGAGTCTGGATGCGGTAAGACGAGCATAGGAATATCCATACTCAGAGTGCTCCCGAGGAACGTCCACACGTACGACGGCCACGTCATCGTCGAGGGCGAGGACGTGATGAAGCTCAGCGACAGCGAGTTCAGGAAGAGGATAAGGTGGAGGAAGATCTCGATGGTTTTCCAGGGAGCCATGAACGCCCTAAACCCCGTCATCCAAGTCGGGTTCCAGGCCGCCGAGCCCCTGATGCTGCACGAGGGTTTGGATAAGGAGGAGGCCATAAGGCGGGTCTCAGAGCTGTTCAGGCTCGTCGGGCTTCCGGAGGGGATCGAGAGACGCTACCCGCATGAGCTCAGCGGTGGGATGAAGCAGAGGGTCGTGATAGCCATGGCCCTCGTGATGAAGCCCTCCATAGTCATCCTGGACGAGCCGACTTCGGCGTTGGACTTGATGACCCAGGCGAACATAATGAACCTCCTGAAGGACCTGAAGTGGGAGGAGGGTCTCACGTACATATTCATAACCCACGACCTGCCGTTGGCGGCGGAGCTGGCTGACAAGCTCGCCGTCATGTACAGCGGAAGGCTCGTCGAGGTGGGGACGGCTGAGCAGATATTCTTCAACCCACTCCACCCCTACACGAAGAAGCTGATAGCCGCCGTCCCCACGCTTAGGGAGGAGAAGAAGCTGGAGTGGATACCGGGGACCGTGCCGAGCCTGATAAACCCGCCGCCTGGATGCAGGTTCCACCCGAGGTGCTCTGAGGCTATGCCGGTATGCAGCGAAGAGGAGCCCGTCATGGTTGAGGTTGAAAAGGGCCACTTCGTTGCCTGTCACCTCTACTCTGACAAAGGTTAATCTGCCGTCGGGACGACGTTATACACGTGGCTCGTAGGGTTGCGGTCGTAGACGTGAACCGATGCGTAGGATGCCAGCTGTGCATGTTCGCCTGCAGTCGTAGGAGGGGCTTCGGAGGCGTGTCCAAGTCCGCCATAATGGTCAGGTCTGTCGGAGGGTTCGAGAGGGGCTTCACGGTCATAGTCTGCAGAGCCTGTCCAGACCCCCCGTGCGTCAGGGTATGCCCGACGGACGCCCTCAGACCGAGGGAGGGAGGGGGTGTGCTCGTGGACTACACGGAGTGCATCGGATGCGGAAACTGCGTTGAGGCTTGTCCTGTGAGGGCGATATTCTGGGACGACGAGGCTCAGAAGCCCAACGTATGCGTCTACTGCGGAGAATGCGTCCAGTACTGTCCCCACGGCGTGCTGGCCTTGGAGGAGGTTTCGCCATGGTAGTCCCGTCCAAGATACTGTACATAGACCTCTCGAGGAGGAAGTTCTGGACCGAGGATTGGAGAGACCTCTTCGAAGCCTACCTTGGGGGAGCTTCGGTCGGTATAAGGTTGCTCATGGACGAGTGTCCTAAGGGCGTGGACCCGCTGGACCCGGATAACCCCATAATATTCGTCGTAGGCCCCCTCACAGGCCTCTACCCGCTCGCCTCGAAGACCGTGGCTTTCTTCAAGTCCCCCCTGACCGGAAACCTCGGGGAGAGCTACGCCGGTGGTAGGAGCGCCGTCTCGATAAGGCTGGCCGGATACGGGGCGATAGTCATACGGGGCGCCAGCAAGACGCCCGTATACCTGGCCATACATGGACGTCGAGTCCACTTCAGGGACGCCTCCGGAATCTGGGGTATGAGAAGCACCTACACGGTCGGGAGGATAATAAGGGAGCTTGAACCGGGAGCCGGGTTGAGGACGATAATGCGTATAGGGATGGCCGGTGAGAAGCTGGTCAGGTACGCCAACGTGGTCACTGAGACCTACCGTCACTTCGGCAGGCTCGGGTTGGGGGCTGTGTTCGGGAGCAAGAAGCTCAAGGCCATAATCGTCTCAGGACGCTCCGGGATACCCGTGAGGAATCCTAAGGAGTTCCGTAAGGTCTACCGGGAGATATACGAGAAGGCCGTGACCACGAGTCTGATGAGGAAGTACTACGAGCTCGGCACGTCGATGAACATAATGCCCCTCAACGAGCTGGGAGCCCTCCCGACGAGGAACCTGAGAGACGCCAGGTTCGAGATGGGCTCCAACCTGTCCGGAGAGGAGCTGGCGAGGAAGTTCCTGGGCAGGAGGGTTGCGTGTTCCCACTGTCCCGTAGCATGTATACACTTGGCAGCGTTGAGGGAGCCCTACCCGGATGAGCCCTACTTCTACAAGACGACGATGATACCGTACGACTACGAGCCCCTGTACGCCCTCGGCTCGATGCTCGGCATAGGAGACGTTGAAGGATGGCTTAGGCTCATGGACGAGGTCGAGAGCCTCGGATTGGACGCCATGAGCACCGGGGTCGCTTTGGCCTGGGCAACCGAGGCCTACGAGAGGGGTCTGATAGGGCCTGAGGAGACGCTCGGTGTGGAGCTCTCGTGGGGTAGGGCAGACGCCTACATACAGGCAGTCAGGCTGATAGTGAGGCAGCCTAACGAGTTCTACAGGACGCTCGGCATGGGGGTCGAGAAGGCCTCCGAGGTGTACGGGGGCAGGGAGTTCGCCCTGGCTTTCGGAGGCCTGGAGATGCCGGGCTACCACACGGGTCCGCTGGCCTACGTGGGGTACATGACCGGGGGTAGGCACAGCCACCTCGACTCTGCGGGGTACTCGTACGACCAGAAGTTCGTCGGGAAGGGTCTTCCAGACCCGGAGGAGGCCGGCAAGATCATCTTCAGGGAGGAGGCTTGGAGGCAGGTTCTGAACAGCCTCGTCATATGCCTTTTCGCGAGGAAGATATACGACGCCGAGACGGTCTCGAAGGCCCTTAAGGCCGTGGACGTGGAGCGTTCGCCGGAGGAGCTTGAGAAGCTCGGTGTGAGCACGCTGAGGCTTAGGCACGAGTTCAAGGCTCGTGAGGGCTTCGACCCCAAGGGGCTGAGGATACCGAGGCGCATCCTGGAGACGAGGAGCCCACACGGGAGGATAGACCCCGAGTACCTGAGGAAAGCTGTGGAGACGTACTTCGGGCAGGTTGGCCTGGCTGAGGGTTAGTGTCTCACCTTGACCAGGTGTGGATAGTATTCCCGGAGCACACGCTCTATCCCGACCCTTGGGACGAACGTCGTCAGGGCGTTCATGGACACCTTGTAGTAGAGCTCTACGTTCTCGTCGCTTATCTTGACTATCTTCCTCAGCTTGTCCCTGAACTCCGCGTACTCGGCCTCGTTTATCTCCCTACCCCTCTCAGAGTTGGGCTCCACCATCTCCCTTATGTCCTTCCCGAAAAGCCACCCGTTCACGTTGTCCACGACGAACTCTATGACCCCTCCCTCCGGGGAGGCGAGCGTCGGTATCCCGTTTATCGCAGCCTTCATGTAGCTCGTACCACACGCCTCCCACCCGGGGAACGGTGTGAACAGCAGCAGGTCGACGGACTTGAGTATCACCTTGGCCTTCTGGACCGTGTAGTCCGGTATGTAGACCACGTTGTCCCTCTCCATGTGGAGCTTCCTGAAGATCTTCATGTACTCCAACCCCGCCCCGTTGTACGGATGGGCCTTGCCGGCTATGACGAAGAACACGTCCTCGCTCGGGAGGTCGTTTACGGCCTTGACGACGAACTCAGGCCTCTTGTACGGGACGAGCCTCCTACACCAGGCGACTGTCAGGCGGTCTCCGACGTCCACGTCGTCCTTGTACATCCTCAGGAAGTCGGTGAACTCCTCCTTTATCTGCTCGCGTATCTTTATGAAGTTGTCCAGGTAGAGCTGCCCACTCTCGTAGGTCTCCCTGAGCCTGTGGTCCATCCACCTCTCTATGTTCACACCGTTCGTCACGTACCTCAGCTTCTCCGTGAAGTGGGGTATTATCTCGCTCATCACGTCGAACTGCTTGGCGGAGACCGTGAACGCCTCAGCGGACATGGCCAGGCCCACCTCGGTCAGGCAGACCTGGGGGCTTATGAACCTGTAGTTGAACTCCCTCTCGAAGAACTCCCTCGGGAACGATGGGTGGCCCCACGGTCCAGGTGTGTGTATGACGAGCCTGTACCTGCCTGGAAGCCTGAGTATCAGCGGCAGTATGCCTGCGTACGCCTCCTGTAGGTCTATGTAGTTGACGTTCTCGACGCCGACGTACTGCTTTATGTACTCGGCTGAGGCCTTGGCCAGCAACGTGTACTTGTAGAACTTCTCCTCCTCATCCCGCTCTATGTATATCCTATCCGTCAAGTGGTATGCCCACTCCGGCTCTACGGGGTTGAAGAACACCGCCTCCGCCGTCCCATGCGTGTACTTCAGAACCTCGACCTTAACCTCCTCCCCCTTCAGCCTGACCTTCAGGACTCCCTCGGATTTGAGGTTGTCCAGGAACTCCCTAGGCTGTTCCTGAGGCTTCGGTATGGGGTTTCCCTCCTCGTCGAACTCGTAGTCCACGTAGCCGTTCCTGTAGAAGAGTGTTAGAGCCTTGTACGGTAGGCCGAGCTTGGCCGCCCCGTAGAACTTGTCACCCTCGAGGACTCCCATACCGCCTGCGTAGGTGTATCCCTCGTCGAGAGCTAGGTCTGGGGTGACGCTTATTATCATGTTTGACATGAAGTTTAGTTGGTGCTGGCATATTTATGTTATAGTTGTTCAGAACGCTAAAACAACAGTGGTGTCGACATGGTCGATAACGTAGTGTTGCTGTTTGTCGTCCACCAGCCTAACCGCATAACAGACCTGAGAAACGGTTTGATGCGGAACTATTTCAAGGAAAGTTCAAACCCGTTAGATGTCCTCGAATCCATGTACGACAGGGGTCTCGACAGGATGGTGTTCGAGAGGGTTTCCAAACGTTGCTACGTCAAGACGACCCGCCTCCTGACGGAGCTCGTCGAGGAGCACCCCGAGTTTAAGCTCAACTTCAGCGTAAGCGGGACTTGGCTCGAACAGGCTGAGAGTTACAGGCCTGAGGCTTTGGAGGAGTTCAGAAAGCTCGTCTCCACGGGAAACGTGGAGCTCCTCTGTCAGACGTACTACCACAGCATAGTGTCCCTAAGCCCCAACGGCCTCGACGAGTTCGGGGAGCAGGTGGAGCTCCACAGGAGGGTTTTGGAGGAAAAGTTCGGGTACAGGCCGATGTCGGCGGAGAACACGGAGTTCATATACCACAACGAGGTGGGGAAGAAGCTGTGGAGGATGGGAATTGGATGCGCAGTCACCGAGGGCGTCGAGAGGATACTCGGTGGTAGGAGGCCCTACAGCGTCTACCGTGCGAAGGGCTGCGGGTTGAAGCTGTTGCTCAGGGACTACGTGATGAGCGACGACGTGGGGTTCAGGTTCTCCCTCAGGACGTGGGACCAGTACCCGCTTACGGCGGACAAGTACGCCTCCTGGGTAAAGGCCATACCCGGAGACCTGCTTTTCGTGGCCATGGACTACGAGACCTTCGGGGAGCACCACGACGAGTCCACGGGCATACTCGAATTCCTCGAATGGCTTCCTAAGGAGCTGGAGAAGAGGGGCGTCAGCTTCATGACCGTCTCGGAGGCCTGCGAGGAGTTCGAGGCCGAGGAGGTGTACGACGTCCCGAGGGAGGAGGTCGTCAGCTGGGCGGACGTAGAGAAGGACGCCTCAGCCTGGGTTGGGAACCCCCTCCAGGACACGGCCATGGAGCTCTACTTCTGGCTAGAACCCTACGCCAAGGCCGTGGGAGGCCCATACCTGGAGAACTGGAGGAGGCTCGGCGGAAGCGACTACTACCACTACATGTCGCTGAAGGGAGGCCCCTCAGGGGAGGTTCACACGTACTTCAGCCCGTTCGCAGACGCCTTCAAGGCCTTCTCGGCCTACATGGAGGCCCTGACAGTCCTCTCCTACGCCGTCCTGAAGGAGTACTTGGAAGACGTGTCGAGGAACGCGTGGAGGCTGAGGCTTCCGAGGGCCATGTCCCTGAGGCTTCGGAGGCCCGACGGGAGGGTCGCCGTGACCGTGAGGAGCCTCAGAGAGCTTCTCAGGGCCGTTGTGAAGATGCCTCCGAGAACCCTCGCCAGGCACGTCAGGAACGGGGACATACAGAGGTGGATAAAAGCCAGGTTGCTGTGGCCCTCCCTGGCCGGCGAGGTCGAAAGGCTTAGAAGGTTGAAGGCTAAGAGGGTTGGGGAGGAGCTTCTTAGCGTTCTGGAGAAGAGCCGCCATGGAGTGGAAGGTTGAGCCCCATGAAGACCCCGACTGGGGATACGCCAGGAACAGGCTGTTCATCCTGAAGACGCCGCTGGCCGAGTACTCAGCGTCCGTGTACACAGCCCCGCTCGAAACACCCTACGGCAGGTTCTACGGGCCGAACAGGGACTACTCGTGGCAGGGACTCCTGTTAGGACCCCACGGCGGACGGATCTACAAGCTCCTGGACGCCGTCTACTTCCTCCCAGACCGTCGGGGGAAGCTCGACGCAGTGGACGTGTCCATCAGCCCATCCAGGTGCGTGTACACCTACAGGCGGGAAGACGGCGGTACGATCCGTCTCTCGTACACCCTCCGCCAGACCAGGCTCGGAGTGGACCTTAGGGTCGACGTGGGGGAGCCCTGCAAGTTCGCAGTCCTGCTGGACTGCAGGGACGCTGAGACGTGGGACAGGTCTGACTACGGGTTCAGAATCGAGGACGGTCGGGTTCACATCAGGCCTTCAGGGGCTCCGTTCAGCATGGTCGTACAAGGGTTCGACGGGGTCGAGTTCGTGGACTTGGAGGTTGAGTGGGTGTACAAACTCGGAGACGGCTTCAGGAGGCTCGAAGACGGTGTTGTGAAGTTCATCGAACACAGGAGGCTCGTCAGGGTACCGGTGCTCCTACACTCCAAGGAAGGCATTATTGTACACGTCCCCACGAGCCAAGAGCTTCCAGAGGCCACCGAAGCGAAGGTTTCGCTACCTGGAGCCGGGTTGGTCGTGGATGCCCTGAGGCTGAGGGTGGAGAACCTGTCGAGGTTCTCGACGTTCATCGACGGCCTCTGGGTGCCCGAAGCAGGTTCCTGGTGGTTCAGGAGGCCTTGGACGAGGGACATCCTCGAGGGGTTGAGGTGGAACCTCAGGACGTACGTCGAGGTCCTCGGGTGGGGTTCGAGGGTTAGGAGGCTCCTGATCCACATGCTCGAGACGCTCAGCGAACTCGGAGGCCTGTCCACGATCCTCGGCTCCAGCTCCCCGTTCTCGAGCGACGCCCCACCCCAACTCATCTACGTTTCATCCACCTTATCGGAGATGACCTCAGACAGGGAGCTTATGAGGGCCACCTGCTGCGTGGCCGAACTCGTCTCCCGAAAGCTGCTCAGAGGGATGGAGGTCTCGGGGACGAGGCTCGTGGACGGTGTGCTTTGCTGCCCAGCCAACTCGTCTTGGATAGACAGCGTCATGGAGCTCCACGGCGTCAGATGGCCTCTCAGGCTTCCGGTCGAGTGGATGGGGAGGGTGGAGGACCCGTTCTCCTCTTCCTTCGCCCTCGTGGAGGTGAACGCCATGTACGTGGAGGCTCTCAGGAGGCTGTTGGTGTCGTCCGTCAACCTCGGACTGAGCTGCGGAGACCATGTGATACAGCTGGCTGAGACGCTTGTGGAGGGGTTCAAGAAATGGTTCCTGAGGGACGGCCTCCCGCCCCTCACAGTCTCGCCGGAGCTCCGCCTCGTGGACGGAACGGTCGGCTCCCCGTCTGTTCAGGCCGTCTCCGCCCTCCTGGACACGGTGTACGACCTGGGCATGGTCAGGAGGTGCTGGGACACGCTGTCGAAGAAGCTCCTGGTGTACAGGAGGTTGGTGAGGCTTGGGGAGGGCTTGGAGCCGTTCGGGCTGCTCGTCAGGGACGTGGAGAGACGCCCTTATCTTGGGGACTTGGAGTACCATGGCCCGACCGTCTGGCCGAGGGACACGCCTTACCTGATAAGCTTGATGGAGCGCCTCGGGATGGACGTGGCGGGCATACTCGTAAACAACCTGGACCACATGGTCTCCGAGGGGGCCGTCGGGTACTGCAGCGAGCTTTTCAGCCTACCGGTGGGCTCGAACCCGAGTCCGGGTCGACACAGCCTGAACCCCGTTCCGGTGAAGAACCCGGCTCAGTACTGGAGCCACTGGTGTGACCCCTACCTGAGGCACTTGGAGGAGGTTGTTCGTTTCGGTGTGCAGTAACGTTATAGACTTGAAAGGTTCTTAATAACATGACGAACCTCTCTTCGGGAGACGCTCAAGCCACGTGGGGTGCACGGGTTGAGGGTTCTCATCCTCACATGGGACTACGGGGAGACCCCGCTGGGGAGGAAAGCCTTAAGGGACGCTGAGAAACTCGTCGAGAGGGGCCACCTCGTGTGCATCGTCCACATGGCCATCCTGGATTACGAAAAGACCGACGGAAACCCCGTTGTCTATGGCGTCGCCCAGTCAGTTAAGGACCACGTCAACGAGATAACGTCCGCCATATCCGCCCTCGGAGACTGGGCCAGGGGCGTATCCAGAGCCATGTACGAGTGGGGCGGGTTCGACGCCGTGCACGCCTACGGCTGGAGGGCGGGTCTCCCGGCTGTCATGGCTAAGATGGCTTTCGGTGGGACGGTCATGCTTACGCTGGACGAGGTGAGGACTCTGGAGGACCCTGTGGGCGGCTTCGAGAGGTACGTGGTCAGGAACTCAGACGTCGTCTTGGTGCCGAGCAGGGAGGTCAAGGAGGCGTTGGTGAAGGAGTACGGGGTGAACCGTAGGCGGGTGTGGGTCATGGGTGACGACGTATGAGGGTTCTGATGCTCTCCTGGGAGTACCCACCGAGGATTGTTGGAGGCCTCTCGAGGCACGTGGACGGCCTCTCGAGGTCCCTATCTTCGATGAGGGTGAACGTTACGGTCCTGACCGTGGAGCACCCCGAGGCTCCCAAGAGGGAAACGGTGAACGGGGTTAGGGTCGTCAGGTGCGACAGCTTCAGGTTCTTCTCACCAGACTTCATATCCTGGGTCCACCAGTTCAACGTCTGGATGCTGGAGGAGGCCCTGAAAATCGCTTCCAAGAGGCCTCCGGACATAATACACGCCCACGACTGGCTCGTCACCCCGACGGCTGTTGCCCTCAAACACCTCTTCAGGAGGCCCCTGATAGCCACGATACACTCCACGGAGATGGGCAGGCGGGGTGGGATACACTCGGAGCTCCAGAGACACATACACATGATGGAGTGGTGGCTCACCTTCGAGGCTTGGAGGGTCATCGTCTGCAGCTCGTTCATGAAGAGGGAGGTTATCCACGCATTCGGCCTGCCCGAAGACAAGGTGGACGTCCTTCCGAACGCCGTGACGCCCTTCGAGGGTGGGCTGAGGAACGTCAGGGACAAGTACGCAGGCAGGGATGAACACCTCATCCTGTTCGTGGGCAGGATGGTGCCCGAGAAGGGCCCCCACATCCTGTTCGAGGCGGCCAAGAGGGTTCTGGCGAGGCGTTGGGACGTCAAGTTCGTGTTCGTCGGCGAGGGCCCCCTACGGGAGAAGCTGATGAAGGAGGCGGAGGCCACACCGTTTCCCGAGAAGTTCTACTTCACAGGCTTCCTACCCGACGACGAGCTAAAGTCGCTCTACGCCGCATGCGACTTGGCTGTGTTCCCAAGCCTGTACGAACCTTTCGGAATAGTCGCCCTGGAAGCCATGTCCGTGGGCAAGCCCGTGGTAGCCTCGGACGTGGGCGGCTTCTCGGAGATGATCGAAGACGGGGTCACCGGGGTTAAGGTTAGGCCCGGGGACGCCGAGGAGCTGGCCTCAGCCATAGAGAGGCTCGTCGAGGACGCTGAGCTGAGGAGGGCTTTGGGGGAAGCCGGGATGAGGGTGGTCAGGGAGCGTTTCTCGTGGAAGGTTGTGGCCGAGAAGGTTCTCAGGATCTACCGGAGGGTTCTCTCGGAGTACAGGCGTGGGACCTGGAAGCCCGTCATGCCCGGAGAAGTTCCGAGTAAACCTCGACCGTCCTCTCGACGCACTGGTTCCAGGTGAACCTCTCCAGAACCCTCTCCCTCCCGTTCAACCCCATCGCACGAGCCCTCTCCGGATCCTCCAACACGGCCTTGATCCCCCAGGCGATGTCCGCAGGGTCGTACCCGTTCACGTGGACTCCACACTGACCCGGCCCGGAGGGGACGACTGTGTCCCTGAAGCCGCTCACCCCTCTGGCTCCGACGACGACGGGCTTCTGCATCGCCATCGCCTCGAGCGCCACTATCCCGAAAGGTTCGTACAGGCTTGGGAACACAGCCAAGTCGCATGCGGCGTAGTACCTCACCTTCTCCTCCACAGGCAGGAACTCGAACCTGTAGGAGAGCTTCCCCTCCATGTCCGGCTGCGTCGAGGCCTCCCTGACACGACCCTCGAGCTCTCCCAGGCCCACTATGACGAGCTTCGTGTTCGGGATTTCGCGTGAGACGATCCTGAAGGCCTGTATGAGGTTTTCGACGCCCTTAACCCAGACGAGCCTTCCGAGGTAGAGTATCATCCAGTCGTCCTCGCCGACGCCGTGTCGCTCCCTGACCTCCATCCTCTCCGACTCGGAGACCCTCGAAGGGTTGAACACCTCGGGGTCTACTCCGTTGTGTACGACGTGTATCTTCTCAGGCTGGAAGCCCTCCGAGGCGAGGTGCTCCCGCATGGCTGTGGACACCGTGATCACGGCGGAGGCTTTCCGCCCCATCTCCAGTTCAAGGGACGATATGAGGCTCGACCCGTCTCCGAGCGTCCTCCCCTTCTCGGTCGAGTGTACGTGGAAGACGACGGGCTCCCTCCTCAGCCTGGAGAGGGTAATCCCGGCGAAAGATGAGAGCCAGTCGTGTACCGAGTAGATGTCTGCGCACCCTCTGTACAGGATCTCTTTGACCGAGAACATGTTGTAGGTCAGGACGTCGGAGAAGTACCTAAAGCCTGGACCCCAACCCCGGAGCTCTTGGCAGACTATCGGCTTCAGGGCGGGCGTGAAGTCGAACACCCTCGGCCTGTACACCCGGACGCCTCTCCAGTACCCCCTCTCCTCCAGGTCGCCCGGGTTGAACGTGTACACGCTCACCCCGTGGCCGAGCTTCACAGCCCTCCACGAGAACTCGGTGCTGTACGTTCCGAGTCCCCCGACTATCCAGGGGTGGAACTCGAGGGATAGGAGGGCTATCTCCAACCCAGCGTCCTCCTCTAACGCCTTCCGGAGATCCAGTTTATGTCAGGGTCGTTCTTGATAGCCGGGTGGTGTGGGTCCACCATGATGACCTCGTACCACTTGTACCTACCGTCCTCCCAAACCCAGTAGGAGTTGAGCACCTCCAGGTTCGGGAACTTCCTGGCAGCCCTCTCCTCGGCTATCAGCCTTATGCTCTTCACGGGTGTGAGCTTCTTGACACCCATCGCCTTAGGCCTCCTGCCGGACCTGGGCCTCGGCCTCCTGCGACCACCCTTCCTGACCCTCACCCTGACGACGACGAAGCCCTGCTTCGCCTTGTAGCCGAGCCTGCGGGCCTTGTCTATCCTCGTCGGCTTCGGTATCCTGACCACCGCAGGCTGCCTACGCCA
>CBFDTC010000027.1:0-13612 GCA_965612785.1 Candidatus Bathyarchaeota archaeon
GGAATTCTGATCGTCCTTCGCTCACCAACGTTCCTATCCCTGATTGTGGCTGCTGTGATGCTCGGAACAGTCTGGCCTATAGTCCTCCACCAGGTTCTCTACAGAACCCTGCTGAAGAGGTGGACTAAGCGCATATCAGACAGTTGACAGCGTCCTCCCTCGGTATGTTGTAGCCCACGGCGTACGTCACGAAGCACAGGTCCCTCCACTCGTCCTCGAAGAGCTCCATGTATATGAGGGCGTAGCTCAGGTCCATGGTCCTCTCTACCCTGTGGCTGAGTAAGAGGTTCCTTATCATCCTCCTCGACCTGACGTAGGCGATCTCCTCCCTGCCCTCCAGCATCGCCTCAACCACGTCTCTGTAGGGAGCGAGGAGCTCCAGAACTTCAGACGCTGAAGAGGCGTCCACGACCCTCAGAAAAACCGTCGAAGATATCTTGCCGAGGCCTCTTATCAGCATCTCCCTGACGAGGGGTGGAGAATAACCGTAGAGCAGGGAGGCAACCGACGTGAAGCAGTTCTCGATGTCCACGCTAACCGCCAACACCTCGCCTACGAGCTTTCGATCCTGCCTCGGCAGGAGGCTCAGGGCTTTCGAAACGGAGGTGTAGTAGAGCTTTTTTAACACCGCCTCAACCGGCAGGAGGGTGCCGTACCGCTCGTACAGCTCCCTAGACTCTACAGAAGCCTTCCTGTACGTAGGGGTCTTTCCCAACAGCTCAAGGCACTCGGACACTCCTGGAGCCTCGGAGAGAGCTTTGTAATCCATCGGGAGGAACGAGAGCCTAACAAGTTTGCCTATGTCCACGGGGGAGCCTGTAACCTTTCTCCTCAGAACCTGCATTATGTTCTCTACCTCAAACCTCCGACAGTACTCCGCCAGAAAATCCTTGAACTTCTCTGGGGAGTTTCTGTAAAGCCATTCCAACCGGCTTCTGAAAACATCCGTGTAAAGCCTGTACAGAACATCGACATCCACATGTTTCAAGTCCTTCAGCAGGAGCCTGTACTCCGTGCGGGAGAGGCCTTCCACCAGCTCCTCCAAGCTCCCAGACTGAAGAAGCCGTTTCATCTCCTCGGGGCTTATGAGCTTCCTCATCCTGGCGTGGCATCTGACGACGAGATAAGTGCTCACGTTCTACCCCTCCTCTCGAGCAGGGCTCTTATCTTCTTCAGCCTGACAAACTCCTCCAGGCTCTCCTCCTCCAGGATGTCCTCGATGTACCTGATCGTCTCCTCAAGCTCGGGGATGATTATCTTCTCCAAGGCGTTCACGATACGGTTCGTCCTCTCCAAGTCGAGCGCAATCGCCTCAGCCCTAGACTCCAACTCGACTATCTTCAGGAAGCTCTGGACAACCCTGCCAAGCTTCGTCGCGACGCCCCTGACCGGGGGGCCGAACTTATCCTTCACGCTGGGTATCTCAGCGCTCCTGAGCATCGGTGTGTGGACTCCCATTATGCTCAGCGGGACGACGTGGACTTCGAGTAGGCCTCTGTTCATGGCCGCGTAGGCGTCTACCACGTCCGGCCCGAGCATCCCGTAGATGGCTCTGAAAGAGCACAGAGCCTCCTCGATCTCCACCATGGCCTCGGACCTTATCTTGGCAAGCTCGTCTATCAGCGGCTTGAGCCTCGAGGTGAGTTCATCCCTCTTAGTGCTGAGGAGCTTGTAGCCTTCCCTGATGGTCTCCAGTACGTCCTTCAGTTCGAGCAGGAAGCCCTTCGTGGGCCGGACTCTCAGACCTACTACGGCCATCAGCCTACACTCTCAACCTCGGCCTCGACGGCCTTGAACCTGTACTTCGGGTGGTACTTCTTTATGTAGTCCTCCCTGATCCTGATCAACTCCTCCTCAGGCAACATCGCCAACAGGTCCCAGGCGATCTCCAGGGTCCTCTCCAACGGCCTGTTTTCGTCCACACCCTGGTTTATGAACCTCCTCTCAAACTCCTCCGCAAACCTTAGGTACCTCCTCTCCCTCGGGCTCAGGCCTACCTCACCGACTATCCTGGCCAGGCTCCTGGCCTTGACTCCCTCGGCGTAGGCCATGTACAGCTGGTTGGAGACCTCCATGTGGTCCTCACGAGTCTTGCCGGGGCCGACTCCGTCCTTCATCAGCCTCGACAGGGAAGGGAGGACGTTTATCGGCGGGTATATGCCCTTGGCGTGGAGCTCCCTGTCGAGTATCAGCTGTCCCTCGGTGATGTAGCCCGACAGGTCTGGGACGGGGTGCGTTATGTCCCCGCCTGGCATCGACAGTATCGGCATCAGCGTGACCGAACCCTTCTTGCCCTTAATCCTCCCAGCCCTCTCGTATATCGTCGCCAAGTCCGTGTACAGGTATCCTGGGTAGCCCTTCCTGGCCGGAACCTCCTCCCTGGCGACGGATATCGACCTAAGGGCCTCTGCGTAGTTTGTCATGTCGGTCAGGATGACGAGTATGTGCATGTCCATCTCGAAAGCCAGGTACTCGGCTATCGTCAGAGCAACCCTCGGAGCCAGGATACGCTCTATGACCGGGTCGTCCGCCAGGTTGAGGATGACGACAGCCCTGTTCAGGGCTCCGGTCCTCTCGAACTCGGACTTGAAGTAGGCAAACTCCTCGTGCTTTATCCCCATGGCGCAGAACACGATGGCGAACTCCTCCTCCTTCCCCGGAATCGTGGCCTGCTTGGCGACCTGGGCTGCGATTATGTTGTGCGGTAGACCCGCCTCCGAGAAGAACGGAAGCTTCTGGCCTCGGACGAGGGAGTTCATGCCGTCTATGGCTGAGATACCCGTCTGGATGAACTCGCTCGGAGGCTCCCTGGCTGCCGGGTTTATGACCGAGAAGAACACCTCACGCTCCTCTTCCCCAACGGGCTCCGGCAGTCCGTCCAGGGGTCGGAAGGAGCCGCTGAACACCCTGCCTATCAGGTCCTCTGAGAGGGGTATCTTTACGACCTCACCCGTGAACCTCACGGACGCCGTGAGGTCGAGGCCCTCAGTCCTACCGAACACCTGGACTATGGCCCTGCCCTCCTGGGTGTCGAGCACCTGCCCCGTCATCTCCCTTCCGTCGGGTAGGAAAACCTCGACGAGCTCTCCGTAGGCGACGCCCTTGACGCCCTCGACTACGAGGAGGGGTCCCTTGATGGAGCTGATGGTGTTGTAGACCATCCCAGACCTCTGGAGCAGCTTGGACGACATCCCCTACGCACCTCTCAGTACCTCAAGCTCGAGGCCGTATTCAGCGGCCAGGGTGGACAGCTGTTCCTTGAGCTTCGCCATGACCTCATCCACATGCTCAACCTCCGGGTACTCCTTCATCCTGAGCAAGTCTACCATGACCCTCAGACCCCTAATCCTGTCCACCGGGACGCCCTTCTCGACGAGCGGCTTCGCAAGCCTGTAGAACTCCACGAATGCTCTCAACATCCTGACCTGTTTCTCGGGTGGACAGTAGGTGTCCACCTCGTGATAGGCGTTCTGCGTCAGGAAGCCTTCCCTTATCAGCTCAGCGGCCAAGAGTATCAGCCTCTGGTCCTCGGGGAGGGCCTTCTCACCGACTATCCTGGCTATGTGCTCGATCCTCGAAGACTCTTCGAGTATCGACATGGCTTCGCCTCTGAGGGTAACAAAGTCTGGGTCATACTTCTCCCAGAACACCCTTACGCTGTCTACGTACCTGGAGAAGCTGATCAGCCAGTTTATGGCCGGGAAGTGCCTCCTGAACGCCAGCTCCTTGTCCAACGCCCAGAGGGTCTCGATGAACCTCATCGTGATCGAGGTGACAGGCTCGGAGAAGTCCCCACCAGGCGGGGAGACTGCTCCCATGATGGTGACTGAGCCCACACGGCGCTCGCTTCCGAGCGTGACTACCTTGCCAGCCCTCTCGTAGAACTCGGCTATCCTCTCAGCCAGGTAGGCGGGGTAGCCCCTCTCGGCCGGAATCTCCTCCAGACGACCTGAGATGTCTCTCAGGGCCTCAGCCCACCTTGAGGTTGAGTCGGCCATCAGAGCGACGTCGTATCCCTGGTCCCTGTAGTACTCTCCCATCGTCACGCCCATGTATATGCTGGCCTCCCTCGCGTAGACCGGTAGGTTGCTTACGTTGGCTATGAATATGGCCCTCTCGATCAGCTTCTTACCCGTCCTCGGGTCCTCCAGCTCGGGGAAGTGTGTGATGACGTCGGCCATCTCGTTTCCACGCTCACCGCACCCTATGTAGATGATTATGTCCGCGTGGGACCACTTGGCCAACTGCTGGAGCGTGACCGTCTTACCCGTTCCGAACCCTCCGGGGATGGCTGCGGCTCCTCCCTTGGCGACGGGGAAGAATATGTCTATCACTCTCTGACCGGTTATCAGAGGCTCCACGAGGGGCAGCCTCTCCTTGTAGGGTCTCGGGAACCTGACAGGCCACGTCTGCATCAACGTCAGTTCAACCGTCTTTCCGTCCGGCGTCCTCAAGGTTGCCACGGTGTCGGTTACGTGGAACTTACCCTCCTGTACGTCGACTATCTCCCCCCTCAGGTCTGGTGGAACCATCACACGGTGGGTTATGACCGATGTCTCGGGAACCTCGCCTATGATGTCTCCACCCACCACCTTGTCACCCGGCTTGACCTTCGGGGTGAACTCCCACTCCCTGTCCCTGCTCAACCTGGCGAGCTTGACACCCCTCTTCATGAAAGGCCCGACGGCCTTCCACATGTCTATCTCCGAGAACTGGAGGCCGTCGAATATCTGGCCTATCAGCCCTGGACCGAGCTCGGCTGCGAGCGGTTCACCCGTGTTCTCCACGGGCTCTCCCGGCCTGAGGCCCGTCGTGTCCTCGTAGCATTGGCATGCCACCTTGTTTCCGAACATTCGGACTATCTCGCCTATCAGCTTATCGTGTCCGAGGTAGACTATGTCCCCTATCTTGGCGTTGGGGACGTCTTCGGCTATGACCAGCGGACCGTTTATCCTTATTATTCTACCCACTTCCAACTTCTACCACCTTCTTGAACAAGGTCTTACCGAGTGTACTCCTAAACTTCTTGATAACATCGTTCAACTTACCATCGAGCGTGTTATAATAAGTCTTTGTGCCGTCTGGGTTCGAGACGACGACTCCTCCGATGCAGTCTATCGGATGCTTGGCCAAACGTATCTTGACCTTGTACCCAAGCTTCTCGCTAACCATCTTAGATATGGCCTTAAGGTGTCGTCTTATATACTTGGAGTCGCTCTCGTTGGCGTAGACGTAAACCTCCGGCTCCCCTACCGCCTTGACGGCCTCTAAGACGAGTCTGTGGAGAACCTCTCGGTAGTCCACTTCTGGGTCCTTGCCCTCCACTATCCTTCTCAGACGTTCGGATGCCATCTCTATGACGGCGTTTATCACCTTCTCCTTCGCCATCAAGACCTTCCTGTGCCCCTCGAGGCTCGCTGAGCCGAGTATTCTCCTCCTCATCGTGATTATCTCAGGCTTCGCCATGTTCTCTACGTAGACGTCAACCTTCCTCTTCGCCTCCTCGATTATCTTCTCAGCCCTCGCCTTCGCCTCCTCGATTATCCTGCCAGCCTCCTCCTCACCACGCCTCCTAATCTCCTGAATCATAACCTCTATCTCGGATGTCACGACCCGACCACCTCCCTCACGACCTGGTCGGCTATCTTCCGGAGCTCCTCCTCGGGTATGCTCTCTATTCTCTCGGCCACCTTCTCGTACCTCGCCCTGACCTTCTCGGCCTCCTTCTTTATCCTCTCCTCAGCCTCCTCCATGAGCCTTCTAACCTCCTCCTCAATCCTCTTTGGGTCCAGTATCTCCTTAGCCTTCCTCTCAGCCTCCTCCACGATTCTCTTGGCCTTCTCCTTCGCCTCCTCCACCATCGCCGCTATCCTTGCCTCCTCCTCTACCAGGCGGCTTATGGCCTCAGCCACGTCTCACACCTCCTAAACCCTGAGCTTGACGCCTACGGCTAGGGAGAGGAGCCTCTTCAGCTCCTCAACCCTCTTGCCAGCCCCTCCCAGGTGGTCTGGGACGAAGGCGAACATAAGCCTACCCCCGCTCTCACGCATTATCTTCATCCTGACCTCACGGGTCTCGTCCACGTAGCGTTCGGGGATTATGATTATCGAGTGTCTGCCCCCTTCGACTATCTCCTTGATCCTCTGCTTAACTCCCTCGGCGTCCCTCGCCTCGAAGCCCTCAGCCCCTATGAGCTCAAACGCCTTTATGAATACGGAGTCACCTATCGCCGCCACCTTCAAGCCTACCACCGAAGGCTCAAAAATAGAACACAAAAATCTTTATAAAAGGTTGGGCCGTGTCCCCTCCCTCGTCTGGAGACCTACTTCACGACGACTATCTGCTTTACGAGGCAGTCCCTCCCCTCCACGATTTCCACAGGCATTCCGCAGGAGGGGCAGGTGAGGGTGGGGAAGGCTATGTGGTAGGCGGGGTCGTCCACAACCTCTATAGGGCCCTCATAGCCACAGTGGGGACACCTGACCTTTCCCTCCCTCCTCTCGACAACGAGCTTCGAGCCCTGGAGCATGGAGCCCTCCTTCAGGACGTCGAACCAGAACCTAACCTGCTCTACGTTCAGGAGGCTGAGCTCCCCTATGACAACGTGCACCTCCCTCACCTCCCTAGCCCCGAGCCTGGAGGCCTCCCTCAGCGCCGTGTCCACTATCCACTGGGCGGCTGAGAACTCGTGCAACCCTCGTCTCCTCTCAGAGCCCCAGAGCCTCGATCACACCTTCGACTCCTTCACACTTCCTACAGTTAGTCCTAACGACCTTTATCTTCGGGTTTATCCTCAACGCATCCCTCTCCAGGGCGTCCACGTCCACTCCCATGGCCTCCGCCAGGTCCACCTTGTTTATGACGGCCACGTCCGCCTCCATGAATATGTACGGGTGCTTGACCACCATGTACGGCCCCTCGGTGACGCTGACCACGACGACACGTTTGTCCGAGCCGAGTGGGAAGTCTGCCGGGCAGATCAGGTTTCCGACGTTCTCTATGAACAGGAGGTCGAGTTCTTCGAGGCCTATCCTTTGGAGGGCTTTGGCCACGAGGCTTGCGTCGAGGTGACACTCCCTGCCCGTGTTCACCTGGATGACCTTGACGCCGTGTCTGGCTATCCTCTCCGCATCTATGGTTGTCGTCAGGTCCCCGGCTATGTATCCTATCCTGTACTTGTCCTTGAGGAGCTCCACCATGCACGCCACGAGGGAGGTCTTGCCGGAGCCTATGGAGCCGAGTATGTCCACGGCCTTCACTCCATGCTCCCTCAGCATCCTCCTGTTCATCTCGGCGAGCTCCATGTTTCTCTTGAGGAAGGATTCCTCGAGCTCCACGTCGAGCATCTCACCCTCTTCGGCCTCCACCACGCTCATCCCGCCAAGCTTCTCCCTGAGGGCCTTGTGTATCACATCGGCAGCCTCCTCAACCCCCCTCCGGACGGGTTCGGACAAGCCCTCCCCCAGCCCGACTTGTTTGGGCTGGGCAGCCAGTATGGCGGTCTTGGAGCCTATCGTCTGCTCGACGTACTCGCAGAGGAGCCTCAGCGGTATCTTGTGCGTCGAGATAGACATGCCCAGCTCGTCCCTCGGGTCGAGCAGCCTAAGCTCGCCTGGGTCCAGGCCTTGAATGGCGGCGTCCACGAACAGGATGTGCGTGGGCTTGAACCTCCTCATAACCCCGAGGAAGCTCTCTGGAACCTGACCTGCCTCTATGAGCTGGACGTTCGGGGGAACCCCGAGTTCCTTAAGTCTCTTGACGACCTCAACCCCGAACCCGTCGTCACCCCTCATGACGTTTCCGACACCCACTATGGTCAGCCTCTCGGCGTCTGAGAGCCACTCAGACAGCTCCTCGATTAAGGTCATCATAGATAGACGGCTGGGAAGGAAGATAAAATTGACCCCAAACTTCTGCGTCAACGTACAGACTCAACTAGCCTAGAAAGTGGATGCTAGAAAAAAGGAAAGTGGTAGGATTCAAACAACCTTTTCAGAGCAGCCCTTTCTGCTTCAAAACCTCTATGACAGGTTCAGGCCAAGTCACTATGCCAGGTCCACCCGTCATGACGGCTGCAACGCTGAGTGTCTCGAATATCTCGTCCTTGGTGGCGCCGTGTTCCAAGGCCATTATGGTATGCCAAACCATGCAGTGCTTACACCCGAGGGCAACCGCCACAGCGAGACCCATAAGCTCCTTGACTTTGGAGTCCAGAACGCCCGGCTTCATGGCGGCACCGTACATGCGGACGAAGTTGGCGACCACCTCGGGAGCGTTGTCGCACATGGCCTCCACGTGTGCGGGGACGGTCCCTAGCTTCTCCCTAACCATCCTCTTGAACTCCTCAGCCACCTTCTTCGCCGAGGCCGACATTCAGGACACCAAACATAGACAAAAATACATGATTTAAACTTTAATCACCGAACCGGGTGCAACGAGTTAGTGAAGCCTCATCGTTTTACCGCTAAAAAGCACAATTTGATTTGTATCTTGAAAAATTCCGAAAATTTTTTTAATAAACTTAAGATATGGCTCGGGGGGGTAGTAGTGGCCAAGGGTTCCGAACAGCTGGTGCTCCTGTACGACCCTGACAGATGCACTGGTTGCCGCTACTGTGAGATTGCCTGCTCTTACAAGCACTACGGAGTCCTAAGCTTCGAAAAAGCCAGGAGGCATGTAGCGTTTGATCTTGAACACGTGGTCTTCGAGGCTGTTCAGTGCATGCACTGCGACGACCCTGTCTGCGCCTCCGTCTGCCCCGAGGAGGCCATAAAGAAGGATGAGAAAACAGGGTGGGTCCTCATAAACCCGATGAAGTGCATAGGCTGTCGCTCGTGCGTTGTCTCCTGTCCTATGGGAGCCCCACAGTTCGATGAAAGTCTTAAGGTGGCAGTGAAATGCGACTTCTGTGACGGAGACCCCTGGTGTGCAAAGTACTGCTCCCCCCAGGCCATACAGGTTCTACCGAGGGAGGAGGCGTTAGAGATCATGAAGAAAATGTATGAGGTGGGAGCGTGAGGGCTGAAGATGCGGTCAGTAGACTCAAGGAGACACTGGGCTCTAGGGTCATTCACATAGAGACACCGACCTCTAAACGCGTCTTCCTGACCGTCGGGGTTGAGGACCTGAAAGACGCCGTAAAGGCAACCCTCAACCTGATGCGTGAGGCACGCTTCATGACGATCTCGGCCGTGGATACAGGCCTCGACATAGAGCTTCTCTACCACATAGACCTCCTCGGGACTGTCGTCACCATCAGGACCAAAGTACCCAAAGAGGAGGCAAAGGTGCCCGATATCTCCGACCTAGCACCACCAGCCGAGTTCATAGAGCGCGAGATCCGGGACCTCTTCGGCGTCGAGTTTACCGGTCTCAGGTCCGGGAAGCTCTACACACCGGAGGGCTACGAGGAAAAGCCGCTCCTCAAGCCCCGGGAGGGCCCGCTCCCGCCGCAGGCTAGGACGTTGGCCGAGGCGTTGATGAGCACAGGCTGTGGCACGGCCATCTCTAAGACCATAATGCGTAGGAGAGAGAAGATCGGGCTGCCTCCCACGCCGCCGGGGGTCTGTGCCAGCCGTGAGGCGGTCGAGGAGCTTAAGGAGATAGCTAGGACGGTTAGCTTCACTAAGAGGGCGGGCTACGACCTGAAGAGGGGTAGGTTGAGGTACAGGTAGGGGGTGGATGAGATGGTCAAGTACGGTCTCTTCCTGGGCTGCCTCATACCCTTCAGGTATCCGAGCGTCGAGCTGGCCGCCAGGAGGGTCTTAGAAGCCCTAGGAGCCGATTTCACCGACGTGCAGGGCTACTCATGCTGCCCTGAACCCGTCATAACACGGCTCATGGACAGAGACCTCTGGCTCACCCTGTCCGCTAGAAACCTGGCACTAGCGGAAAAACAGAGTATTGACAGGCTCTTCGTCCTGTGCAACGGTTGCTATGAGACCCTCTTCGAGGCTGAGGAGGCCTTAAAAGATCCCGAGGAACGCGAGAAGGTGAACTCCGTGCTCGCCGAGTTCGGCTACAGGTACGAGGGTAGGGTCGAGCTACTCCACGCCGTGGAGGCGCTCTACAGGGACTTCAAGGCCAAGATCGAGGAGTTGGTCAAGGTACCGCTAGAGGCCAAAGTGGCCGTCCACTACGGTTGCCACCTATTCAGGTCTAGGCCTGGTGAGGACATCTGGTCCAAGCCCAACATGATGAGGGAGCTTCTCGAAGCCCTCGGGGCGGAGCTGGTGAACTACAAGCTCGAAAAGCTCTGTTGCGGTTTCCCGAGCTCTAACGTTGACAGGGAGTTCTCCTTCAAGGAGCGGTTGGCACCTAAACTCGAGGCCATAGCGGCTGCTGACGCCGACTGTGTGGTCATGACGTGTCCAGCATGCATAAGCCAGTTCGAGACAGGCCAGATGACCCTCAAGCGTTACGGCATGCAGTTCAACGTGCCCGTGCTACACCTCATGGAGGTCATGGCCATGTGCTTTGGTGTGAAGCCCAAGGAGCTGGGCCTGGAGGTCCATAGGAGCCCTGTGGCTAAGTTCGCAGAGGAGGTGTGGGGGTGATAGGATATGCCTGGCCGTGATGAAGTCGTGATAGGCCCCTACCACGAGTACCTGCTCGAGCCCGAGCGTATCATACTCTACGTGGAGGACAACGTAGTCAAGGACGTTGACATAGAGCTGGGCTACTGCCACAGGAGCATAGAGAACCTCATGACGACCCGCACTTACAGGCAGGCCGTATTCCTCTCCGAACGCGTCTGCGGCATCTGCAGCCACGCCCACACGACGGCATACTGCACAACGGTGGAGGCCTTGCTGGGCATCGAGGTGCCGGAGAGGGGTCTGTACATAAGGACCATAGTGGCCGAGTTGGAGCGACTCCACAGCCACTTCCTCTGGCTGGCCCTGCTCGCACACGCCGTGGGGGAGCACAGGGCATTTGCGCACATAATGGCCGAGCGTGAGAAAGTCATGGACCTGCTCGAACTCGTATCTGGCAACAGGGTTCACTATGCCATAAACACGATCGGCGGCGTGAGACGTGACATAACGCCCAAGACGGCGGCCAGCATATTGTCCACCATGAAAGAGATGAGACGCCTAGCACAGTACTGCGTCGATATACTGGATGAAAACGGACCCGTCGGCCGGAAGGTGGCTGGCTTGGGCGTGATGGACTACGATGACGCCATAAAGCTCGGCGCCGTCGGGCCCACGCTCCGCGGCTCAGGCGTCAAGAGCGACGTAAGGGTGGACGATCCCTACGCGGCCTACGGGGAGCTCAGCTTCGACGTGGTGGTCGAGAAGGACGGTGACGTAAGGGCTAGGGCCATGGTGAGGGCTCGTGAGAACCTTGAGAGCATAAGCATGATAGAGCAGGCGGTGGGGGCCCTGCCGTCCGGGCCCATAGCGGCTGAGCCCTGTGAGCCCGTGGTGGGCGAGTTCGTTGGGCGTGGCGAGGCGCCGAGGGGTGAGCTGGTCTACTATGTGAGGGCCAACGGGACCAACATGCCTGAGAGGGTGAAGATAAGGACTCCCACGTACGCCAACGTATTCACGTACAGGAAGACGCTCCTCGAGGCCAGGCTGGAGCACGTCCGACCCATCTTGGAGAGCATAGACCCATGCTACGCATGCACGGATAGGCTAATAATAGTCGACACGGAGACAGGCCGTACCCGCAAGGTCGCTGTGTCAGACCTCCCGTACGGCACGTCCGAGGAGGTGATGTGAAGTGGCTGTGAAGAAGCTTCGTGTGTTCAGAGCGGATGCAAGCTCCTGCAACGGCTGCGACATAGAGATCCTAGAAGCCCTACAGCCCAGATTCAAGGTTGGTCAGTACGTAGAACTCGTCCACGAGCCTGAGCAGGCCGAGGCCTTGGTCATAACGGGTGGCGCGAACTTCAAGACGTCGGAAGAGGTGAGAGAGGTTTACGAGAAGCTGAGGGAGCCCAAAATAGTCATATGCGTGGGCTCCTGCGCCGTAAGCAAGGGCATATTCGCTAGGGGCTACTCCATGCTCGGACCAGCCGACCAGCTCGGCATCCCAGTGACCGTCTTCGTGGCCGGCTGTCCGCCCAGGCCTCAGGCGATAGCGCAAGCCGTGGCGAGTCTCTTAGGGCTTGAGATTGACACGAGCGAAGAGTATTGGGGCGTCCCTGAAGGCTTCAGGGGGTTGCCTGAGTTCGACCCTGAGAGGTGTACGGGCTGCGGGGGCTGCGCCAACTCCTGTCCGGCTGAGGCGATAACCGTCGAGGATCAGGGATTCCGGAGGGCTGTGAGGGTGAACTACGGGCTATGTGTCTACTGCGCCACCTGTCAGGAGGTGTGTCCGGAGGAGGCCGTCAGGCTCACGGGCGTGTACAAGGCTTGGTTCAAGAGTAAGGAGGAGATGCTGAAAGGCGTTGAAGTGCCGTTGAGAGAGTGTGCAGGTTGCGGTAGACCCTACGAGACCGGCAGTCAATTGGAGGCGTGCATAAGAAGACTGCTCGAAAAGAGTGGGGAGACGTACAGGCCTCTTCTCGAAGAGCTACAGAAACTCGTTTCGCTGTGTCCCGAGTGTAGACGCAAAGTGGAGAACGTGAGGCTTGCGAAGGCTCTGCTCATAAAAGCCAATACAGCCGCCTTAGGGTAGACAGATCCCACGCCCTTTTTCACGCTAAAACAGTTTTACGACCCCTCACTTCTCTGCGAGTATCTTGATCGCCTCGACTATCCCGTGTATTATCGCCTCAGGCTTCGGAGGACACCCGGGCACGTACACGTCCACGGGTATCACTTTGTCCACCCCGCCGAGGACTGCGTAGCTCGGCCTTCCGTCGCTCCTGTTGTACACACCTCCGGATATGGCGCACGAGCCGACCGCCACGACCACCTTGGGTTCGGGAACCTGCTCGTACACCCTCCTGACGAACGGGGCAACCTGCTTCGGAACAGGGCCTGTGGCGACGATTATGTCGGCGTGCCTCGGAGAGCCTACGAGCCTTATCCCGAACCTCTCGACGTCGAACCTCGGCGAGAGGGCTGCCAGGAGCTCTATGTCGCAGTTGTTGCATCCCCCGGCGTGTAGGTGGAAGATCCAGGGCGACAGGACTCTGGCTTTGGGCATGCTTTTTCACCCCCTCCTAATACCTCTTCCTCACATGTGTGTTCCACTCGTACGAGTGGAGGCGCCTACAGTTCGGGCATGCGTGTAGGTATATGTCCATGTCCTTCGAGATGGACTCCCTCTCCGAGGGGTCTATGTTCTCCAGTACACGCTCCCTAATCCTGTCCAGATGCTTCACAGGCGCGAACGGCGTTCCACAGACCCTACACTGCGCAAGCTCGACCTCGTTCTCAACGTAGGCCCCCTCAGACCCCTGACTGTACGCGAGCTCGAACTCCTCCGTGAGCTTCACGGCCTCCTCGGGGCATATCTCCTCGCACCTCCCACAGAAGAGGCATTGGCCGAGGAACAGGCTGACCCGTCTGACGCCGTCCTCATCGACGTAGGAGAGGGCTCCACTGCTACACTGGGCCACGCAGGCCGTGCATCCGACGCATTTCTCCTCGTCGAACTCCGGTCTCCCCCTGAGACCCGGCGGTATCTGGCTGTACTTTCTCCCAGGCCACTC
>CBFDTC010000028.1:0-13527 GCA_965612785.1 Candidatus Bathyarchaeota archaeon
TACGCTCACCGTGAGAGGCTGTGGGGGATGGATGGGTTCAGGATGGTCTGCGAGGCTACACGGCACCTTGTGGAGGAGGTCGAGAAGGTTAGGCCTGAGGTTGAGGAGCTCGTGGCCGAAGGCCGTGTGAGGCGTGAGGACGTTCTCTACCCGGAATTCAACAACACCGTCGAGATAATACCCTGAGGGATGGGGGCGTCTAGGGCGGAGGCGAACCCGAACTGGCTTGTAGAAGCGTCTTGAGGAGCTCCTACGCAACCCTCTGCACGGTTCCCTTAGGCGGAGACGTTATACCCCAGAAGAATGCACCCGGTATCTTACCCGTGTTCCTGACGGCGTACTTCCAACCAGGAGGCCAGTACCCCAGGTCCCCCGCCTTCAGAACCAGCCTCTCCGACCTGCCAGCCCTAACCTCCTCGGCGTCCTTACCCCAGTACATCGTGAACTCGCCGTACAGGATGAAGTAGAACTCGTGGCAGGGTCCGTAGTACTCGTCGGCCGTCCCGTCGTCCTCGTACTCCATGGAGAAGACGTTCGTCTGCTCTCCGGGCGGCATGAAGTAGAGGCCCACCTCCCCCAACCCCTCGATGGACAACATCTCTGTGAGGGTGCACTTCGGGACCAGGGGGTCGGGCTCGCTCCTCCATTCCTCCATCCTTATCACCCGAGGCTTAGCCTCAGGCCTACGAGCCACCTAGACCACCTCAACACCCGATACGGCTATTCGGTATAATATCCTTTTTTAAGGCGTCTTAGGCTACCGCCGACGCTTTAGAGGTAGAGGCCGCATTTGAGTTTTAAGCGGGCTTTTGTTTAAATCAGATGCCAAAACCATGTTTTTATAAGCGTTACAACGCAGTATTTTTGGTGCGTCTACGTGTGTAATCGGGAATACGTTGAGAAGGAGGTTCTCTTCAGCATACACGGGCCGGGTAGGAGAATAGCCGAACTCGTGGTCGAAGTCGAGAACGTTCCAGGCTCCCTGGTCAAGGTTTTGAACGTCGTGGCAGGCATGGGTATAAACGTCCTTTCCAGCTTCCTGAAGGCTAAGGCGTTCGAGGAGACCGCTGTGTGGAGCTCCTTCATAGACCTAACCGACGCAGGCGTCGAGGTGGATGAGGTGGCCGAGCGTCTTAGGGGTTTGGACGTCGTCCTAGACGTGAAGTTCTCCAGGAGCGTCGGGGAGCTCGTCGTGGATGAGATCCACTTCCCTCTCGTCCTCGTCGGGGAGAGGCACATACTCATGAGGGTGGACACAATCGGCGGGATGTTCGGAAGGCTGTTCGACATATTCATGTCCGGAGCCGTGACCATAATCTATAACATGGGCCTCGAGGCAGGCGTCCGGGACGCTAGGAGGGTTAGGGAGAAGTACGGGCTGGAGGGTGTCGAAGCCCTCAACGTGGTCCTGAAGGAGAGGGTGGCGAAGGGGTGGGGAATACCGGTCGTGGAGGCCCTCGACGAGGAGAGGGGAGAGGCCGTCATAAGCGTTCGAGACCTGTTCGAGTGCCTACCCTACAGGGGCAAGCTCAGGGAGCCTAGGGGACACTTCTTCAGGGGGTACCTGGAGGGGGTCTTCAAGACCCTCCTCGAGGCAGATTACACGGCCAACGAGGTCGAGTGCATAGCCAGGGGAGACTCACACTGCAAGTTCGTGGTCGTCAGGAGGGCTTAGCGTCACACCTGCCACGCCCGGCCCTGCGTCTCCTATCAGCCCTCCTGGAGACCTTATACGGTTGTAAGCTGAGGAGGATAAGCGGCAGGATAGAGGGAGCCACGGCCACCCTCACCGTCAAGCTTAAGTAGCGTCCCCCAGCATCGGCTCCGACTGTTGAGGCATGCGTCCGTCGTGTAGGCGAACATGTCTTAAGTCTCCCACATATATGTTTGGTTGGTGGCCTGGATGCCCACAGCCGGTAAGGTGTTCCTCGTCAGGGAGCCCCTAGACCTCCACGAGGCGGCTGAGAAGCTGGAGGGGTTCAGACGTGAGGATGTCAGGGAGGAGGCCGGCGTGGAGCTCCACCTCGTCACGGAGGTATCCGACCTCAACCTGGCGGAGAGCCTGCTCACAGCCCTGTTCACGTTCGACGACGTCGTCAGAGTGTTCCACAGGGGCGGGGTGAAGCCCGTCCCGAAGACGTACGTCGTCCCGATGGCGTTCGTCGAGCAGGGTGGTAGGACTTTCTTCGTAGCCCTGGAGAAGAAGAGGACGGCGAACAGGGTCGCCAACATGGTGAGCGAGATACTGTTCGGAGGAGTCGGAGGCATAGTCGAGGTCAGGATACCGCCAGACGTCCTGAAACAGTTTCACCTGAGAAACCCTGAAGGAACGAAGGTCGTCTACTTCGAGGACGTGGACGTGCCGAACGTGGACAAGATAGCCCTGTACGGCCCAGACCTCGTCGGGACGAGCCTGTTCGAGGAGTACTGCAAGAGGTGGAGCCTCTGGTACATCCTGTTCAAGTCAGAGAAGCACGGGTACGTCGTCGGAGTGGTCAGAGACGGATCGGTAACCGTGTTCAGCAGGACGGACTGGAAGGGTTACCTTAGGTTCGTCGTGGATGAGGTCTTACCGCTCATACCGTGATTCGATATGATAGTCGCCGTCTCGACCCTCTACGGACTCGGTAGAAAACTCGGGGACGTGGTCGAGGAGATAGTCGGCCTCGGCGTCAGGCATATAGAGGTCGTGGACGACGGGATGCACTGCCTCGACAGGCGTAAGGTTCGAATGCTGAGGGAGTACGCCTCGACGTGGGGTCTCGAGTACTACGTCCACGCACCGTTCTCCGACGTGAACATAGCCTCCCCGAACAAGCTTTCCAGACGTGCCTCGCTGAGGAGGGTCTCCAGGTCCCTGAGAAACGCCGGAGAACTCGAGTGCAGGGTGTGGGTTTTCCACCCGGGCCACTACACCCCGCTGGAGGAGTTCATGCCCGGCACAGGCTGGAGGGAGAACGTAAGGTCCGTGAGGAAGGTCGTCGAGTTGGCCGAGGACTTAGGTGTAACGCCCGCTTTGGAGAACATGCCTGAACCCTTCCCGTTCGTGCTCAAATCCGTCAGGGACTTCAGGAGGTTCTACGAGGAGTCCGGCATAGAGGTTGGCATAGCCCTGGATGTGGGGCACTCGAACATAATAGGCGAGAACCTCGCGTTCGTAAGGGAGTTCGGCGACCGCATCGTACACGTCCACGCCCACGACAACATGGGAGACCGGGACACACATCTCGAGATAGGGAAGGGAACCGTGGATTGGCGTAGCTTCCTTTCTGCGCTCAGGGACGTCGGGTACAGCGGGGCCGTGTCCGTGGAGTCGACGAGCGGCGTCGGGGAGAGCGTCAGGCACATTCTTCGCCTACTGGAGTCTCTCTGAACTTCACGTCCACCTCCATCAGGTCCTCTGCGAGCGTCGTGAACGGAAATACCTTAACCGCCTCCTCCAGAAGCGGAGTGGCGTCCCTGTACCTCGGGCTTATGTGCGTGAGGTAGAGCTTCAACACCCCAGCCCTCCTGGCCACTTCGGCGGCCTGCGAGGCTGTGGAGTGTCCGTCCTCCAAGGCCCTGTCCGCCATGTCCTCCCCGAACATCGAGTCGTGTATGAGCACGTCTGCCCCCTCAGCCAGCTTCACCACGGAGTCGCATGGCCTCGTGTCCCCGCTGTAGACCACCTTCCTCCCAGGCCTCTTCGGACCGCACACGTCCTCGGGCTTGACCACCTTACCCGTCGTCAGTATGACGGGCTTACCGCTCTGAAGCCTCTTCCACAGCGGACCCTCAGGCACTCCGAGAGCCCTCGCCCTCTCAGGGTAGAACCTACCCGGCCTCTCATCCTCCACGAACGCGTACGCGAGGCATGGGCATGAGTGGTCCGCCCAGGCTGCGTACACGGTGTAGTCTGGGCCTCTCAGGACTACGCCTGCTGAGACCTCCTTGACTACGACTTTGAACGGGAGGTCTCCGACCCTCCGGATTATGGAGCGGACGTAGTCGAGCGTTCCGGGTGGGCCGAACACCATCAGGGGGGCCTTTCGCTGTAGTAGGCTCAGGGTGTGTATTATTCCGGGCAGTCCTGAGACGTGGTCGAGGTGTAGGTGGGTTATGAATATGTACGTCTTCTGCTTGAACCCCATCCCCGCCTTTAGCAGCTGCCTCTGAGTTCCCTCGCCCACGTCGAACAGAAAGAGTTCCCTACCCCTCCTCAGGGCTATGGACGGCAGGTTCCTCTCGGGCGTCGGCATGCTTCCAGACGTCCCGAGGAAGACTACCTTGAGCTCCATGGCTCCGCTGTGCCCCTTCTTCTCAAAAATATCTGGATACGGTTTAAAAAATGGTGTTTTACACAGCTATGGCGGTGTGAGTTTTCTCGACCCCGTCTATGCTGTGTATGCTCTTGACCACGTCGCTTATCTCCTTCAGCTCCGAGACCTCTATCTTCGCTATCACGTCGTATATCCCGGTCACGCAGACGGCCTCCACGACGCCCTTGACCTTGAGAACCTCCTCGCGTACGGGCCAAGCCTTACCCTTGCTTGCTTGGATCAGGATGTAGGCCACCACCATGGCTTTTCACCTGAAGTAGGGTTTACCCGAGGCCCTCGTAAAAGTTTTTGCGCTTCAGCCCTAATCTGGAGTCCTTATTATCTCCAAGACCTCCCCGTGAAGCGTCTTTATGACGTCCATGTAGTCCACGGCTCCCTCCCTTATCATGTCCATGAACTCCTCCAGCTTCCTCGTCGTCTCCTCAGACACGTACCTGCCGTAACGCTTCTTCAGGTACTCGTACACCTCCATCCCCAGCTTCGTCGGGACTATGCGACCCTTGACCTCGACTATGTACCTACGCTTGAACAGCGTCTGGATTATCTTGGCGTACGTGGACGGCCTCCCGATGCCCCTCTCCTTCATCAGCGATATTATCTCACCCTGAGTGAACAACGGTGCAAGCGGGCTCCTCCAAGTCCTCAACACACGGCCGGCCACGACCCCCTCGGAGACCTTGGGGACGACTCTCAGAGGCCTCATGGCCGTGAAGCCCCTCTCGACCACCTCGCAGACGCCTGAGACCTCCTCGACTACTCCGAGCTCCTTCACCTCGACCTTGGCCCTCTGCCTCACAACCCTGGCCGGCTTCATCTGGCTGGCCATGAACCTCCTGAATATCAGGTCGTACAGCCTTATGTGGTCCCTCGTCAGCCTCCTGGCAGGCCTGTAGATGCCCATGGCTATGAGCTGCCTGAGCCTGCTGGCGTCTATAGGCCTGGTGGGCCTTATGCACTCGTGGGCTCCTTCAGCCATCCAGGTCCTCGGTGCAAACAGCTCCTCTCCGAACCTCTCTGATATGTACCGCTTGGCCACGCCTATGCCGGCTGTGGAGACCCTTGTGCTGTCCGTCCTGTGGTACGTTATCAGACCGGTCTCGAACAATTCTTGGGCGAGGGCCATAATCCTGCTGACGGGAAGCCTAAGCCTGTCAGACGCCTCCCTGAGCATCGAGTCCGTCGTGTAGGGTGGGGGTGGGTTGAGACGCTCCTCAGAAGTCGAGACGTCGAACACCCTACACGTAAGCGTGGCACCCTGCTTGACCTTCCTCTGCTCCCCCTCGAGCTTCCTCTTCCTGACCGTCAGGGTTAGGCCGTTCTCGAGCTGCACGAGGAAGCAGTAAACCTTCTTCCTCGCCTGGAGGGCTCTCTCTATTATCCAGCCCAGCACGGGTGTCTGAACCCTCCCGGCTGAGAGCGTCCTGCTCCCGAAGCGCTTCCAGAGCTTCTGGCTCAGGCTGAACCCTATCCACCTGTCCTCCACCCGTCTGACGAGCTGAGCTTCTACGAGGCGTTCGTCTATGCCCCGTGGGTTCCTCAACGCCTCTGAGAGAGCCTTCCTCGTGACTTCGTGGAACTCTATGCGCTTGACGTCCTCGACGTAAGGCTCCAGGACCCTCGCCAGGTCCCAGGCAATCTTCTCACCCTCGGCGTCCGGGTCTGTCCCTATCAGGACGACGCTCACCTCCCTGGCCAACCTCCTCAGCGCCTGTACGACCTCGATCTTGTCGAGGAACTCCTCGGAGCCGCACGTCGGACATTTTCCGTAGTCGTCTGCGAAGGTCTCACCGCAGTTGTAGCACCTCTTTATCGTCGAGTATACCGGGATGAAGAACCCGTCCTTCTCGAGGACTCCGTACAGCCCGTCCTCCACGTGGGTGACCAGGTCGAATATGTGGCCCCCCGTGGCCGTTATGGACAGGATGTACTTCTCGGTTCCGACCTCGTAGACGGTTAGGCCGTCCACCTCCCTCCTGCTCGGGTCCCCGAAGAACCTGGCTATCGTCCTCGCCTTGTTGGGCGACTCGACGACCAGGAGGGCAGTCTTGACGAGGTCCTCGACCTCCGGGCTTATGCGTCCCTCCATTATGCTCCTTATGAACTCCCTGTCCCTGTCCACCTCCGCCATCACGGCCTGGAGGTCCACCTCTTCCAGACGTCTCCAACGGCTCTCCTCCAGGTACCACTCAAGGCTTCTCACGAGGCTCCTGAAGGCCTTCTCGTCGTCCACCAGGACTATCGAGACGCCCTTCGATATCCCTCCGGCGTAAAGCCTGGACGCCCTGCCCGACGCTTGGATGTACGCCACGGGGTCCGGTATCAGCATGTAGACGTCCCCGTCCACGGTCCTCAGCGACGTGTACGGGCTCTCCTCCATCCTCTTCCTGACGTCCTCCCTTGAGAGGAGCTCCTCTATCAGGCTGAGGGCCTGTTTAAACCTCTTCTGAACCCTCCCCATGAAGCCGTGGAGCTCCTGTCCAGAGTACGTGGCCTCGACAAGCCTCTCGACCTCACCCACCTTGAGGAGGTTCGACAGCCTCCTCAGGTCCGCTATGGCCTTGTCTATCCTCAGCCTGACGGCCTCTCCGACGAAGTCCCTGAGGTTTGCCAGCAGTATTATGGCCTTGGCCGGGCTTAGGCGACCCCAAAGCCTTATCTTGAACTTCGGAACCCCGACGAACAGCACGTACCTGACCGTCTCGGGGAGGTCTATCCCCCTGGCCAGGGGGCTTCTGTAGGAAGCCACGCCGACGAGAACCTCCACCTCGCCCGACCTGAACGATTCGAGGACCCCCTTCCTGGCCCTGTCGTACACCACACACCTAACCCCGTTCTCCTCAAGCCGCTTCGAAACCTCCCTGGCGAAAGACAGGCCGAGGTCCATCGGCACGAACACGAGGCCACCCTTCCCGAGCTTCCTCACCAGCTCCACAGCGCCTTCCACGACGTCCTCCGGGACGACGTACAGGTCCTCTATGTTCCTCCCGTACCTGACGGCCGACCCGAGCTCGAACCCGAGGAGCTCCCTGAAAAGCTTGATTCTTTTAGTCCTCCTCGCCCTGAGGGAGGCTCCTGAGACTATCAGGACTCCGACCTCGTTCTCCTCGAGGTACCTGTAAACCTCGTCCTCCAGCTCGTAGAGCTCGTTCCTCAGGTCCTCGAGGGAGCTTCCGGAGGCCTTCGCCAGTTTGGGCCTGAGCTCCACGAGGCGTAGGGCCTTGGACACGACCTGCTCGTCGAACCCGAGGAGTAGGAGCACCTTATCCACGTTCTTGGAGCGCTTGACTATGGAGTCCACGTCGTCCACGAACACCAGGTCGAACCTGAAGGGCTTGACGAGGTCGAACCTCCTGGACAGGAAAGCCGAAGTCGTCACGAGCACGTCGAAATCCCCAGCCCGTATGGACTCCAGGACCCTTCGGGCCTCGCCGCGGGACAGGAGGGAGTGGTAGGACAGCACTCGGACGGCCGCCCCGACCCTCTCAGCGAACGAGTTGAGCCTGTCACCGACCTGCTTGGCCAGGAGGGCTGTGGGGACGAGTATGTACGCCCTGCCGCCCTTCATGGCCGTGTACAGCGATATGAGCATCCCGAACACGGTCTTCCCGACCCCTGTGGGGGCTATCACGGCGAAGCTCTCGCCCATCAGGAACCGCTTAGCCCAAGTCCTCTGGACCCCCCACAGCCCCCTTCCCACACACTTCTCGCACATCTCGTCTATCTTCTCGACTTCGCCCAACACTCTGGAGATCTCCCTGAGCTCCTCCTCTATTCCGTCGAAAACCCTCAGCAGTATACACTTCTGCAAGGCCATGGCTCAAAAACTGAAAAACTACGGTTCCTTATTGAGTTTTCCTCTTCCCAGTGTGGAATGAAATAAAAACAGAACCGCCCTTCTATCACTCGATGACCGACGAGCTTAAGCAGGCAATCCTACACGCCGCGGAACTCATGGCCATAAGCGCGAGGACCGCCCCTAAGGCGAGGGGGATGGACGCCGTGGATGTGAGGGTGGTTAAGGAAGAAGACCTCGAGAGGTTGGCTGAGGAGATGGAGCGGGTGGCCTCCGAGACGGGTATGAGCTTCTTCAGGAGGGACGCCGAGTCCGTCAGGATGAGCGACGCGGTCCTCCTGGTGTCCGTAGACGCCTCGGAGCCTAAGGGCCTCGACTGTGGAGGCTGCGGATACGGGACGTGTGAGGAGTTCAGGGAAGCCGTCAGGAAGAGCGGTAGGGGGTACAGGGGGCCAAGCTGCGTCCTCTACGTGCTGGACCTCGGCATAGCCGTGGGCTCTGCGGTTAAGACGGCCTCCATGCTGAACGTGGACAACCGTGTGATGTACAGCGTGGGCGTAGCGGCGCTGAGACTCGGCATGGTCAAAGGGAACCTGGCCCTCGGCATACCGCTCTCCGCGACCGGGAAGAGCATATACTTCGACAGAAAGCGGTAACCCTTGCTGACGGAGGTCGAGGAGAAGGGTTCGAGCATGGGTACTACCTGGCCGACAGCGTCCCTGTTCTGGAAGCCCTACGGGATGGCGGAGGGCGTCGAGGCGAGGGGTTCGGCGTAAAAGACCCCACCACCTAATTTTTAGTTACCGGTGGAACTCCAGCATCAGTATGTGTTCAATTTGTGACATAACGGTTAAGTTTGGATTCACATGGCGAATTATGTAGCCATTCGGAAGTGATCGCCATGTCATGGTGCCTTATCTGCCGGATGTGGGACATAAATGGTTTCGAATTTGAACCATACTTGTCCAAAAGTTGGGTTAAATTTTTTACGTATATCCGCAATTATAGAAAAGTATCGTCCAAGGGGGTGGTTTAGGTGGGTAAGGTCGTTGAGTGCCCTGAGTGCCTGGCTCAGTTCGAGGTTCCCGACGACGTCATAGTGGGCGAGATAGTCGAGTGCCCCGACTGCGGTGCGGAGCTGGAAGTCTACGAGGTTGGAGAGAACGGAGTGAAGGTTAGGGTTGCGACTGTCGAAGAGGAAGATTGGGGAGAGTAGATGACACTAAAGTTGGGAATACTGTACGACAGGGCTAAGTGGGAGGAGAAGGCCCTAAAGAGGGAGGCCGAACGTAGGGGACTTAAGGTTTCAATGCTCAACATACTCAACTCCGTCATGCAAGTCTCAGACGGAAACGAGTTCCAGGAGGACGTGTACATACAGAGGTCCCTCTCATTCTTCAAGGGCCTTTACTCGACAGCCATACTCGAACACCACGGAAAGACCGTCATAAACAGCTACAAGACATCCGTAACCTGCGGAAACAAGCTGCTCACAACCCTAGCCCTCGTAAAACACGGAGTACCCACCCCGAAGACGTTCGTCGCGTTCTCCGAAGAAGCTGCCCTGAAGGCTGTGGAGGCTCTCGGCTACCCCGCCATACTGAAGCCCATACACGGAAGCTGGGGTAGACTCGTCGCCATTCTAAACGACCCGTCGAGCGCCAAGGCCATAGTCGAGTCGAGGGCCTACCTACACCCGATACACAAGGTGTTCTACATACAGGAGTTCGTGAAGAGGCCGCCGAGGGACATAAGGTCCTTCGTCGTCGGAGACCGCGTGGTCGCCGCGATATACAGGGTCGCACCTAAGGGGGAGTGGAGGACGAACACAACAATAGGTGGCAGGGCGGAGGTCTGCCCGATAACGGACGAGCTGGAGGACCTAAGTCTGAAGGCGGCCGAGGCGGTCGGTGGTGGAGTCCTCGGGGTGGACATAATGGAGGGGGGCAACGGCTTGATAGTCCACGAGGTGAACCATGTCCCAGGCTTCGCCAACACCGCTAGGGTCGTCAAGCAGAACATACCCGGACTGATAGTCGAGTACGCGAGGGAACTCGCCAAGAGGTGAACGTGTTGGTCGAGGTAGCCGTCGTCGGGGGAACCGGATACGTTGGGGGAGAGCTGCTGAGGATACTCCTCCAGCACCCCGACGTAGACGTGGGTCTCGTAACCTCCAGGAGGATGGCCGGAGAGTACGTCTACAGAGTCCACCCGAACTTAAGGGGGTACACGAACCTCAGGTTCGAGAAGCCCGACGTGAACAAGCTCTCCGAGTTCGACATAGTCCTCTCAGCCGCACCCCACGGAGCCATGCTCGACCAGACCGCGGAGCTCGTCGGGATGGGCGTGCGGGTGATAGACCTTAGCGCAGACTACAGGCTGAAGAACCCGGAGCTGTACGAGAAGTACTACGGCTTCACCCACCCGCACCCAGACCTGCTGGAGAAGAGCGTGTACGGGCTTCCAGAACTCCACAGGGCCGAGGTAAAGGACGCTAAGTTGATAGCATGTCCGGGCTGCACGGCGTCCGCCGCCATACTGGCCCTCGCACCCATCTCCAAGCTCATCGACTCCTGCACGATAGTCGTGGACGCCATGGAGGGCAGCAGCGCCAGGGGTGTCGAGCCGAGCCAGGCTTCACACCACCCGGAGAGGGCCAACGTGGTAAGGCCTTACAAGCCCGTCGGCCACAGGCACACGGCTGAGATCGAGCAGGAGCTCAAGGCTTTTTCGGGGAAGGAGTTCAAGGTTGCCCTCAGCACGTTCGCCGTGGACATCGTCAGAGGCATACTCACGGCTTCCCACGTGTTCGCCGAGTTGGACAAGGCGACGGTGTGGAGGACCTACAGATCCACGTACGGCAGGGAGCCATTCGTCGTGCTCCTGAGGGACTACAAGGCAAAGTACAGGCTGCCGGACCCCAAGATAGCTGTGGGGACGAACAGGTGCTACGTCGGTTTCGAGGTGGATCCGGACTACGGTAGGGTGGTCGTCCTCTCGGCCATAGACAACCTGATAAAGGGCTCAGCCGGGAACGCCGTCCAGTGTCTGAACATAATGCTCGGGTTGGATGAGAGGAAGGGTCTGGACGTGATAGGATGTCACCCGATTTAGACGTCGTGGTCGTGAAGATAGGTGGAAGCGTCTCCGAGGGGTACTCCAAGACGCTCGTAGACGACGTCAAGGAGCTGTCGGAGGACCGTGGGGTCGTCTTGGTCCACGGTGGTGGGAGGGTCGTCGACGAGCTCTGCGAGCGGATGGGTGTGAAGAGGCGTGTGTACACGAGCGTGAGCGGTTTCAAGACGAGGATAACCGACCGGGAGACGCTGGAGCTGATGAAGATGGTGTTCGCGGGTAAGGTGAACAAGGAAATCGTCTCGGAGCTCGTCAGGAACGGCGTCAAGGCCGTCGGCCTGTCAGGGGTGGACGGGGGTCTCGTGAGGGCCAGGCGTAAGAAGGCCATAAGGGTCGTGGACGAGAGGGGCAGGAAGCTCCTGATAAGGGACGACCTGAGTGGGAAGCCTGTTTCCGTGAACGTGGAGCTTCTGAAGGGCTTGCTTGACATGGGTTACATCCCCGTCATAGCCCCCCTCGGGATAGGCGAGGAGGGCCTCATACTCAACATGGATGGAGACAGGGTTGCGGCCAGGATAGCGGGCGAGTTGGGAAGCCGCACCCTCGTACTCCTGACGGACGTGGAGGGCGTGTACCTGGACGGGGAGCTCCTCACCGAGGCCTACCTGCCCGAGCTGGATGAGGTTATGGTCTCCGTCGGGGGAGGGATGAAGAGGAAGCTCCTCGCGGCCAAGGAGGCCCTCCAGATGGGCGTCAGGGAGGTTGTGATAGCCTCCGGGCTGAGGGGAAACCCGATAATGAGGGCCCTTAACCACGAGGGGTGCACGGTGGTCTACCATGGACGTCGAACAGGTTAGGAGGATGGAGGATCGGCACGTAATACCGTTCTACGTGAAGAGGCCTATAGCCATAGTCCGTGGAAGGGGAGCCATAGCCTGGGACAGCGAGGGCAGGGAGTACATAGACTTCGTGGCAGGCTACGGGGCAGCCCTGCTCGGACACTGCCACCCCGAGGTGGTCGAAGCCGTCAGGAGGCAGGCTGAGAGGCTGATAAACTGTCCGTACATGTTCTACAACGACGCCAGAGCCGAGGCTGTTCAGAGGCTGGTCGAGGCGACTCCAGACAGCCTGACGAGGGTCTTCCTCTCCAACAGCGGTACGGAGGCCGTCGAATGCGGCCTGAAGCTCGCGAGACTACACACGGGCAGGAAGAAGTTCGTGGCGGCCGTCAAGGGGTTCCACGGCAGGACGATGGGGTCGCTGAGCCTAACCTGGAACCCCCACTACAGGAAACCCTTCGAACCCCTCGTCCCAGGCGTCAGACACGTCCCCTTCGGCGACGAGGAGGCGTTGAAGGAGGCAGTGGACGGCGACGTGGCGGCGGTCGTCCTCGAACCCGTACAGGGTGAAGGGGGTGTATATCCGGCTCCCGAGGGATACCTAAAGGCGGCTAGGGATGTCTGCGACGACGCTGGAGCCCTACTGATGTTCGACGAGGTTCAGACAGGTCTCGGAAGGACGGGCAGGATGTGGGCTTTCGAGCACTGGGGGGTCGAGCCGGACATCCTCTGCCTGGCCAAGGGGCTTGGGGGAGGCCTTCCGATAGGGGCCACGGTGACCACCGAGGAGGTGTCCAAGTCCACGAAGCCTGGGATACACGGAACCACATACGGTGGAAACCCCCTCTCATGCGCGGCGGCCGCCGCCTCGCTTAGGGTCATAGTCGAGGGGAGACTCTGGGAGAGGGCCTCAGCGATTGGACGTGAGATTCTCAACGGACTGATGGAGATTAGGGACGAGAACAGAGAGATTATAAGGGAGGTAAGGGGTCTTGGACTAATGGTGGCCGTACAGTTTAGGCTTCCGGTGGCCTCCGACATCGTGGAGGAGGCCATGCGGATGGGGGTCCTGTTGCTGAAGACCAGTAGGACCATCGTTAGAATGCTACCCCCGCTCGTGGTTGAGGAGTGGCAGGTGGAAAGGGTTCTAGATGTCCTCAGGGAAGTCGTCGGAAAGAGAGGAGGTTAGCTTCCTCTTAAACCTCCTCGAAAGGTACAGTCCGACGGGCTCCGTGGAGGAGGCCAGAGGTTACCTAGTGGACAAGCTACGTGAGTACGGCCTCCACCCCACCGTCCTGAGCAGAGGCGGGATACTCTGCCAGGGAGGAGACCGTCGTAGGGTCCTGCTATGCGGACACCTGGACACGGTTCCAGGCATGATCCCAGTCAGGTTCGACGGGAGGATACTGTCCGGCAGGGGTGTAGTGGACGCTAAGGGCCCGCTGGCGGCGATCGTCCAGGCTCTGAGGCTGTCGGTGGATCACATGGACTTGGGGTACGT
>CBFDTC010000029.1:0-13521 GCA_965612785.1 Candidatus Bathyarchaeota archaeon
CTGTACACGGGGGCGTCCAACACAAGCGTCTCGTATTCGCCCCCCTCGCCGCAAGGGTTTACCCCGTACCTCCTGCTAAGGTCCAGGAGCTCCTCCAACACCCTCTGGTCGAGCCTCCTACCCAGCCACTCAGGACCGAAACCGAGGGCCGCCACGGCCGTGAACACGATCTCCAAGCCCGCTGACAACATCTCCAACAGGAGTTCCGCCTGGTCCCTGCCCCAGAGGGGCGCCACATGTCTGATGCCGAGCTCCGAGCATATCCTGTCTATCCTGCTCTTCTGGTACCTGGAGGCTATGGCGCCGGAGACAAGGACTTCCACGTCCAACTCGGACACGACTTGTCTAAGGTCTTCAACTTCCTTCTCCGCGACCCCGGAAGTCTCTCGGTAGACGAGGGGTATCCCAATGGCCTCTGAGACCAGGGGGGTTAGATGAACGTTCGCCCAGTGGAACATCCAACTCTCGCGGTTCTTCGGAGCCATACAGATGAGGTACTCGACCCCATACCCCATCTCGAGGGCCTTCATCAACGCGTAGAGGCTGTCCTTCCCACCGGTTATTAACGCCGCGACCTTCAAAATCGTCTCCTAAGAATAGACGAATACAGGCTCCTTATCTGTAACGATCCTCGCAGGCCCCTCCAGTAGGTCCAAGAAGTACTTGGGAAGCCTGAACAGGAACTCATGGACCTCGGGGCTGTACATCTTCAGCCCATTGACGCCTCTCTCCCTCAGCCTCTCAGCCACGGCCTCAGCGCTGAGCGCCGCCGGGTCCTCTCCCTTAGAGCCTATAACGAAGCACCACTCGTCGTTGAAGTCCGGAACCCAGTTTTTGTAAGCCCTGACGTGCGGGAAGACGGTCTTAACGGTCTTGTATACGCTCGGGACGATGGGCTCCTCCTCTATCACGCCAGCCGCCTGCGTCACGAAAACTCCGTTCGGGCTGAGGGCCTTGTAGACTGCCTCGTAGAACTCCTTGGTGTAGAGCTTGCACGAGGGAGACCCCTTGGCTGGGTCGGTGACATCCACGATTATCACGTCGTACTTCACGTCGTCCCTCAGGTTCTCCAGGAACCTCCTACCGTCCGAGATTATCAGCGAGAACCTCGGATCTTCGAAGACGCCCTCGTTCATCGACGGCAGGAGTTCGCGGCATACCTTGACGACTTCAGCGTCTATGTCTACCATGTGAACCTCGTCGACGCATCCATGTTTCAGAACCTCCCTCGCGGTGGCTCCCTCCCCACCCCCGACTACGAGAACCCTCGAGGGCTCTGGATGAGTCACCATGGCTGGGTGTACGAGCGGCTCATGGTACATCCACTCAAACCTCTCAGATGACTGGGTCTTTCCGTCTATTATCAGGCTCCTACCGTACATGTACAGGTCGAGCACCTCTATGCGCTGGAACCTGCTTTCCCCTCTGTAGAGCACCTTCAGGACACCCGCCGTGTGGAGGTTATACGTGCTGTACTTCTCCACAAACCAGCCCTCCACGGGGGGTACATCACCCCGGTCGGTTCTACCTCTCTCCGCCTCGAACACCTCCACGTAGGAGGGTTTCAACGCCTCGACTATGTATTCGAACGCCCTCCAGGGTTCTGTGTTGGAACCACAGGTGTATATGTCCACAGAGGCGTAACCGTGCTCGGGCCACGTGTGTATTGAAAGGTGGGACTCCGCCAAGAGGAGGACACCGGTCACTCCGTGGGGTTTAAACTTGTAGAACATGACGCCCTTGATGGTACTTCCACTTCTCTTGGCAGCTTCGACACAAATTTTTCTCAATTTAAACTCATCATTAAGTAGGTTAGACCTCACTCCCCAGAGGTCCGCTATTACATGCCGGCCGAGCGCCTTAGCCTCCAATCCCACCTCCGATTGTGTAAGATTTAGATATCCGTTAAAAACGTTTCGTCTTCGCCGAGCTTCGGTAAACTTTGGCCCGTTATCTTTCAGCATGCCTCAAGCCTGAGGACTAGGTTAAGCCCTCTCAGAGCCTTCTCGAGCCTCCTGACCTTCCTGGCTTTGAGCATGTTCATGTAGACTGCCGGAACCCTGACGACGACCTGCCTCCCCTCGACGGACACCTCGTACTCCGGCACGTTCGTCAGGTAGTTGTCCACGATGCGTTCGGCTTTGCTCTTCCTCGGCTTTATCGGGACAATGAAGGTCTTCTTGCCGAAAACGTAGAGCTCGTACTCAGCCATCCCTGTCATGAAGTTCTTCACGACTATCGTAGGCCTAGCGAGCTCCTTACCCTCCAGGCCGTGCGGTATCTTCACGGAGGCCTCAAGTGTGTAGACCTTGGACACTCTCCCAGCCTCTATGAATACGACCGTGTCCACTATCGAGGGTATCATGCCGAGCTCTATGCGGTCCACGAACCTCTGTATGGCGTCTATAGGCGACGTTGCGTGGACGACGCCTATCATGCCGACGCCAGCCAGCCTCAGGTCTGCGTACAGCTTGAAGTCCATCCCGCTCCTCATCTCGTCGAACACCGTGTAGTCAGGCCTGCTCAACAGGAGCACGTCGTATATCTCCCTGAGGCTTCCGGCGGTCCTGGAGTACTGCGTAGCCTCAGGCGGGAGCGTCATGTCCCTCGGGCTCTCGATCGTCTTGACTACACGGCCCTTAGAGAGGTAGAACTCTGCCAGCGCCTGGGCGAACGTCGTCTTACCCATCCCCGGCGGACCTGCGATGAGGATTCCCTCAGCCTTCTTCTCGAACCTCTCCATCAAGGGTCTGGGTAGGTCGTACTCCTCCAGACAGAGCTTGGCTATCGGCCTGACGGCCGTTATCTCCATCCCGTCCGAAAGCGGTGGCTCGGTTACGACTATCCTGTAGCTTCCGAGCTGGATTATCGTCGAGTGGCTCCTACGTATCTCGACGAAACCGTCTCCACAGGCCTGAGCCTCCTCGACGATCTCCTTGAACATGGCCTCGAGCTCCCACCTCTCAAGGGGCTTCTCATCCAACTTTTCGAACCTCCAGGCGCCGGGCTTGCCCCTCTTCACGTAGGGTGGAAGACCCTCCTTCAGGTGGACGGACATGACGCCGTCCTGGAAGAGGGATTCAAGCTTGAACCTCGGCGTAGGCCTGCAGTAGACGGTCTCGATGCCCAAGGCCTCGGCGACCCTGACGACTACCGGGTCGCTGGAGACGAGTTTGGCCTTCAGCCTCAAGGCCTCTTCGTACACCTTGGAGCCGTCGTCCCCGGTGAACGTGACCTGGAGGCCCATCTTCTCGGCGGCCTCCCTTATGGCCTTTATGCCCTCCACGGCTCTGAATTCGCCTCTCCTGGCGTCTTCCTCGGCCTTCAGCAGGGACGACCTATGTATGACTAACTCACCGGCGAGCTTCCCAGACTCTATCAGGTCTGGGACCGCTCCGTCCCTTATGGCCGAGTAATCTACCAGGTACCTATCCAACTTCCTACACCCTCTAGGACCGGACGCTGATTAGGGCGGGGTTTATTAAACCTTTTGTTCCAAGCTTCTGGACACAAGCTCCTCAGCCCTCCTCGAAGCCTCCTCGACGATGCGCTCCTCATCCACCGTCTTGACCACCCAATCCTCCATGACCACCCGTCCGTTCACGATGACCGTCCTCACGTCAGGTCCCTTCCCGGCGTACACGAGGTTCGAAACCGGGTTGTGTACAGGCCTCATCCTCGGCCTACGCAGGTCCACCACGATCAGGTCTGCCTTCATACCCTTCTCGATCAGCCCAAGGTCCCTGAAGCCGAGGGCTAGGGCCCCTCCCCTCGTGGCTAGGCGTAGCACGGTCCCGGCGTCCATCAGAGTCGGCCTGTCCCTGAGGGCCTTGTAGACGAGCGATAGGACCTTCATCTCCTCGAACATGTCGAGGCAGTTGTTGCTCGAAGGGCCATCCGTACCGAGGCCCACCCTGACTCCGGCTTCGAGGAGCTCCGGCACGGGTGGTATGCCATCTGAGAGCTTCATGTTGCTGACTATGTTTATACTGACCGCCACGTCCCTCCGCTTGAGCGTCGATATCTCCTCCCGGCTGAGCCAGACGCAGTGGGCTGCTATGACACGGCTGTTCAGGAAGCCTATCCTGTCGAGGTATTCCACGACCCCCCTGTCCACCTTGACGCCGTACTGCTTCTCGATCTTCTCAGCCTCCCCCCTCGTCTCGGCGACGTGTATGTGCAGGCCCGTGTTGAGCCTCTCAGCCTCCTCGACGGCCTTCAGGAGGGTCTCGGGGCCGCATGTGTACGGGGCGTGGGGTGCGAGGAAGCACCTTATGCGTCCCTCCCCGGCTCCGTCGAACCTCTCCACGAGCGACGCCGACCTCCTAACCGATTCTTCGCCTCTTGACTCGTCTCCGAAGTCGAATATGCCCTCGCAGGCGACGGCCCTCATCCCAGACTCCAGGTACGCCTTCACGGCCTCCGTCATCATCAGGTACATGTCGTTCACGCACGTCGTCCCGCTCCTGATGAGTTCGAGGCATCCGAGAAGCGTTCCCACGTAGACGTCTTCGGGCTTGAGGTTCGCCTCTATAGGCCATATCTTCTCCCGAAGCCACCTGTCCACATCCATGTCGTCTGCAACCCCCCTCATCAGCGTCATGGCGACGTGGCTGTGGGTGTTCACGAAGCCTGGGCAGACCACCCCGCCCCTTGCATCCACCCTGTCGTACCTCGGGTACTTCGTGAGGAGCTCCCTTCCGCCGACGTCCACTATACGGTCGTCCTCGACGACGACTACTCCGTCCCTTAGGACGTGGCCGTCTCCTCTGAGTACGTAGCCTCCCCTGACGAGAAGTTCGGTCATGGGCAAAGAGAAGTTCGTGCACGGAGAATTAATATTTCCTGACCATCTTGGCGACGAAGAACCCGTTGCACTCGTGCAGGTGTGGGTAGAGCCTCATGCACTCCGTGAGGCCCCTCAACCCTGGGACGCCTATCCTCGGCGTGGCCTCCTCCAGCTCGAAGTTCGGGTTGTCTTTGAGGAACCTCTCGACAACGAGTTCGTTCTCCTCGACGGTTACGCTACACGTCGAGTACACGAGCACACCGCCTTTCTTGACGTACCTCGACGAGGTTTCGAGCATCCTGTACTGGAGCTCCGACATCGTCTTGGGGGACCTGGTCGTTATCCTCCACTTCGCCGACGGCCTCCTGCCAAAGGCCCCCGTGCTCGTACATGGGGGGTCTATCAGGACAAGGTCTGCCTCAACCCTGACCGGGAGGGGGTTCACGGCGTCCGAGACCACCGGGTGGCACACCGTGACGCCCATACGTCTCGTTTCCACCCTCAGGGTGCGCATCCTCCTGTCCGAGTAGTCCACGGACACTATCACACCCCTGTTCTTCATCTTCTGAGCCATCAGCGTCGTCTTCCCGCCGGGGGCTGCGCACACGTCCAGGACTGTCGTAAAGGGCTTCGGGTTCGCCACCTCGACGGCGAGGCAGCTCGACTTGTCCTGTATGTAGTAGTGTCCCCTCCTGTAAGCCCTCGTGTGGACGGGGGGCACGTCCCAGCCCACAACCCTGTAAAGGTAGGGTAGGTCACGGTCCGCCTCGAGCTTCACTCCCTCCCTTTCACACTCCTCCACCACACGGCTTCCCGACGCCCTCAGGGTGTTGACCCTCACGTATATGGGGGTCGGCCTAGACATGGCCTCCAACAGCCGTAGTGAGGCGTGTCTGCCGAACAGCCTGAAGCAGTAGCGTACGAACCAGGTGGGCATGCACGTCTTCAGGGCGACCCTCTCCTCGTCGCTCAAGCCGTGGTAGAGGTCGTCCAAGTCCATCATCCTTATCCTCCCCAGAGCCTCCTCAACCCTCGACACCTCACCGGCTCCGAGGATGCTCCTCCCAGCCCTGGCGTACGCATGTGGCCTCCCATCCTCGAAGAGGACGGCGTACGCATACACTTTCAGGAAGGACCTCACGTCGGGCCTCAGCTCGTTCAGGCTGACGGGCTTGAGGGCCTCGGATACGGCGAGGTTTATCAGGTTGAGCCTCCTGACCGTCTCGATAAGAAGCCTGTGGGCGAACCTGAGGACTTCCAGGTCCCTTACCCTAACCTTCCTGGAGGCCTCCTGCAGCGCAAGCCTCTCGCTGAGGCCCCGCATCTCGACGAGTGTGAGGGCTCTGACGGCTGTGTGTAGGCTCTGCTTGAGCTTCCTGAAGCTTAGGGACATCATGAATTTCGTGGGCGGAGACAATTAATAACCATCCGGAACCGTATAATGGTTGATGCCTACAGACGTGGTGGGGAAGGCCGAGGAGGTCTCAGACCTCCCCAAGCCCTCCTACCTCATCGGAGTCGGGTACGACGGAGAGCGTGGCAGGGCTTTCCTCAAGCTCTACGAACCCGAGTCGCAGAGGATATACCTCTACTACGACAGGACCGGCCACATGCCCTACTGCCTGTCGAACCTGACCGTCGAGGAGATAAAGCAGAACCCGAGGGTCTCAGGCTACAGGGGCATCGTTGCCCTCGAGCCTGTGGAGAGGTACGACCCACTGCACGACAGGACGGTTAGAATGACGAAGATAGTCGTGTCAAACCCCCTAGCAGTGGGGGGTAGGGGTGGGATCCGTGAGCTGATCCCCACGTGGGAGTCGAACATAAAGTACCACCTCAACTACCTGTACGACACGGGCCTCATACCCGGCATGCCCTACAAGGTTGTGGACGGTGAGATACAGCCAGCCGGGTGGGAGCTCCCGGAGGAGGAGCTTGAGGAGATCAAGAGGGTTCTCCCGGGAGATGATGAGGAGATTCGGGAATACGCCGTGGAGTGGGCGAGGAGGCTCAGCCTGCCTGTTCCGAGGCTGAGGAGGGTTGCCCTCGACATAGAGGTCTTCTCCCCGGCTGAGACGAGGATACCAGACCCGAGGAAGGCCGAGTACCCGGTCATAGCGGCCTCCATAAGGTCATCAGACGGCCGTAAGGCCGTGTTCGTCCTGTCCAAGGAGGGACCGGGGGAGGAGCTGCCCGGAGTCGATGTCGTGTGCTGCGAGACGGAGGTGGAGCTCCTACGGAGGGTCTTCGAGGTTCTGTGGGACTACCCCGTCGTCGTCACGTTCAACGGGGACGACTTCGACCTAAGGTACCTGCTGGAGAGGGCTAAGCGAATCGACATTCCGAGGGAGCAGATACCGATTAGGCTCGGGGAGAACATGGCGGGCCTGAAGTACGGAGTCCACATAGACCTGTACAAGTTCTTCATGAACAGATCCATCCAGGTGTACGCCTTCAGCGACAGGTACAGGGAGCACACCCTTCAGGAGGTCGCCTCCTCCATACTCGGCGAGGGTAAGGTGGAGATAGAGAAGCCTGTCTCGAAGCTCTCGATACACGACCTGGCAGAGTACTGCTTCAGGGACGCCGACCTGACCTACAGGCTGACGGAGTTCGACGACGACCTCGTCATGAAGCTCCTCATGGTTCTCTCGAGGATAGCCATAATGCCCATCGAGGACGTGAACAGGTACGGTGTTTCCAAGTGGATACTGAGCCTGCTTAGGTACGAGCACAGGCGTAGGGGGATGCTGATACCCAACCCGGAGGACATCCTACGCATGAAGGGCGAGACCGTCACAAGGGCGGTCATAAAGGGGAAGAAGTACAGGGGCGCCATAGTCCAGCAGCCTGTTCCAGGAGCCCACTTCAACGTCGTGGTCCTTGACTTTGCGTCACTCTACCCGTCGATAATAAGGAACTGGAACCTCAGCTACGAGACCGTAAGGTGTCCACACGAGGAGTGCATGGACAACAAGGTTCCCGGGACTCCTCACTGGGTCTGCAAGAAGCGTAGGGGTTTGATGAGCCTCGTCATAGGCTCGCTCAGGGACCTGAGGATAATGTGGTACAAGCCCCTCTCCAAGGACAAGAGGCTTCCAGAGGAGTCGAGGAGGTGGTACAGCGTCGTCCAGGGCGCTCTGAAGGTGATACTGAACGCAAGCTACGGAGTCTTCGGGTCGGACATATTCCCGCTGTACTGTCCACCGCTGGCCGAGAGCACGACCGCCATAGGAAGGTACGCCATGACGGAGACCGTGAAGAGGGCTGTGGGTCTCGGGATAAACGTCATATACGGTGACACGGACAGCGTCTTCCTCGAAAACCCGTCCAAGGAGCAGATAGAGGAGCTGTTGGACTGGGCTGAGAGGGAGCTCAGGATTAAGCTGGACGTGGACAAGGTGTACAGGTATGCGGTGTTCTCTGAGAGGAAGAAGAACTACTTCGGAGTCTACCCAGACGGAACCGTGGACATAAAGGGGTTGACGGGTAAGAAGAGGCATGTACCCCCGTTCCTCAAGAAGGCGTTCTTCGAACTCGTCGAGATACTCAGGACCGTGAGGAGGGAGGAGGATCTAGAAGGGGCTAAGGAGAAGATAAGGGACCTCGTCTCGTCCTACTACCAGAAGCTGAGGGAGAAGAAGATACCGCTGAAGGACCTGGCGTTCTACGTCATGCTCAGCCAAGCACCGGAGAAGTACGCCACGAGACCCCAGCACGTGAAGGCGGCGCTCCAGCTCAAGGCCACGGGCGTCGAGCTGGGGGCGGGGGACATCATAGGCTTCGTGAAGGTCAGGGGTGAGAGAGGCGTAAAGCCTGTTCAGCTCGCCTCCGTGGACGAGGTGGACGTCGAGAAGTACATAGAGCACATGAGGAGCATGTTCGAGCAGGTCCTGGACGCACTCGGCATAGACTTCGACAGCCTCGTCGGAAAGCCGAGGGGGACGACGCTCGAAATGTTCTTCTGACAGAAGAAGCAGTTAATATCTCAGCCCAGAGAATCATTCTTGGGCTGGTGCGTACCCATGGAGTTCGCCGAGGTCCGCGACGTACTCTCCGGAAAGCTCGAGGGACAGCAGGTTAGACTGAGGGGATGGGTCCACCACAAGAGGTCGAGCGGGGGCGTCCAGTTCATACTCCTGAGGGACGGGACGGGAATAGTCCAGTGCACGGTCAAGAAGGACCTCGTCCCACCCGAAGTGTTCGAGACTGTTAAGCGCGTCCCCATCGAGTCCACCGTGGAGCTGTCTGGGGTGGTCGTCAGGGACGAGAGGGCGCCAGGCGGGTACGAGGTTTCGCTGAGGGACTTCAGGGTGGTTTTCGAGGCTGAGAGGGGCTACCCGATAGCCAAGAAGTACCACGGACCGGACTTCCTCCTGGAGAAGAGGCACCTGTGGATCAGGAGCGAGAAGATGCAGAGGGTTCTGAGGATAAGGGCACGCCTCCTGAAGGCTGCGAGGGATTGGCTCGAAAGCCAGGGCTTCGTTGAGGCCCACGCCCCGACCTTCGTCTCAGCCGCCTGTGAGGGTGGAGCCACGCTTTTCGAGGTGAAGTACTTCGACACGAAGGCATACCTGACCCAGAGCTGGCAGCTTTACGCCGAGGCTATGATAGCGAGCCTGGGGAAGATATACACGATTGCGCCTTCTTTCAGGGCTGAGAAGTCGAGGACTAGGAGACACCTGACGGAGTTCTGGCACCTTGAGGTCGAGATACCCTGGTGCGACCTGGAGTGCATGATGAAGGTTGCTGAGGGTCTCGTGTGTCACATATGTCAGACGTTGGCGGATGAGATGGGGGACGACTTGGAGAAGCTGGGGAGAGATCCGGACGACTTAAGGAGGGTTAAGCCGCCGCTTCCGAGGATAACCTACGACGAGGCGATAGAGCTCCTGAAAAAGGACGGAGTCGAGGTGGAGTGGGGTGAGGACTTGGACTGGAGCTACGAGAAGCCCCTCACGTTCAAGTTCGACGTCCCGTTCTTCATAACCCACTACCCGAAGACAGCCAAGGCATTCTACCACAAGCCCGACCCGAACAGGCCTGAGGTCACGCTCTCAGCCGACATGCTGGCCCCTGAAGGGTACGGAGAGATAATCGGTGGCGGTGAGCGCATAGAGAGGCTCGACGTCCTTTTGGAGAGGCTCAGGGAGGAGGGGCTGGACCCGAAGGATTACGACTGGTACATAGACTTGAGGAGGTACGGCTCCGTCCCCCACGCCGGGTTCGGCCTCGGAGTCGAGAGGACTGTTGCTTGGATATGTAAGCTGAGCCACGTCAGGGATGCCATAGCGTTTCCGAGGCTGCTCAGGAGACCCTACCCCTGATCCTCCTCCACGTACACCCTTATCCCAGAAGACCTGAGCGCAGCCACCACGTTCGGCCTGAGTAGGGCCTTCAGTATCCCGTACCCGAGTCCGCCGACCGCTATCAGGGAGCTTAAAGTTATGCTCACGATCATCCCGAGCCAGGCGGGCAAGACGGCGCCGAGCACCCCTGGAGGGGGGAAGAACATCCACAGGTATCCGCCGACCACCAGCCCTATCGGGAGGGAGCCGACTATACAGGCCAACAGAGGCCTCCTCCTCAAGGCGAACACTATGAGAGACGACACGAGGTTGGCGAGGGGGCCGAGGGCGACGTCGAGGGGGCTGAGCCAGTAGTAGGCGTTTCCGACGAGACATCCCACGGTCACGCCGGCTATGGCCGGCCAGCCGAGGATGGCTGACAGGGGTATGAGGCAGTCGGCGACCCTAAGCTGGACTGGACCGTAGGATATGGGGGCAAGGAAGACGACCAAGGATGCGTAGAGCGCCGCTATGACCGCGGTTAGGGCGATGTCTCTGATGTCCAAAGGGCTTCCCCCCTGTTTTTGGCGCCCCTCGGCAGGTTAGGCAGCTCCTCACCTATCAGTACTCGGCAAACTCCTCATCGGGGCATGCTAAATGAGCCCGTCGACATTCATTAACTTTCCGCACTGGTGAGGAAGTTTATTTATTTTCGTTCGGGTAGGTGTGAATTAGGTGAAACAGTTGGCTGAGACCGGTGCTAAGGAGAAGGTTGAGGCGAGGGAGTTTGAGGTCATAATATCCGGGAAGATCAAAGGTTTCAACATAGCCACCGCCGAGGAGGTGGCGGAGCTTAGGGAGGAGCTCTCGAAGCAGAGGGAGGAGATCGAGCGTCTGATAAAGGACCTGAAGGAGCAGGCTGGACAGATAAACGCCATAAACACGAGGCTCGACAGGATAGAGGCATTCCTCAGGTCGTTCAAGTAGCCCAACCGAGGGTATTTAGGAGACCGTTCAGAGTGTCAGATGGGGCCCGTAGCTCAGCATGGACAGAGCGTGGGCCTCCGGAGCCCAAGGTCAGGGGTTCGAGTCCCCTCGGGCCCGCCACGGAGACGCAAGGCTCAGGTACACTAGGACCGCTGAGAACATGGACGACGCGATGATCTCGGGTATGGCTCCTCCAGGCCACGGCCTCGGGTAGAGCATCGAGACGGCTGAGGTGACGCCGGCCAGGGATGTCATAACGCCCTGAACATGTTTTCCCATGACCGTCACGGCCGCTCCGAGGACTATCAGGGCGAGGGACGACAGAGTGAAGAAGGCCACGGACGCGTACAGGTGTGCCCTTCCGACGGGCTCCGGCAGGGCTCCCACGAGGCATAGCGAGACGGCGCCGGCTGTCAGGAGGAGGGCTCCCACCCTTCCGGCTCCCCTCGTTTCTGATACCAGGTTCACGGAGAACACGGTGGCAAGCGCCCCTGAGACGATCAAGCCGAGGTTGAATATGGGTGCCGAGGGCATGTGGGCTCCGAGGTCGCTCAGCCAGTTTCCGGTCCATGTGAACCACGGCGACACGGCTATCGCCAGGGCTATCGACGCGTACGCCACAACGACTGAAGCCAGCCCGCTGACCTTCGCAACCTTCCTCACGCCAGCTGGGGACGTGTCGAACCACCTCCCATGGCGTAGAGTATGGCGCCCACGAGTGGGGCGTCCTCTCCGAGGCGGCATGGCTCTACCTTGGGGGGTTTGCAGAACGCCGTCTTCGGGAGGCTCCTCCTTAGGGGCTCTATGATTAGGTCTTGGTTGTTGAGGGCCACCGCCCCTCCGACGGATATCAGGGCTGGGTTCAGAAGGTTCGTCAGGTTGGCCATGGCGTATGCGTTGAACGTCTGAACCTCCCCGAGAAACCTTAGGGCTACCCGGTCTCCGAGTCTGGCTTTTGACAGTATCGTCTTCGAGTCCGCCTCCTCGACCCACTCCACCGCCAATCCCAGCCTGTCCGTCCACTTCTTGAAGAACCTCGGCATCCCCGACCCAGAACAGTATGCCTCCCAGTGTCCCCTCCTACCGCAGCCGCACTCCATCAACCCCGTCGGGTCCACGACCATGTGTCCCACCTCCATGGCGTTTCCGTCCTCCCCGAGCAGGAGCTCCCCGCCTGAGACGGCTCCCCCTCCTATGCCCGTCCCGAAGGCCACGTAGACCACGTTCTTCAACCCCCTGCCCGAACCCAGAAGCCACTCTCCGAGGCAAGCCGCGGTGCAGTCGTTTATCAGGTAGACCTCAGTCCTCAGGGCCTCGGAGAGGGGCTCCACAAGCCTCACGCGGGTCAACGGTATGTTCGGGGAGTTCTCCACTGAACCCTCATTCAAGTTCAGAGGCCCTACCGAAGCCAGGCCCACGGCCTCGACGCTGTCCGTGCCCGTCTCCGTAAGGAGCTTCGAGACGATCCTGACGAGCTGTTTCTGAAGGTTCTCCTCCGAAGAGACGTCGGTTCTCTCCTTCTCCCTGGCGAGGAGCCTCAAGTCCTCGTCGGCCAGGGCTGCCCTGACCCACGTTGCGCCGAGGTCCACTCCGACGAAGCGTCTCAAACTTTCACCATGCGTTTATGCTCCGATAACCGTTATAAGTTGGCCTTCCAATCCCCCTCCACGGATGAGCCTGTACCTGACGGGGAGGACGAGGGTCATAACGCCCTTCGACCCCTGGAGGGGTCGTCTGTGCACCTGTCCGCCGAAGCTCTCCCTCGACCCCTACACAGGCTGCCAACACGGTTGCCTGTACTGTTACGCATCCTCGTACATACGGGACTTCTTCAGGTGCAGACCCAAGAGGCGGCTTCTCGAGAACGTCAGGAGAGACCTGGAGAAGGTTAAGGCAGGGGCTCTGATATCGATGTCCAACAGCTCAGACCCGTACCCGCCCATGGAGGCCGACCTCAGGCTGACGAGGAGGTGCCTCGAAGCCTTCCGGGGAAGAGGCCTGAGGGTGCTCGTGGTAACGAAGGGCACCACCGTGCTGAGAGACCTGGAGCTCCTGAAGGAATTGGGAGCCGCCGTCACCGTAAGCCTGATCACCCTGGACGTGGACGTGTGCCGTAGGCTTGAGCCGGGTGCCCCCTCCCCGTCGGAGAGGCTTGAAGTGCTTTCGAGGCTCTCCGAGGAGGGTGTCCCGACGGGGCTTAGGCTCGACCCGATAATACCGTTCCTCACGGACGACCAGATAGAGGCGGTTGTCAGGGAGGCCGTTTCAGCCGGAGTTAGACACGTGGTCGCCAGCACGCTTAAGCCTAGGCCGGACGGCTGGGCGAGGCTTAGGAAGGCCTTCCCCGAGGAGTGTGAGAAGCTCGGCGGCCTCTACAGGGACGGTATGAGGGTTGGAGGCGCCATGTACCTCCCATCCGACCTGAGGAGAAGCCTCCTCGAAAGGGCGCTGAAGGAG